>CAIWDB010000026.1 GCA_903911305.1 uncultured Methylococcaceae bacterium | reverse complement strand
TCCGTAGGAGCGGGCCATGCCCGCGATTGTTTGGGCCAAGTCTTCAAAAATAGGCTATTTATCGCGGGCGTGGCCCGCTCCTACATGTTGCATATATTCATTATTAAGTAACTATTTGGTATTGAAAACGCTGTAAGTGTACATAGAACGGAGTTTCAAGTCGATTTCCATCTCTAAGTTCAAATAAGCATTTGTATGCATCCTGAAAATCGAAAGATTGAGAGGCAAAGGGTTCACTTCGGCGCATTGATCGAATGATTCGTAGTCTTTCAGAGTTAACCGAGGTCGTTACAGCATTTTCAATATCAATTGGTTGCTTTTTCGTAGCGCGGGTGTGCTGGAGCGCCATGTTAGGGCTAGATGCTGTCAATCCGCAGACGGCTAAAAGTCCAATATGCTGGGATTTTGTCGTTGTAGCTTGAGCGTGGATGGTTGCGCTCCCAGTCTTCTGCCCTTAATCGAAACAGGCAAAAAACGCACGAAAACCCTCATGTAAACCGACAACCCGGTATGTGGGGCTTGCCAAACCGGTCAATAACCCACGAGGGTAACTCAAGCCCGACCATCCAGTACTGAATAGCCGCTACTTTGCCTACCCAAGGTGATTACGTCTTCAGGGAACACCTCCATTTCCCTTTCCAATTGTTTCACCATCCAAACCGCTTTGCTGAGTGCTTGGAACACGTGACTATCCCCACCATTTTCACTCCTCACTTTCTCAAGTTCGATGAGAATCTCAGCTATTTTAATGCGAAGGATTAGGCTATGAGCATTCTTTTTCATGACTGGCTACCTCTCAAAACTAATTATCATATTGGTGGATTTTATTTTAATTATTATGAACTTGGCCTAGCAATCCATTGTTGGAAATTACCATATCACAACAAAAAACAAGGTTAAAGTAAATTTTACCAAGTTCATTTGGAATTAATTTTTGCAGTAAACCGTCAATTGATTTAACGGCCCTGTAGAATTTATCGGAAATTATCTTGCATTCTTAAGCGCTTCATGAATATAAGTCGCTCATGTAGAATTGCCATTAAGCTCTTTCTGGAACGCCTTTATCCCTTTACTATTTAACATATGCCCAATTTCTTCTCCTTTGCCGAACAAGTTCTAATCTCCCCCGATGTTGAAACCAAGCTAAGCCTTACCCATCAAGCTTGGCAATGGCATCAGCAAGTGCATTTGAAATTGGAAACACCCGCAACATCTCCTACCAGTGCTGTTGCAATCACTCCTTTGTCTCCAGAATCTGCCCGTTTTCCAGAAAAGCCGGTTCTGGTTGACCCTCGTGATTTACCCAAACGCAAACTGACCAGCACAGAAGGCAAAGTGGCTTTGCTCCATGCTGTGGCACATATCGAATTCAGCGCGATACAACTGGCGTGGGATCATCTCTACCGGTTTCGGGACATGCCGCAGCAATATTACCGAGATTGGCTGGGTGTGGCGGAAGAAGAGGCCCTGCATTTTGAACTGTTGCGGGGACGCTTGCGGGAATTTGGCGCAGAATACGGCGATTTGCCCGCCCATGCCGGATTGTGGGGCATCGCCACCGAAACGGCTTATGACGTGTTGGCAAGAATGGCTCTAGTCCCGCGCTTCATGGAGGCACGGGGTTTGGATGTGACACCGGGGATGATCGCCAAGCTGCAAAACATTGGAGACATCTCTAGCGTCAAAATCCTAGAGCGAATTTTGCACGATGAGGTAGGCCATGTCGCCTTGGGTTCGCATTGGTTCCAGTGGATTTGTGGGCAGCGAGGCTTGAACCCCGAAGAGGAATATTTCAGGCTGATTGAACGCCACATGAAAGGCCAAGCCAGAGGGCCGTTCAATTTGGAACTGCGTCGGCTTGCCGGTTTTAGCGATGCGGAATTAATCCTGCTTGACAAAGGACAAGGATTTGCCTGAATCTGTTAGAATGTTCACATCATACATTCAGGGATTCAAGCTTTACCTTTATGCCCAAAAAGTTGTACATTGAAACGTTCGGCTGTCAGATGAACGAATACGATTCCGCCAAGATGCGGGATGTATTACAGGCATCACATGGCTACGAACTTACCAGCGACCCTAATCTAGCCGATGTGTTGCTGCTTAATACCTGTTCAATCCGCGAAAAAGCCCAGGATAAAGTCTTTTCTGAATTGGGTCGTTGGCGACCTTTGAAGGAGAAACGTCCCGAGGTGATGATAGGCGTTGGCGGTTGTGTCGCCAGTCAAGAGGGGGAAGCCTTGCAAAAACGCGCTCCTTTCGTGGATATCGTGTTTGGCCCGCAAACGCTACATCGTTTGCCGGAATTGCTGGATAAAGCCCGCGCCGAACACAGGCCAGTCATGGATATTTCCTTTCCTGAGATCGAAAAATTTGACGCATTGCCCGAGCCTCGCGCTGAGGGGGTGAAGGCGTTTGTCTCGGTGATGGAGGGATGCAGCAAATATTGTAGTTTCTGCGTGGTGCCCTACACCCGAGGCGAGGAAGTCAGTCGCCCGGTGGATGATGTGGTGGCGGAAATCGAAGCACTAGCCCGGCAGGGGATTCGGGAAGTGAATTTGTTGGGGCAAAATGTCAACGCCTACCGGGGTGAGACCAGCGACGGGGACATCGCCGACTTTGCCTTGTTGCTCTATTATGTCGCCGCAATTAAGGGCATAGATCGTATTCGTTACACCACCTCGCACCCCGTTGAGTTTTCCGAAAGCCTGATTGAAGCTTACGCGGAGATACCTAAGTTGGTGGATCATTTGCATCTGCCGGTGCAAAGTGGCAGCAACCGGATATTGTCCTTGATGAAGCGCGGCCACACTCGCGAAGATTACATCAAAAAAATCAACCGGCTACGCGTCGTGCGGCCCAATATCAGCCTATCATCGGATTTTATCATTGGCTTTCCTGGCGAAACGGACGAAGATTTCGAGCAGACCATGAGTCTGATTGAAACCTTGGGCTTTGATTTGTCATTCAGCTTCATTTATAGCGCCCGACCCGGCACCCCAGCGGCGGAAATGCCCGACGACATTGGCATTGAAACCAAGCGGCAGCGTCTTTCCCGCTTGCAAACCCGCATTGCCGCGATGGCTAACGAGATTTCCCGGAACATGGTACATACTGTGCAAAGGGTTTTAGTGGAAGGCGTATCCAAAAAAGATTATGCCCAAATGAGCGGGCGGACCGAAAACAATCGGGTGGTCAATTTCACAGGACACCCAAAGTTAGTCGGTCAATTCGTCGATGTATTGATTACCGAGGCACTGCCCAACTCTCTCCGCGGCAGATTGGCAGACGAGTCAGTCAACGATGCCCAATTTTCCCATTTACCTAAAGTCATCTCTGCTTAAACATTGGCTAGCCATCCTAACAATCTACAATTCACCCTAGAGCCGGACGACAACGAAAGGCTAGCCAGTCTGTGTGGTCAGTTCGATGAAAATCTGCGCCACATCGAACGGCGACTGGGGGTTGAAATCGCCAATCGTGGCAACCGCTTTCAAATCATAGGCTCGGCCAAACCGGCACAAGCCGCAAGCCGCATCATTCATAACCTGTTTGAAGCGTCGTTGAGCGAAATTATCAGCCCGGAACGGGTGCATCTGACTTTGCAAGAGTCCAACTTGGACAGCTTGCTGGCAACAGCCGACGCGCAGACAGTGGACCCGGCTTTGATCCACACTAAACGCTGCATTATCAAAGCGCGTGGTTTAAATCAGCAAAATTATCTGAAAAGCATACAGCAATGCGATATTAATTTCGGTATCGGACCTGCTGGCACGGGCAAGACTTATCTTGCCGTCGCCTGTGCGGTGGCAGCATTGGAACGTGAGGAAGTGCGGCGGCTGATTCTGGCCCGTCCAGCCGTGGAAGCAGGCGAGAAATTGGGCTTTTTACCCGGTGACATGGCGCAAAAAGTTGACCCTTACCTACGGCCCCTTTATGACGCGCTCTACGAAATGCTTGGCTTTGAGAGGGTTGCGAAACTAATGGAGCGTAATGTCATCGAAGTCGCACCCTTGGCCTTCATGCGTGGACGGACCTTGAATGATTCCTTTATCATCTTGGATGAGGCCCAGAACACCACTGTCGAACAGATCAAAATGTTTTTAACCCGTGTCGGCTTTGGCTCCAAATCCGTGGTCACGGGTGACATCACCCAAGTGGACTTGCCTCGCAATAAGGAGTCGGGCTTGCGCCATGTGATCGAGGTTTTGCGCGAAATTGATGGCATCAGCTTCACCTTCTTCACCGCCCAAGATGTCGTGCGCCATCCTCTGGTGCAACGCATTGTTTCTGCCTATGAGGCTTATGAGCGAACCCATGATTCACGTTGAGTTGCAAAACGCCAGCACAACCCCCTCCTCCTTGCCTTCCGAACAACTCCTCACGCTCTGGGCGACTGCCGCAACACGCAGAGAAAACGCCGAAATGGTTATCCGGGTGGTGGACAAGGGGGAAAGTGCCGAATTAAACAGCCAGTATCGTGGAAAGACAGGCGCTACCAATGTCTTGAGTTTTCCATTCATTGCCCCTCCCGGCGTGGAGACCGACATTTTGGGTGACTTGTTGATTTGCGCTCCGATTGTCGAGAACGAGGCCCAGGAGCAAGGCAAGAATCCTCTCGCGCACTGGGCACATATGGTCGTCCATGGCGTCTTACACTTACAAGGTTACGATCACATTGATGAAAATGAGGCTGTCATAATGGAGTCAGAAGAAATCGCCATAATGAACGGATTGGGATTCCCCAACCCTTATGAAGAGGCGGATTGATGAGCGATGAACATAACGGAGAACACCGTAGCTGGCTTGAACGGCTTGGATTGTTCTTGACCGGCGAACCGGAAGACCGGGAAGATTTGCTCGTTTTCCTGCGCGATGCTCAGAAACGCCATGTCATTGATCCCGAAGCATTGTCCATGATTGAGGGTGTCATGCAGTTCTCCGAACTGCGGGTGCGCGACATCATGATCCCCAGAGTGCAGATGGTCGTCGTCCCCCAAGATGCAGAACTGGAAACCATCTTCCCGTTGGTGATCGAGTCCGCCCATTCCCGCTATCCGGTCATAGGCGAGGACAGGACCGAAGTGGTAGGCATCTTGTTAGTGAAAGACCTGCTCGGCCACAGCATGAAAAACCGCTCTTTGCTGGTTAAGGACATCATGCGCAATGCCCAATTTGTCCCGGAAAGCAAACGCCTGAATGTATTGCTGAGGGAATTTCGGGCGACTCGCAGCCATATGGCCATCGTCGTTGACGAATACGGCGCGGCGGCCGGCTTAGTGACGATTGAAGATGTGCTGGAACAAATCGTCGGCGATATTGAAGACGAACACGATTTCGGTGAAGAAGAGTATATATTCCGTAAAAGCGCCCAAGAATACACCTTAAAAGCATTAACCCCCATTGATGAATTCAACGAATATTTTAACTCTGATTTGAGTGATGAAGAATTCGACACCATAGGCGGTTTGATTGTCCACAAACTAGGCCATTTGCCCAGTCGGGGCGAAAAAGTAGACTTTGGCCATTTCCGTTTCGTGGTATTGCACGCAGACAATCGCCGGGTTCACTTGCTTAAACTGGTGATTCTTGCGGAACATGACATCGGTGATGATTATGCGGGTGATTAGCAACCTATGCGCCGACTAATTCCCTACCTATTGGCATTGCTCGGTGGCCTATTTCTGCCATTCGCATTTTCACCTTACAACTGGCCTTGGTTGGCTCCCGTATGTTTGTTTCTATTATTTGCGTCTTGGCTAAATGCGACCCCCTTACAAGCCTTCGCACGTGGTTTTCTATTTGGTGTGGCACAATTCGGGGTGGGCATTTCTTGGGTTTATCTCAGTATGCACCATTACGGCGGGGCAAACCGTATTGAAGCCATCGGGCTGACCATTTTAATCGTATTGATTTTGTCTTGCTATCCGGCTTTGGCTGGTTGGCTGGCGTTACGTCTGTTCGGTGATCGTGGCAAGCAAATCAAAATTTTGCTGGTATACCCAATCTTATGGGTCATTTTTGAATGGCTGCGGGGCTGGTTTGTGGCTGGTCTTCCATGGTTATTAGTCGGTTCCAGCCAAGTTGACACGCCACTGGGCTTTGGACTAGCCCCACTGCTTGGCGTATACGGAGTCAGTTTGGCTGTTGCATTGTTGGCCGGATTGAGCTTGTCCATATTTGACCGCAATGATTGGCAAAGACGGGGTGCTATGATGGGCATTGGCATTTTGATTGTCTTATGTGCATTGCTTGGCCGCATTCAATGGACACAACCGGCCGGCCCGCCTTTCAAGGTCGCATTATTGCAAGGCAACATCCCACAGAACCAAAAATGGCAGCCCGAATTTCAACAAGCCACCTTGCAGCTTTATACGGGTATGACCCGGCAGCACTGGGATGCTAGGCTCATCGTATGGCCGGAAACCGCCATTCCTGCCTATTACCACCAAGTCAAGGATGTTTGGCTGGACAATCTCAGAAAGGAAGCCGCCCCGCATAATACGGATATCATCATCGGCATACCCTGGCTCGATATGTCCGAAAATCGCTACTACAACGCCATGATTAGCGTTACCGAAAAGCCGGGTAAATACTTCAAACGCCATCTTGTGCCTTTTGGGGAATACCTTCCTTTTCGGCAGGTATTTGGGTGGGTGTTTGAAATATTGAAAATCCCTTTTTCCGATTTTGCCCGTGGAGAAAATGGGCAGGAGCCAATACAAGCAGCCGGCTACCCCATAGCCGCTTCTATTTGCTTTGAAGATGTATTCGGTGACGAAGCCCGCAATGCCTTGCCACAAGCAGCCTACCTTGTCAACTTAACGAATGATTCTTGGTTTGGTGATTCCATGGCGCCCCATCAACATTTACAAATAGCCCGCATGAGGGCGTTGGAAACTGGGCGTTTTATGGTTAGGGCCACCAATACTGGCATCACCGCCGCCATCGCCCCAAATGGGAAAATTATCAGTCAAGCCCCAATGTTTGAACAATCCTCCGTCACGGCTGAAATCACTCCAATGTCTGGTTCCACGCCGTATATTAGGTTTGGGGATTGGATGGTGATTGGGATTTTGGTTGGGGTATTGATTTTTCTTAGGACACAATGTGTTCGACATCAAGCCGTCGAGTAATCCTAATAAAATTGTGCAAAAAAGCGACTTCTTCTACGATCTGCCACCCCATCTGATCGCCCAAGCCCCGTTACCCGAACGCTCCGCCAGTCGGTTGCTAACACTATCGGGGGAGACGGGAGAACTTGGGGATTTGATGTTCAACGATCTTCCCAAGCTATTGAAGTCCGGTGACATTCTAGTTTTTAATGACACCCGGGTCATTCCTGCACGGCTTTATGGCCACAAGGCCAGCGGTGGAAAAATTGAAATGCTGATCGAACGGATCAAGGATAAGCGTAGCGCCCTCGCCCACATACGAGCCAGCAAATCTCCGCTATCGGGAACGGAATTGCTGATTGAAGGCAAGCATCGACTGCTTGTCACCGGAAGGACAGAAGACCTGTTTCATGTGGAATCCATCGGCATGGACATCACTGACCTATTGGACGATGCTGGACATATTCCATTGCCGCCTTATATCGAACGCCCAGATTCTTTAGAAGATCGTAATCGTTACCAAACGGTGTTTGCCCGGAATGCAGGGGCAGTGGCAGCACCCACCGCCGGCTTGCACTTTGACGAAGCCATGCTGGTGCAACTGGAAAAGATGGACATAGACACTGTCTATCTTACCTTGCATGTGGGTAGCGGCACATTCCAACCCCTGCGTGTGGAAAATCTCAACGACCATATTATGCATGAGGAGTTTTGCGCGATTGACGAATTGGCGGTTGACAAAATTCGATCGGCGCAAGCCAAAGGCGGTCGCGTGGTGGCGGTAGGGACCACGGCGGTCAGAACATTGGAAACTGCTGCACTATCCGGTCAATTGCAAGCATTTAAAGGGGAAACACGTTTATTCATCAAACCGGGCTTCCAGTTTCAATGTGTAGATGCCATGCTAACCAATTTCCATTTGCCCGAATCCACCCTGCTAACTTTGGTATGCGCCTTCGCCGGATACGAGCAAACGATGATGGCTTATGCCCATGCAGTCAAACAAGCGTATCGGTTTTTTAGCTACGGCGATGCGATGTTTATCAAGCGTAAACCGACATGAACGGAATATCCTTGAGATGGCAAAGCAATTAGACAAAATTAAAATCATCTCGCAAAAGTAAATTAACTTAGCATTGATACCAATAAATCATCGGGAAATGAATATTTCAAATTTTTCAAAGTTTGTTTTCCTCTCCTGTTGTTGATTTATATAATATTGCTGATTTATATAGTCATATAGTGGTTTTGCCCAATTTCTGAAACGAGATATTTCAGTTTTATTAATGGCCCAGTCATTGACTATGATAACTTTAGGTTTCTTCAATTCAATCTGCGCTTTCATATCTTCCAACCAACTGGGATGTGTAATCAAAAATGAATCATCCACATAAAGATATTTCTGAAATGTCGGTCGATCAGCAAGAAAGATAATGCCGGGGCAATAAGGGAAACATAAAACATATTCACCGGATGCCGATTCGTTCTGAATTACCGCAGTTATGTTTTCCAACATTTCGTATTTATTTTCTGGCAAGAATAAATCCACACCTTTGCCTGATTTTAGTTCAACAAGAGCAGTCTCGTGAAAATTAGGGCCATCTTCGTAGTAAATAGAAAATCCAGCAATATAGGCAGCAAAAAAACCAGCAAAAACCCAAAATACATAACAGTTAAATAACTGTAGTCTTTTGGATGCGTGTACCATTCTTGATAAAATATAAAGGAAATAGGTGAGCAAGACTACAAAGCCGGGGAAAAATCCAGCCAAATGTGCAGCATCAGGTCGCCATACAAAAAACTGCGGGAATGCCGAAATTGCTCCAAGAAATACAACCAAAAGATAGACCCTGCTGGAAGATATTTGGCTCTTATTACTGTTATTGGAATTCCGAGTAAAATAGTCCACAGCAAAGAATAACCCTATTGAAAATAAAGCCATAATTGGAGTATACGTTAAAAAAATCTTAGTCCTTACATCCCACCAAACATGGTGAAATGAAAAAAGGTCTGGTCTTGGCAATAGGCTTCCGGCACTTGCAATACCCGCCTGGGCGTCTAGAAAAAATCGTTGCTGAATTTTTAAAAATAAATGCTCACCAAAAGCGATATATTGATGTAAAAAATTATCCAAATAATCTTGATAACTGGCAATTATTGCAAAAGGTAAAGCAACAATAATGCTGATGAAAGAAACTATTGATATACGTTTGGCAAGAACAAAAATAACACTTACACTACTATCACCTTTCATTTTTTCTTGCGCTAACAAAATACTGTGATAAAACAAGAAAATGAAAGTAAAAACTGTTGCAATATCCCCGCGGATGAGAAATGCACAACCAAAGTAAAAACCGTTAGCAATTAATGCGAACCAAGGGTTAATTTTCGGTTTGAGATCATTGAAATCGTATAACAACAGAACGTAAAGCCCTAATAAAACAAGGAAAGGTATATAAGTCTGATAAATGCAGCCGGGGAAAAAAAGTACCACTAACCCAGCTAAGAAAGCGACACGTCGATTGGCGGTCAAGCGCAAAAGAAGGCTATAAGCCAACAAAGAAGATAAAAAACCAATACCCAAAAAGTAAAATCTTATTAGATAAAACTTAACACCAAATAACTTAAACAAAGCAACGATTGGAAGATACCAGAAAAGGCCATATCCGATTTCAATATCAATATAAGGCTTTTCACCATGGTAGAGTTTTTCAGAAATTAACGCAACTGATCCTTCGTCGCCCCAATTAAAATTATAGTTATAAAATGATCCATAATAGATAAATGCAATGACAGCCAATATCGCGATGTGTAAAACAGAAATATAGTATCTGAGAAAGTCTGGTTGAATTATAGATTTAAAAAAATTAGATATTCTCATATAAATTTATTATGTGCGATATTCTTACAAGAAAGACATTTATAATTTTTTTGATATAAGTTGTCTGTATATTGAATTCCACATTATAATTGTTTAGAGCGAGTGATTTGTTAGTTTTGCCTTTTAAAAGGGCAATCAGAATAAATAGCCCAATAGAGGAAATAGATAAACTGTTTGGCTCAGGTATCTGATTTTTATCTATATTGTCATAAAAATATGACAGCGCAGGGTCGATAATCTCTGTAATCGCAAATGAGGATATTGCATGGACAATCGAACTACTATCCAATACATAATCCCAACTTCCACTTTGAAGCTCGTTTACTACCTTATTTTGGACAATTTCTTTAAAGGAGTTGGCAAAAGTTCCAGAGAAACAACAGGGATCAAACTCGTTGATAACCATAATTTGTTTCCGACCAGATCCGTAACCACCTAAGGCGTAAATTTCCTGCCACGCCACCACCACCACTACCATCGGCAGCAATGTCTTCTGAAAACAATGGCGCATAATTTTGCTCAAGATCGCCTACACTATTTGGATCAGCATTGCGATAAAACAAAGGCGCAGAACCCGCTACTGGAATACTCAATGCAATCCGAGTGTCTAATGCCGCAAGGAGATGAGTCGTCCATCCTCCGCCAGAAATTCAAACCATACTAATGGAGCGGGAGTTTTTGGAAAAAAATTCCACATAGTTGATGTTCTGCACTACTGGCTATACATCCATACCACTGTCTTGGGAATAACCAACTAATGAGCGAAACCCTCCAGTTAATACAGAGACTTTATGCCCAAGATCAACAAGAGCTTTTCCTATAAACCAAGTTGCATTGGCTGCGCCACCACCAAGTGGTGGGAATTCATAATTGACAAGAAGAATATTCATTTTTTTAGGTATATTTAGATAGATGGATATTCCTAGGAGCGATGATGTGTCTTTGGCCCATAATTAAATATTTCAAATACTCCTCCAATAATGGCACCAATCAAAGAAATTGAGAATACTGCAAATGATAAGGCGATGGATTTATCAACTGGTATTCCTTGTAGCGACAAAATCCCTACAAAAGTGCCTTCCCTAACACCAATACCACCTATGCTGATAGGTAGCAAAACCGCTACTGAGACTAAACCAAGTATCCAAGACCAATCGGGAAATGGAAGGTCGATTCCCATTTCATTAGCAAATAAGATAGCGATCCAAACACATACAAGTTGAAACCCCACCCCGAGTAAAAATGCGAAGAATAATCGTAATGGGGAATCAAGAAAGACTTTCCATGCATCCAATATTTTAAGAATCTGTATAATACGTTGTTCAAATCGGGGCCACTGAATAATTATCAATTTAAGCGGGTAAGAAATAATTTGATAGATAATGGGTATTTTAATACAAAATAAGCCAACAAAAAAAAATAAAGTGAATAGGCTGATACTCAATGAAATTTCAATGGGAATCAATGCATGGGATGCCAACAACCCTACTGCCGCGACGGCAAGTAAACCAAACAAACCGATCAGTTTATCAACCAATACCGAAGCTGCAATGTGTTCCGCATCTGATCTTCCTTGGCCTAAGCGGTAAGCCTTGACTATTTCACCGGCTATTTGTCCCGGCAAAATCAAAGAATAAAAATTGGCGATAAATGTTAATTGCATTAATTTCCAGAAGGAATATTGTAAAAGTAATACATACCACCGGTAAGTTGCCAATCCCCAAGCAAGTAGCGTCAACACCAAAATTATAAATATTGTAGAAACCGAAATAGATTTAAACAGCAAAAATATCTGGTGAAAATTAGTGAAACTTATCAACCATAGTATAAGTGATAAGCTTATGACAAGTTTAACCAGAACCTTTTTCAAATTTTATATGCCTATACCGGTTTAATAGGATAGTTGGAGGGCAGCTTTTCAACTGTTAATATAATTGGTGTTATCCCATTCATCAGCATAATAGCCTTAGCGAATAATGTATTGATTCCAAGAGTTTTTAACAATTGGAGAATCCTTGCGACCTTGTACAGACCAGCCCAAGCTTCAAACTTAAGCGAAGACATTCTTTCTAGGAAAACATCCTCACCCAAACTTAAAACATTAAAATTATAATCAATCATGAGTTCACTTAATACCCTATTTGTCCAACGAATGTTTAATTCAGTTCTCAGTGTTCGTGCAAATTCAGGATCTCTATTAAAAACAAATTTAACATACCATGGGAAAAATGCTTTGCCAAAGATAGGTGGATGGAAAACAGAATAATGCCCATCATAATAAGAGTGATAATTTGGATAGACGAATTGCAAAATACCATTAGGCTTGAGAACCCTCAATGCTTCTCTAAGTACCATCTTAGGTTCAGTGGTATGTTCCAAGACATTTGTGGAATAAACAATGTCAAATGTATCATCTAGAAACGGTAGATTTTCCCCGCAGGAGTCAATTATTTTAGACGGATCAAGTTGATTCCTTTCTATCAAGCGTTTTGATATATCATGAGAAGATTCAAATCCAGGCTCAGAAGGTTCTATACCATAACCATCAATCCCATACTTTTTTGTCCATACTATGTGGTTGACTCCTAGTCCTGACCCAATTTCAAGTAACTTTTTCCCATTCAAATCACAATATTTCTCTAGAATTTCTCCTTGATTGATAGCTTTGATAGGGTTTAGAAGGTCATGGGCAATTTTTTCTCTACTAACATGTGAAATTTTTTCAATGAAAATGCCTTGTGATTCTATGACAAATGAAATAGTTTCTTGATCTATTTCACAGAATTCACCGCTTAATTCTTGATAACTTTTCATATCTTAACCTACGTGATACCGGAATCGATTCAGAGTGTTGATATATTGAACATCATACTTTGACACATTTGATGCTATGCCTATTAAACATGTGCCCATATTGCTGTATAATTATTTCCATGAATATAGTTCCTCAGTTCGCTTCCGTCCGTTACGCCCATAATACTCAGCTTTATCAAAATTAAACAAATAACCGGTTTCTGGATGCATCGCAAGTTAATTGTCCCTAACCACGTCATATTAACCATAGTAAATGCTGCTGGTTTATCATTAGCTTTCTTGGCTATGGCAAATTATAGCGTTAAGATGGGTTGTCATGGATGCATAGAGATCGGTAATATAAAGATTCATATTGTTGGGTTATAATTTCATTGGAAAACGATTTTGACTTTTCACTTCCAGTGTGACCCATGGCCGCCAAATCATCGGTTTTAACCATTTCCATCAGTTTTTCCGCGAACACTAATGGATTGTTTATTGGGGCGATGCGACCTGTTTCACCCTCCGTGATTAATTCATCTATACCGAAAACATCGCAGGCGAGTATAGCGCATCCACAAGCCATCGCTTGAACAACTACACTGGGCATCCCTTCATATCGGCTAGGTAATACAAATAAGTCATGTGAATTATAAATTTGAGGAAGCGATTCAAGTGGAACCCATCCTAGCCAATCAACATTTTTAGCTAGACCATTATGTTCGGCCAATGCTTGATAGGTCGATTTTTCAGGGCCATCACCCACTATTGAAAGATGCCAAGACGACAAATGATCTTTAACTATAGCCAAGGCTTCCAACAGCAAATCTAAACCTTTTTGTGGCACCAAACGCCCTACGAAAATTAATCTTAAAGTATTGGATTTTCCCCTTGCGCTAGGAACAAAAAGAGAAGCATCAAAGCCATTAGTAATCACTGGTAAAGGTATGTCCAAAGTGTTGCGAGCTAAATTGCCTAATCGTTGACTATTAGGAACTACTGCCGCTGCATTTCTCCAAAGTCCAAGAGTAAAAGGTTTAATCAGGTTATGATAAAAATCCGTTTCCTCAGGAAGAAAACCTGGTACATCGCCACCTAAAAGAGAAATCAGGTAGGGTTGCTTCATAAAATAACGATGCAACCACAAGACACCTCCTGTTGGAAAACTAAAAAAAACATGAACAACATCTGGAGCAAATTGACGTAGACGGTTCTTGAAAATAGCTGTAGTGTGCAGCACATAAATAATTTGTTCGATTTTGCTGCACAAATCTGCCCTTTTTCTAGTGGTGTTTAATCTTTCCACGGTCAAGCCAATCAAAGGCGTACTAATACCCAAATTCCCTTGAATACCTCCGGTGAGAATATAAACCTGATGGCCAAGTTTGACCATTTGCTCACTTAGAATCTTGCATGTAGTTCCACCTCCCCCACCCAACGGAGGAAACTCATAATTTAAATATAAAAGCTTCAATGGTTTCTTCATATGCTAGGTTATGGGTTTAAATGATTGATTATACTTGAAAACATTATCCGTTAATAAGTTTTATTAGATCAGTATGCCCCTTCCATTTTGTTAATTAATCACTATTAGGATGGAAGTTATTGAGCAGATTTCTTTGACAAATTATACTTAGTGTGGTAGATTCAGAGAAAAAGACATCCATAACAATGGTTAAAGGAAAAGTCAGTAAACCAATAAACCCTATGTTTTCTGATTTAATTCCGGTTAGATACTGAATACTTTTGGGAAGTATCGGCGTATGTAGCTTATTTATCTTGCGTACTGTAAAGCCTTCATTTTCCACTAAATGCGCCAGCGAAGATGCATTAAAGTGATAAAAATGTTGAGGAAGATAAAGCGTATAGTAGTACTTTCCTAGTAGTTTACGCCAGAATGAATCAATGTTAGGTACTTCGATAATAAGAAAGCCCGATATAGACAAAAAATTATGTAACTGAGAAAGAAGCTGTCTAGGATTGGGGATATGCTCTAATACCTGCCTACAAAAAATTACATCAAATATTTCCAGTTCATTAAGCGATTGATACGATTTATATTCAATGTTGCTGGCTTCTTTAATGGAATTCGCTAACAAGGGAGGCGGAGATGGGTGAAAATCCACAGCAACGACTTTGTATTCGTTGATAGTTGATAACGCTAACGAATAAGCCCCGTCACCGCATCCGTAATCCATAATTCTGATTGGTTTTGAAATTGGTAAGTTCGCTAATATATTCCGCGCATTCCGAGCAAGATACCACTGTCGCAGGATATGGATGATCCCAGTGCTGTTCGGAAAGTCTGGGGTGTTTCTATCTTCATAAAACTTATATATCTCTCTCTCATTAATTGCTGGATTGGTATAACTAACATGACAGGAGTTGCAACGTTGAACTTTATATTCGCCTGTATGAAATTCAAAGTCTTTGCCATTAACCAAAACGCCGTAGGTTTCGTTTCCGCAAATCGGACAGGCTGTCAAATTAATTTTTCTGATGGAGTCAAAGCCTCCGTGAATAGCAGATTGTTTAGTAGTCATGTTAGATTATTTTTTCTCGATTTTTAATTGCAGCCCTATCCATCCCCAAACTTTCATAGATTGCCTTTGTTTCCGCATAAACCCAGCAATGAAATCGACCACCTGGTTTGACATTGGCAATAACGGAATCTAAATATTATTTTGGATTTTTAGATTATGAAGCATTGCAATAAAATAAACCAAATTGTAACCTTAGCTGGTATATTCGGTTACCTGATTAGCATGTTGTTTCAGCCAAGACTTAAAAAGCCGTCATTTCGGCATGGATGCCGACAAATCAGCCGGGAACTGATTTGGACGCACGGAGTGCGGGGCGAAGCCCGAACCACAGGGATGTGGTGAGCCAATCCAGCGTCCAGGGAAGGCAAACTATGCCCTGCTACATTGCCCAAATGAAGCTCTTGTACAACCGTCAAGCTACCGTCCATGGCCTGGATACCGGCATCCATGCCGGTATGACGAGGTTCTTGGCTCTAGCTGAAGAATCTTGCTAATCAGGTAATGTTTTGGTTAGTAATCCGAGATGTCAGTACAACTGCTCATGTCTTGGTAGCACTAATTCTCGAGCAAGGTAATAGCACGCATTGGATGCCCCACCTCCTATCGGTGGATACTCATAATTCAATAAGAGTATCTTCATTTGTCCTAGACATTTAAATGATTTATTCTTGTTTCATCAATAAAACAGCATGAGTGATTTTAATTTGTGGATCGTTAACATCAAACATTGAATGGATGGACGATTTAATCTTAGCATAAGATGTGTTATCACTTTCAGAATATAAAATCTCCGCTGATAAGTTAGCCATATTCAGTAATCCTAAGTGATCATTAAGCCTCCATCGTGGTAGATCGCCCGGGTTCAAAAACTGATCCCAAAAATTCTTTGAAAACTGCAAGAAATGATAGGGATATTTAAAAAATGATCCCTATAATCTACAATATGAAGCATGTATTCTTTAGGCTTTAGAACTCGTCTTAACTGACCCATTAGATCTAAGAAATCTTCAACATGCTCAAGTACCGAATTTGAAAGTATTAAATCGACACTATTCGTTTTAATACCCGATATATTTGTTAGACGGTTTACTTTGTTTCTGATTGCTTCATCGTAGCCAATAGTTGTAAAAAGCTTATTGTCTAGTAATGGATCGAACACGGTATATGGTTCTAGCATAAATATTTTCCCTCCTTGGGCAAATCCTTGATGGGCCATCTCGTATCCTGTGGAATTTGTTGCACCAACACCAATCTCAAGTATTGAAACTAAACCCATTGGGTCTATCTTTGCAATATTCAAATATTTTTTATATTCACTAATTATTGAAATAGGATTGAGTTGATTGAGATTCACATTATAATATGGTAAGTATTTTCCATATTTGATTAAAAATTCACTGGTAAATACGAAACGCCTAATTAAACGAAGTACAATATATTCAATATTAGATAGAATCATGTTGATTGCTCAAGCGTGTATTCAACAAGAACAAATTCCATAAAAAGGCCCGTTGATCGGCTTTTTTTGTGCGGTGATCTTCCAATGCCTGTTTTAAAAATGCAGGGTCAATGGATGTCTGTTCGGCAATCCCTGGCATTGATATATCTCCTTCCTGAAACCACTTACCAATCGGCACTCCAAAACCTTTCTTGGCTCGATAAAGAATCTCTTGCGGTAAAATAGGATCTAGCGACTTTTTCAGCAAATATTTGGTCTCACCATTGCGGTACTTGTATTCCGCTGGAATGCGCCTGACAAAATCGACTAGTTCAATATCTAAAAACGGTGCGCGTAGTTCTAGAGAATGCATCATTGAAGCCCGATCCAGTTTAGTGAGTATATCATCTTGCAAATACAGCTTGGTGTAAAACTGCAAGGTTTTATCAATCAAATTATCTTGGGGGCAACCTTCCCATTGCGCGATGGCTTCAGAATAAACCTCTTCTAAATCAATAGGCTCTTGAAAAAGTTCATCAAGCTCACCGGGAGCAAGTGGGGCCATCCAGATGGGACTCCAATAGCACGGTGCAAAACTAAGACCGCGCAAGATCCGCTTGATTTTGAAATCTAGGCTCATGTTGCGATGGGACACTGGCAGACGTGCGATAATCAGCTTAATGGCTTGGTGTACAGGCTTAGGCATCCAGTCATCATACATTTTGGCCCATTTAAGAGCGCGGAAAGGGTCGTAGCCAGCGAATAATTCATCGGCGCCGTCACCCCCCAAAGCCACAGTGACATGTTTACGGGCAAACTCACACAAAAGGTAAGTGGGCAGCAATGAGCTATCGCCCATCGGTTCGTCCAGCCTAGTGGCAATACTAGGCACCAATTCTTTGGCTTTTTCCAAAGAAAGCCACTCTAGGTGATGGTTGGTTTTCAAATACCTTGCAACCGAATTGGCATATTGAGATTCGTCAAAGCTAGATTCTTCAAAGCCTATGCTGAAAGTGTTGAGCTTGCCTTCTCCCAATTCTCGTGCCGCATAAGCGGAGACTGCTGAAGAGTCGATCCCGCCGCTTAAAAATGTGCCTATTGGCACATCTGAAACCAGTCTGCGTTTGACCGCCCTACCAAGTAAGTCACGCAACTCAGCACCCCAAGTGTTCACAGGATCGGAAGGAATAGCCTCAAACGGTTCAATCACAAATTCCCAATATTGCTCAAGTTCTATCTGTCCATTGTCAATATGAAAACACAAGGAGTAACCAGCAGGAAGTTTGAATATGTTTTCATAAATGGAATTAGGTGCTGGTATATAACCATAAGCGAAGTATTTTTTAAGGCCAATCCGAGAAATACTGGGCTTGATTGAGGAATGTGCGGTGAGTGCGGTGAGTTCTGAAGCGAATGCGAATAAATCAGGGCGGTGGGTATAATAAAATGGCTTCTTACCAAAGCGGTCTCGACTACAGAAAACAATATTCTTATCACGGTCGAACAAGGCAAAGGCCCACATGCCATTCAATCGGGAAGTTAATGCTAGACCCCAAACCTTATAACTATGCAAAAGCACTTCTGTATCAGAGTGGTCGCTGACAAACACTTGCCCCATTTGTTTTAATTCATTTCTAAGTTCAACATGATTGTAAATCTCGCCGTTAAAAACAATACCCAAAGCACCATCTACTGTCCACATTGGTTGTGAACCACCTGAAATGTCGAGAATGGATAATCGTCTATGCCCTAAATAAATACCTTTCGATTGATCATTCCAAATACCATCGGCATCGGGTCCTCGTGAGGCTTGGGCCAAATTCATTCGACGAATATCTTCTATATCCCCAACACCAATAAAACCAGCAATGCCACACATTAATTGCTTATCCGTTTTGATGTGTTGATAGACGGGCGATTTTCTGAGTCAGTATTTATATTTCGAGTTTCCTTGATGAGATAAATGCTTTTTTCTTGAGATTCATGATAAGTACGCATAATTAACTCGGCTAATAATCCCATAAGTAAACACATAACGCCAGTGAGAGCGGTGAAGACAGCAACTAGCGGTAAGGGGGTTTGTATCAAGGATAGATTTTCATAAAATTTAAGATAAAAGGCATAAATAGTGCTGAAAGCACTAAAAATAAAACTCGTCACACCAATGCCGCCAAACACATACATGGGCTTTTGGGCATAGCGATCTAAAAACTTGACAACTGCTAAGTCGAGCACTACTTTGAGAATCCTTTCTAGGCCATATTTGGACTGCCCATATTTTCGCGGATGATGGTTGACAGGAACTTCAGCGACTTTAGCTCCGTGCCAACTGGCATAAATAGGTATAAAACGATGCATTTCGCCATAAAGCTTTATATCTTTGATAACATCTTTCTTATAAGCTTTGAGGGAGCAACCATAATCATGTAAATGGACACCTGAAATGCTTGAGATAATCCAATTGGCAATTTTGCTAGGGAGGTTGCGGCGCAGGGTATCGTCTTTACGGTTGTCCCTCCAGCCAGAGCAAACATCAAAACCCTCATCCAGCTTAGCAAGCAATTTGGGTATGTCTTCAGGATCATTCTGCAAATCCGCGTCAATGGGTATAATTATATCCCCACGCGCAAAGTCTATGCCTGCCATCATAGCGGCTGTTTGACCAAAATTACGTCGAAAATGGATCACCTTGACTCTCAAGTCTTTTTCCGCTAATTGATTTAATAAGCTTGCGCTTCCGTCGGTACTTCCATCGTTAATCCAAATTAATTCCCACTCTTGATTAAGCTTATTCAGTACATCTGCTAATTCTTTATATAGCATTAATATGCTATAATCTTCATTGTACACAGGTACACAAATACTTAGCATATAATAAACTTATTTAGATGGTTAGGCTTTATCGAAAACCCATTTAGTAACCTTTCCGTTGCTGCGATATCGGCAGATTTACAAAAAGGTTTATAGGATTGTTTGAAACAACGGGTTGTTAAATTCATTGAGTCATTTCTGCTGATTTTTAAACATCCAAACATAGATATTAGTTTTATGGTTGCCATGAGTCTAATCTATGCTAGCATAGAACCTACTGTCCCTCAATATTTGGTGCGACATGAGAGTCTAATATTTATTTTGTTGCTTTATGGTAAAGTTGTTATTTTATGCATTGACGCCACATTGAGCATGATAGTAAATTTAGTTTAAAAAAGCTGATGCTCTGATTGTTAAGCAAAAAACTGCTATACAAGTGAATGTATCAAAAACTATAGCCTAATTCTTTCTGGTTTGAATGACTATCCTTTAACTTGCTTGGTAGTAAAAGAGGGGCTCCGTGCCGTTACCCACATAAGTGACAACTAGTCACCTTTACCATGCCGTGGTTTTTTTTGGATGTGCTTTTGTCGCTCACGCTCACAGTATCGACTCAACTGTAGTCGGTTCGTCAGGATTGCCGATCTTTCCGTGGCAACGTGATGTGCGTTGCGCATAAGCCAAAATGAATTTTAATATTGACTTTTTTTTATTTATGCCTATAATTTATTTTACTAATTAACTGATAAATCAATTGATTTATCAATATATTAATTTCTATTTTAGGGATTTGCGTTATTTGCTTGGTTAAAGAAGTCACTAGGCAAGTCCACGTGGCTTTGACTCTACCTATTTTCTATTTTGGATAATCATAATCTATATTTAACCCTTTTCTATGAAAGCCGTGATACTTGCAGGTGGGCTAGGCACTAGAATTAGTGAAGAAACCCTAATACGCCCAAAACCCATGGTCGAAATTGGTGGAAAACCAATTCTTTGGCACGTTATGAAAATATACTCCACTCATGGTATCAATGATTTTATCATTTGCTGTGGATACAAGGGTTATATGATAAAGGAGTATTTTGCAAACTATTTTTTACACATGTCAGATGTGACATTTGACATGGCAAACAATCACATGGAAGTTCACCAGCATTCAGCCGAACCATGGCGTGTAACACTCGTTGATACCGGAGACAAAACCCAGACGGGTGGCCGCATAAAGAGAATTAAGCAATATATCGATGATGAGGAGTTTTGTCTAACTTATGGCGACGGGCTTGGCGATGTTGATATTACCAAGCTCATAGCCTTTCATCGTCAAGAAGGAAAGCTGGCTACTTTAACGGCTACCCAATCGCCGGGTCGTTTTGGAGCCATTAAACTGGAAGGCATTAATATCATTAATTTCGAAGAAAAACCTCAGGGCGATGGTAGTTGGATCAATGGTGGCTTCTTCGTGCTATCGCCAAAAATCATGGACTACATAATCGGCGATGACACGATCTGGGAGCGTGAACCTATGTCGCTTTTAGCCAGAGAAGGACAACTTAACGCATTCTTTCATCATGGATTTTGGCAGCCCATGGATAGCTTAAAGGAAAAGAATTACTTGGAAGAGCTTTGGAATGCCGATAACGCTCCTTGGAAATCATGGCCATGAAAAACGACTTCTGGCGAGGTAAAAAAGTTTTTGTCACTGGTCATACAGGTTTCAAAGGCAGTTGGTTAAGCCTTTGGCTTCAGCAACTGGGAGCCGAAGTCACTGGTTATGCGCTTGACCCTCCAACCAATCCTAGCCTGTTTGAAGTGGCTAATATAGCATTCGGGATGAACTCGATCATAGGCGATGTTCGGGATGCAGCCGCCTTGACCCTAGCCGTCCATAAGGCAATGCCTGAAGTTGTCTTCCACCTGGCTGCACAACCCTTGGTTCGCTATTCTTATGCCAACCCGGTTGAAACCTATGCAACCAACGTGTTGGGTTGTGTACATCTGTTTGAGTCCATCAGGCAAATCAATAGCGTCAAGGCGATAGTCAATGTCACCACCGACAAGTGTTATGAGAATAAAGAATGGGTTTGGGGCTACCGTGAAACCGAACCTCTCGGTGGTTACGATCCCTACAGCAGCAGCAAGGCTTGCGCCGAATTGGTCACTTCTGCCTATCGGAATTCGTTCTTCAACCCTGAAAAATATAGCGAACATGGGGTTGCCATAGCGAGCGCAAGGGCAGGCAACGTCATTGGAGGCGGTGACTGGGCGCATGACCGGCTGATTCCCGACATCATGTGTGCCATTGGTCGAGGCGAACCCGTCTTAATACGCAGCCCTCACGCCATTCGCCCATGGCAACACGTCCTAGAACCCTTGGAAGGATATTTGGTTCTTGCAGAACATCTGCACACCGGTCAGGGAGCATACGCTGAGGCGTGGAATTTTGGGCCGCACGACAGCGATGCAAAGCCCGTTCAATGGATCGTCGAACAACTGACGCAACTATGGGGCGATGGGTCCTCATGGGTATTGGATCACAATCCCCATCCTCACGAAGCCAGTTATTTAAAGCTTGACTGCTCAAAAGCCTACTCAGAATTGAGATGGAAACCCCGTTGGCGGCTGGAAACCGCACTCAACGCTATTGTGGACTGGCATATTGCATACAAACAAGGCGATAATATGCGGCAGAGAACAATTGACCAAATTGAAATGTTCAGTGCGGCATTTCGCGATTTGACCCTTTAACTTATAAACCCTTAAAAGCACCAACCATGTAGTGTGCCTTCCAAAATTGGATGTTAACACGAAGCACAGCCTCAGACTTGGAAGAGGAAAACATTTAAACTTCACCTCCAACGTAGCGATCAAACCGGACGATCACGAAGAGGATGCTAATTGAGAAAATACCTTAATGCCTGAAATTTTAAAACCTGGAAATATTCATATCTACAAAGCGCCTAACGCTGATGGTATTGGATTTAAGACGTACCCAGTATTAGTGACCTCCTTACCTGATAAAATAGGAGAAGTCCAAGGCATTCCGGGCAGGATTAATATCGGCCATATGGATGATGAACCCTATCAAACTTTGGTTGGTTCCGATGATTTGTCTGAAGGACAACTTCAACAGCCAATGGCTTTCCTTGCCAGCAAACAAATGCTTTTATCGCCACTGTCATTTGTGGAAAAAGTGGGGGCTGTCAAGCCAGCCACTTTGGAAGCCGCTTTGCGCCAAGTCATCGCTTACCAAATCGAGCAATTTAATCAAGCGACAAAACCAATATTGCCCTTCATTCCTGGACAAACCGTCATCCCACCCTCCGGCAAAGTGGTCGGAACCCCGGAGATGCAACACATGGTTGATGCGGCGCTGGACGGTTGGCTAACCACGGGGCGCTTTAACAACGCATTCGAGAAACGGCTGGCATCGTTTCTGGGTGTCAGGCATGCCCTG
>CAIWDB010000025.1 GCA_903911305.1 uncultured Methylococcaceae bacterium | reverse complement strand
TGTAATAATCAAGCGTTGGTCTGAATTCTCGGGCAAGCCTGCAGTCTTAGAATCAGACGGGCGTATTTTTCCCGATTATAAAAAGGGTTGATCATGGCTGGACGAAAAAGACACGCGCCCACCTCCGAATCGCGCAAGACCGCCGAGTCTGCGTCGGGCCTCGGTCTACCGCAGGCTCAGATTTGCTCGTTAATTGGCGACATCGACGAGAAGACTTTGCGCAAGCATTACCGCAAAGAACTGTCAGATGGAAAGGCCAAGGCCAACGGCCAGGTTGTTAAGAGCCTTTACTCAAGTGCAACCAGCGGAGATACCACCGCTGCAATCTGGTGGACAAAAACTCAGCTGGGATGGAAGGACACAAGCCGCGTTGAGCTTGGCGGGATACCCGGTGGAGTTCCTATTGCGATCGCAAGCATGTCCCCGGATGACGTTAACTGGAATCAACTAAACGACGAAGAAGTTGCTGCAATTGCTGCCGGCAAAATGACCAATGAGCTTATCACAAAACTCACTGCAGCCGCTCGCGCAGATTCAGCGTAACGCCGCGTACATAGCGATGGCGCGCGGAGAGTTGCGCCGTCGTAATCTGTGGCGGCCGTTCGCGGATAAGCCCGATGGAAGTCCTCATCCACAGCGGATGGCCCACGAATCAAAAGCAGACATTCTCGGATTCGGCGGGTCGGCCGGCGGAGGAAAAAGCGATCTGCTCATCGGCGAGGCCCGCAACCACTGGCGGGGAATAATATTTCGTCGCGTGTATCCGAGCTTGACCGCGATCATTGACCGCAGTCGGCAAATCTATAATCCAGAAGGAAACGCGACACTCAAGGACACGTACAACGAAGCCTTGCATCGCTGGAAGTTTGACAACGGTGGGATCCTCTACTTCGGGTCGCTGCAGTATGAGAAGGATGTGATGGCCCACCAAGGCCAGCCGCGCGATTACTACGGCTTCGACGAGCTGACCGAGTTTACTGAATATCAATTTAGGTTCATCACCGGCTGGAACCGAACAACGAGGGATGGACAGCGATGCCGTGTCATCGCGACGATGAATCCTCCGACCACAGAGGAGGGCCGGTGGGTTATTAGATTCTTTGCCCCATGGCTCGATGCCGAGCATTCCAACCCCGCGCAGTCGGGTGAGCTTCGCTGGTTCACAACGGTCGCCGGTAAGGACATTGAAGTGCCTGATGGGCGCCCGTTTGTTTTGCGCGATGGTGCCCCAGATTACGAGATCACGACGGAAACACCTGTCGACCAAGTGCTCTATCCGAAGAGTCGAACGTTTATTTTCTCAAGCATCCGCGACAATCCAATCCTTCTGAAAACCGGATACATCGCCACTCTCCAGGCGATGCCTGAGCCTCTCCGCTCGATCCTTTTGTTTGGTGATTTCAAATCTTCCATGTCGGAAGATCCTTGGCGCGTCATCCCGAGCGCGTGGGTGCGTGCGGCGATGAAGCGGTGGCGCGAGCACAACGAGCGCGACGAAGGTGTCATGGATCAGGTGGGTGTCGACGTGGCGCGCGGCGGTCAAGACCAGACCGTGCTCTCGCCGCGGCATGCGCAGCGCGTACCGAAGCAGCATTGCTTCCCCGGGCACCTCACGCGCGACGGCGCTCAGGTGGTGCAGGCAGTCATCAACATGAACCCTGGCCCGCGCACGTTGGTGTGCATCGACGTAATCGGCGTCGGCTCGTCGCCCGTCGACTTCGCCAAGGCGTCGTTCAAGACGCTGGCCTTCAACGGCAGCGAGGGCAGCGATCGCGTGTCCAAAGCAGGCAATCTCAAGTTCTGCAACAAGCGCTCCGCAGCGTATTGGTATCTGCGCGAGCAGCTAGATCCTGCAAGCGGCATGGACATCCAGCTGCCCGACGACCCGGAGCTACTGCAGGACCTGACCGTGTTTCGCTGGGAGCTGACCCCGCGCGGGATCCGGGTAGAGCCGAAGGACGACGAGACGAGCAACAGCGTGGTGAAGCGCTTGGGTCGGTCGCCGGACAAGGGCGACTCGATCGTCTACGCGTTCGCGCCTCCTGAAATTAAGGGTATGGGTACTGCCTGATTTAGTTCGGATACATTAAAAGGCCCGGCCATAACCGATAATTTTGAAATGCTTAACCCGCCAACCAACATACTGATTGATTTGAGAAAATTGCGGCGTTGAATTTGTAGGTGAGATAATTGGGAGTCGGATCCCTTAAGGTAATATTTGTTTTCCATTATATTTTGAATTTTATTATATTTCATATTGCAAAATTAACTATTACAACTTGTAAAACAAATGGATTGTCAGACCAATCCTGTAGTCATACTATTTTTTACGTCTGATTTTCCATTTTTTAATGAGTTGGTAATTCTTTTCTGAATTATTTGTTTTCACTTTCAGAAAAAACAAACGCGGTGCAAGATCGGAAATGTCTTTTTGTTCAATATTTATCCCTTCCCAATAACTAAAAAAACGCACCCCTTGCTATTTCCGGCAAATCGTATGAACTATATTAAATTAAAGGGATCTTAACTATCATATTTCAGTGAAATACCGATGGTTACTGATAGGAATTATCTTTTACCCTTTATTGGTGGCGAATATTCCTGGTCATATTTCCCATTGTTTCCCTGGTTGCCTTACTCGTTGATTGGTTTTCTGTTCCAAATGAGGTAGCCAGGGATCAGGGTCTTTGATTGAGCGGAATAAAATCGCCACAATTGCCATACTTATTGCCGTAGTTGTCCAGGTAGTTTTTTTCCATCAATTTGGTATTGAAACAACGATAGACCTTCCTAAATATTATCAACATGAATTTGGGCTTATTCTGTGGACCATAGGCGTGGATATCATTGAATATCAATCGTCTTGTTTGTTGCGCTGAAGTTAAATGAGTTTTTTTTTGTTTTTCTTCGGTGGTTGGGAAGAAATATCACTGTTTTTTACATTGTCCAATGGCTGGTAATTGGAATCATTACAACAGCTATTTATCAGACACAAATACCTTAGACATTCACTTACTGGTTTGAAGCAATATTCGTGATAACTATCGGATTAACTTTATTATATGAAAAAATCAAATTGGAATACAACCAGGGAGTCAGATAACAATACTATTTTTCAATTTGTTTTATAATAATATTAAATATTTATTACCTTGTACTAAGCTATCTAAGCTTCTGCTAAGGAACCGAATAGGTGCTTTAAAAAATATTTTTCAACTTTTTCTTGGAAATAGGAATCTTTTGATATATCTTTGTGAGCGAATATTCACATACTCATTTTTTATGGTTTTTTTAACGTTCAAAACATGAATATTACTGAATTCACAAAATTGAAGTTAAAGAATATGTACTTTAAAATTACGATAATATAAATTGAATAGTCATGGATATTACTCCCCGTCAGTTGGAGATTATTGAGGCAGCAGGTAAAATACTTACATTATTTGGTGTTAGTGGGTTGACCATCAAGAATCTTGCAAAAGAAATGCAATTCTCGGAAAGCGCAATTTACCGTCACTTTAAAAGTAAGGAGGAAATAATTCTTGGCATGCTTAATTATTTGGCAGAGGGTACCGACAAGCGCTTGTCGGAACTAATCAAGTCCTCAGATCCTGTTGTTGACTTTAAAACATTGTTCCGAGAGCAATTTATTTTCTTTAGCCGGTATCCTCATTTTGTCGTAGCGGTTTTTTCAGATGGATTATTAGAAGAAAGCCAACGTATCAACGAAACCTATAAAAAATTAATGAACGTGAAAATGAAACATCTGATGCCGATCATCATGGAGGGGCAGCAAAAAAGGGTGTTTACAAACGCAATTACAACCGATGAAATGATGCATATCGTCATGGGCACCTTTAAACTACAGATGTTTAAATGGCGGATTGCAAATTTTGAATTTGATATTATCCGGAGTGGCAACAATATGGTACAATCGATACTCTCACTTATTAAAAACAAAGAGGGTTGAAAAACCCATACATTAGGAGATCTTCACAAAAGGATTTCCAGCAATTAATATACACCCCAAAAAAATTTACCAATTATGTTAGTGAACATTTACCTACACCTAAAAAGTAATCGGCTTCTTCTTGTTTTGTTTCTTTTTCTTCAAATTTCGGGAAACTTGCCGGCACAAACAATTTCACTGGAACAATGCATCGACACTGCATTACAGTACAATCGAACCATCAAACTATTAAAGCAGGATGGTTCTCTGGCTGAAGAGAAAAACAAGGAAACCATAGGCAACCTGCTTCCAAAGTTAAATGGGATGGCAGACTATCGTTATTATACCGACCTACCTTATCAGTTAATGCCGGCAGCAGCTTTTGGCGGACAGGCAGGTAGTTACAAAGAGGTTCAATTTGGTGTTCCACATAGCCTGAATGCCAACCTGCAACTTACAGTGCCAGTCTATAATCCAGTAGTTTTGGGAGTGATAAAGACCACCAGGATCGCACGTGATCTGGCGGAATTACAATTGATTAAAACCGATGAAGAAGTGGTGATGGAGGTTTCAAATGCCTACTACAATGCACAAATCCTACTGACACAACTTGCTTTTCTGGATAGCAATATCGTAAATACCAATAAATTGGTGCAAACAACCATATTGATAAACCAGCAGCAACTTGCAAAGGGAACAGATGTTGACAGGCTGAAACTTCAATTGGATCAAATAAGCAATCAAAGAAGTACCGTTTTTTCGCAGCAACAGCAAGTGTTGAATGCGCTTAAATTTCTGATGGGCAAACCAATTTCTGATTCCATCGAGGTTGAAATAGGTGTAAAAGCTGAAGTTGAAAGGGATTTCCAACCTCAGCTTACTACGGATATATTACTAATAAACAAGAAAATAGCGTTTAACAACTCCGAGTTAAGAGGCCTTCAAAACTCAAAACTGCCAACCTTGGGCCTCTACGGCGTCTATGGAACAACCGGATTTGGCACAACTGGGAGCAACAGCTTTTTCAATTTCCATCCGATCGGATATGTCGGGGCACAACTCTCGGTTCCACTTTTTAACGGTACGGTTACAAGGCATAAGATTGTTCAGAAAAAGATCGATATACAGAAAACCAACCTTCAGAAAGAAATGGCAACCGAAAAATCCAAACTCGACCTGATTAATGCAGAAATGCAATATGCACTTGCTAATCAGAATATTGTAACAGTCGGAAATCAAATAAAACTGGCAAAAAAGATATATAACAATACTGTACTGCAAAACAAGCAGGGTGTGGCGAACATTACCGATTTGCTCCTGGCAGACAATGCCTTGCGAGAGGTTCAGCAAAACTATATTGTTGCCATGGTCAATCTACGGAAGTCAGAATTGGAATACAAACGCGCATCAGGAAACCTGATTTCAATTAAAAATTAAAAATAACGAATTAAAAAATGATGAAATGAAGAAGACAATAATTTATACAATTGTGGCAATCACGTTAATTGCCGGGGTAGTATTTCAACTCAGAAGGAATAAGGAAACCACAGTAACCAGG
>CAIWDB010000024.1 GCA_903911305.1 uncultured Methylococcaceae bacterium | reverse complement strand
TATAGCCAGTGATTGCCGAGCCCCCGTTATTGCTTGATGCAGTGAAACTTGCCGTGATTGATACGTTGGTGGCTGTAAGGCTTAGATTAGTTGGAGCATCCGCTACTGCTGGAAGCGTCGTTACTGAACTTGCCGCTGAGCTTAAACTGGATCCCACCGCGTTTTGTGCTTGTACTGCACAACTATAAGTAGCTCCACCCGTAAGGCCGCCCAACGTTATTGGCGAAGCGGTGCCCGTAGCAGCAGAACTCAATGTACTACTGGTATTGGTACACGTCAATGTATAGCCAGTGATTGCCGAGCCCCCGTTATTGCTTGATGCAGTGAAACTTGCCGTGATTGATACGTTGGTGGCTGTAAGGCTTAGATTAGTTGGAGCATTCGGTACTCCTGCGGTGACAGTCACCTTCGACGAAGTGGACTGCTTGGCGCCTGTCAAGCCGGAACCCCCCGGAGGCGCAATGCAGTGCGCAGCCGCCCCGTTGCTCGCGAGCGGCGACCCGGAGTAGACGGCATATACATAATAGTCACCGGGTGCCCAGGGCGGCGTCGTTTGTGACTGCCCGTTCGTCGTCAGTGTTGCCATGCCATTGCTCAATTGGGCTTTTGCGATCGCGAAGTCCGATCCACCAATTTGGTTCAAGGAGCAGTCCTTCACTATCGGGTCTTGGTTGTTCACTTTCGGGTTTTGTGGGTCGTTGGCTATCGCCTGCTGAAAGAGAATAACATTACCTTCCGGTGTTCCCCCTCCATCGGGGGACGTAACCGTGACAGTGTAGGTAACTGTATTGCCGGCCTGGATCGTCTGATCACCCCCGGCAGTGGCGATATTGGTGACATACGAGAGGTTTGCGGCGATGGAGTAATCTGTGCTGCAGTTGTGGATGTACTGGTCGCTAGCGGGGAAAGTGTCCACTCCCTTTAAGTAGTTGTTGGTAGCCCAAAGCACGGCTGCGTTCCAATGTCTGCCCCCGCTAGCGTTGCCCAAGGCTGTGTAAGTGATTGAGGAACCCACATTTGTTCCACCGGCATCCGAATAGATGTAGGTTACCGTGACACCACCCGTCTGACCATGGCAGGTATAAGCCTTCTTATAGCCCGTGCCAGTGCTTGACGTCCACGACTGGGTTGCCGCCGGTGGAATGGATTTGTTCCCACTTGCTGCAACATAGGCGCACGTATAGGTAGAGCCAGTCCACATAACGGTGTTGGAACTTCCACTGCTTTTGTCAGAACACGGTCCTGCAAACGCCGGTGCGGTCGTTACCAGGCTACTGGCGATGGTTAGAACCCCGAGCGCACTGGCCACCGACATCCGCTTAATCCTGTCCCGTTTCTTCATGATAGTAAGTTCTCCCGAAAAGGTTAAAAATTCACTTGCTTGATTACACATCGCGTAACCTGTGGGCACTGCTCAAGCCGGCCGTCCGCGCCGTCGAAGCGGATGACGGTGTGCAGACCCGCAGAGATATCTTCCTCTATTCCCATGCCTATTCATATCAGCAAAATACTGATTTTTGAGGATAACTGAATTTTTTTCTGCAAGGGCAATGCTGTTGACACACAGCCACCGAAACCGTTGGCGGCAAAGGGGGTTGCCACCCTACGGTCCAGGCTTGGAAGGGTCATAACCGCCTTAGGTCGGAAAGGCCGGGAGCAATAACGCGGTAAGGCGCAATAGCGACTCCGCCGCGTATCGCGCCGAATGGAGAAAAAGAGCAAAATCCATGAACCCCCGGCAATGTCTTATTGCCACCAGCCTAACCCGCCGTTCCAGCCGACCCGTGTGGACGTTTGGCATCATTGTTATGGTTCCTCTTGCGCGGGCGGCTGAACGGGGTCGTTAGCAGTCAAAAACAATGACTATATACAACGACGCTTATTTGCAAGAAACCTTGCGAGTCGTGTTTGAAGACCCATTGATTTACAAGTTGCCGAAAGGGATAGTTCGGTTTGATTATGCCCCCACTCATGGTTGGTGGGTAAGAGTTACCAGAGATGGTGCTCGTTTTCGCAAAATATTCTCCGATGGACAATGTGAATCATTTGATGATGGGTTACGCAAGCAATTTTGCACAGGCAGAATATCCTTGCGTCATTCCCAGTCACTATTAAGCACGCCCATGCCAGTGCAATTGCACCTGAGCCGGAAAATAGAATTAAACTTTGTACTGAGGATGGCAGGAATCAACCCTATGTATTCTTGGAAGCAAAGTGGTATGACGAAAACCACAACGTAAAAAGGAAATGCTTTTCTGTGCAAAAATATGGGTACGAGGAAGCGAAAACACTTGATCTTGCAGCCGCAGGTTCAAACCATAATAATAAGCCCAAAATAACGGAATACCCTGATGTGTATAAAGCTGAAAAATTCAGAAAGCTGCTTCGATCTGACGTTGCAGTGCTGATTGTAACTGATGTTACGCGGTGTCGCTTGCAAACAATAATTTCACATTGGGAAATAGCACCCTCAAAATCCCTTGCATAGATGATAAAAATGGCGTAAAACTTTTGAACGTCCCGCGGAAATCACATCACAACATAGGACTGTTCTAATGAAAATGTTTAAACACCGTTTCCCATCCCTGCTTCTTTTAGCAGGGATGGGCCTTGCCCCCACTGCCGATGCAAACCTGGTTGATGTGGTCTATGGCGTCTACGACACCGACCTCCATATCACTTGGCTAAAAAACGCCAACACCAACGGCAAGATGACCTGGGCCGAAGCCAATGCTTGGGCGGCCAGCCTCACAGACGGCGGCTTTAACGACTGGCGCTTGCCGACTACTTTGCAGCCGGATCCGAGTTGCGCTAACCAAGGGGGCGGCATCTCCTCTGGCCTCAACTGCACCGGCAGCGAGCTGGGGAATATGTTTTATGGTGACATTAACCATGGGCTGGGAGGCACGGCAAATCAGAACATTGCCAGCGTTCACAACGCCAATTATGATCTGTTCACTAATATTCAACACGGCACTACCGCCGTTTCCGACGTTTACTGGTCGGGTACTCCGGCGCCCTCGGCCGATGTTGTTTTTGACTTCTATACCAGCATTGGCTCCCAGGCCAGCGACTGGGTGGGCGAGAACTTCTACGGGTGGGCCGTGCGCTCCGATGTTGCCGCCGTGCCAGAGCCGGGCGTGACGGGCTTGTTGGGGATTGGCGCATTGGCTTGGGCGGGCACTAGGCAAAAGCGGCGTGGGTGATTCGTTCTTTGCTCGTAGAAGGGCTGCAACCCATTGCCGCCCAATTGGTCGGTGCGGGTCAATGTCGGCATGGGGATGCCGACCTACCGGTTATCGCTATCGCCGTATAGTTGACCGACTCTCCCGGATTCCGCCGGAAGCTCCATCTGTGCTACTTTTGGCTTGAACCGCCGTGGCGAACGGGCATATGCCTAGCCGGGTGGGTAAACGGCTTTATCGTTTGCCCATGCGGAACGAAACCTCCTCTTCTGGCGAATGTTGGGCAAGGGCGCAATAGCGGTACTCCGTATATTGCGCCGAATGGATAAAAAGAGCAAAACGAAGCGGGCCGGGGTATGCGAAAAAGGCGCGATGGGGTTTGTAACCCCGTCGCTTACGTTTTGTGCGAAGCCACAGCCCGTAGCGTTGGTTCGGTAGAGCCTAGCGGAACCCAACACTAACCTATGTGAATTTTTTTAGAGACTCTAATTTGCCGCCAGTCCAACTGGTGGCCTAAACCGCAGGAACCCACTTAAGTCCCGTAAAATTCTGTCCAAACAACCGGGGCCACCGCTGACTGCGCAAAAGGCCGTGGGATGGGCTGAGCTTGCGAAGCCGATCAATCGCGAATGATGCGCCTCTTCGACTTCACTCCCACTCCTTAAACCCGCCTTCGGCTTCCAAGGCTTCCATGCCCTGCTCTAAATTGAGCATAAAATCCACCCGCGAACTGGTGCAATGCAACGCTTCACCGACAAACACATCGCAGAAGAACGGCACTAGCAAAGATTCACCCCTAGGCAACGCCTTGCCCAAACCATGCATGAAAATCGGAATGACAGGGACTTCAGGATGGTGTTCGACCAGATGGGCAATGCCGGATTTGAACTTGGCCCGTTGCTCCGGCTCGCCGCGAGTGCCTTCCGGGAAAAATATCAATATGTCGCCACGTTTCAGAGCCTCTTTACAGCCTTGCAAGGGATGAACCGGCTTCGCGGCACGGCATGAAGTCAGATTGGACGGCACTTCAGTTTTGCGAGCCACCGGGATGATACCGATGATATTCAACGCAAACCATGCCAGCAGCTTATTGCGCAGAAAATAATCCATCGCCGCAGCCGGACGAATCTTGGGCAATAATCGTAATGGAAACAGGCTAATCAACACCATTGTATCCAAATGACTATTATGGTTAGCCACCAGTATTGCCGGACCTTGAACGGGCAAACGTTCACGATGACGCACATTCAAGCCCAATAAAATCAGCACCACGGTTCTTACGACGGCACCAAAAAACAAAAAGCGCAGCACGCGGTTCATGGCTTAAAAATAAAAATAGCGCATGAAATGGAAAAACAGCGGCGCAGTATAAGTCAGGCTGTCAATCCGATCCAAAATGCCGCCATGTCCCGGTAATAAACTACCGGAATCTTTAACCCCTATATCGCGCTTGACGGCGGAAATCACCACATCGCCGACAAACCCGGCGATTGGAATGATGACACCGATGATAAGGGAGTGCTTAATACTGAGTGGCGTCAGAAAAGGGGCTATTAGCCAAGCACATAGCAAGGTCGTGGCAACCCCTCCCAAAAACCCTTCCCAGGTTTTATTCGGGCTGACTTTGGGGACTATCTTATGCCGACCCAACAGCTTGCCCCAGACATATTGCGCCACATCATTGAATTCAGTCAAAAACACCAAGAACAACACCAAACCCGCCCCACCCCCAATAGGGTTGTGATCCTCCGGCAAGGCCAGCAAGAACGATAAATGGCTCAAGCTGAACACCGTCACCATCAACCCCCAGTGCAAGGTTCCCGCCGCCCGCAAAAACTCTTTGGTCTCGCCGATCATAATCATACGCATCGGCATGAATAGAAAGGCATAAACCGGGATAAAAATGATGAACATGCCATACCATTCCAGATGAATCCAATAATACTGCAAGGGTATGGCCAGATAAGCCCATAATAATACCCGACGATCAGCCCGGCGTGTCTGTATAAGGCTCAGATATTCCTTCAAGGCTAGAAAACTGACAAAGCCAAAAAACACCAAAGACAATTTGCGGTTAAGAACCATGGCTAGGGTAAAGACAATTATCATGCCCCACCAAGAATTAACCCTTAAGCGCAATTCTCTATAATCCTTATGTGGGTTTCGCCATTGCAGGATTGAGACAATGATTGAAGCCAATAATAGCAGCGAAAAAACTCCACCCACGGCCCAAACGACGTTCGGCTTGACGGCAAGATTAATCATGTTCAATCTCCTGCAATGCTTTACGGACCCGGTTAGCCACGGTCCATGCCAACAAACCCGCCAACACCCATAATAGAATCGACAACCAAATTCCGGGGGAGACCCCCAAACCAAGCAACAATCCGATGAACCCGATGGCAAACGCCCGGTCGCTCTTGCCCATTGGCCCATCATAGCGCCGACTCGCCCCGATTTGCACCGCCGCAACCCCGGCTAGTTCACTGACCACTGCCAGCACCGCAAACACTGCCGCTGCCGCCCCACTGACTCCCGGTATCAAGCCCAAGGGCAGATAAAGTACGGTGTCGGACACAACATCGCCCAATTCATTCAACATAGCACCCAACGGCGAGCGCAGGTCATGCTCCCTCGCCAACATGCCGTCGATGGCGTTCAAAGCCATACGGACAAACATCAACGCGGGAATGAGGAGAAACGGCCAGCGCACGGTCGGTTGCAGGGCAACGCAAACCCCGCCCGACACCGACAGCCAAAATGCCAGCCATGTAATTTGGTTAGGGGTGATGCCTTTTCTCCAAAGCCACTGCATGATGGGGCGCAAGAGATTTTGGAAGCGTGGCTTGAGTTCGTAGATCGTCAGCATAATGATCTCCGTAGATGAAATTGGCGGGCTTGTCATGCATTATATGACACAGATCAGCTTTTCAATCAAATTCTACGTTTCATAGCAATGCAGCAAAATCCAAGTATCCAAATCCTTGCCGATGATCGCGAAAAATCGTCTCCCGTCATTCAAGCGCTAAGTCGGCATGAGGGTGTCATCATCAACGTGAGAAGGCTTGAACTCGGTGATTATCGGGTCAATGACAGGCTCATGTTTGAACGAAAAACCGTGCAAGACTTCTCAGCTTCGTTGAAAGACGGTCGTCTGTTTAACCAAGGCATTCGGTTAGCGGCTTCACCGCTGCACAAGGCCATCATTTTGGAAGGCAACGGAAACGAATTGATGAACGGAGGAATCCGGCGGGAGGCTCTGCAAGGTGCGCTGATCACCCTCACTCTTTTCTTCGGCATCCCATTGCTTCGTTCACTCAACCCTGAAGAAACCGCGAGGCTAATGCTCTACGCAGACCGTCAGTTTGATTCGTTGGCAAGTCATATGTCCCCTCGACTATTCACCGGCAAGCGGCCAAGGGGAAAACGCAAAACCCAAATGCGAATATTACAAGCCCTCCCCGGCATAGGCCCAAGCATTGCCCACAACTTATTGGAACAATTTGGCAGCGTGGAAGCCATCCTTGCCGCCGACGAGCAAGCATTGCAGAATGCAGAAGGAATCGGTGCTGTACGAGCCAAATCAATCCGCTGGGCAGTGAGCGAGCCATGGTCAGATTATCTCTAACTCCGCTTTTGCAACCTCAAGGCATTCAGTATCAATGCCAGTGAACTGACCGACATCGCGATGGAAGCTGACAACGGGTTGAGTTTGCCGAACGCGGCAAGCGGAATGGCAATCGAGTTGTAACCAACCGCCCAAACCAAATTTTGATGGACAATGCGCAAGGTGACCTTGCCTAAAGCCATCGCTTCGGCCACTTTGGCAAGATCGCCACGAGCCAGATTGATATCGGCGGTTTCTATCGCCAAATCGGTGCCTAAACCGATGGCGAAACCTACATCAGCCGCTGCCAACGCAGGCGCATCATTGATACCGTCCCCAATCATCCCTACCCTACCGCCTTGTTGCTGCAACTCGCGTATGATTTCGAGTTTCCGTGCCGGACTAGCGTTGGCAACAATGGTTTCAATGCCAACCTGTTTGGCGATATGTTCGGCAGTTGCCAGTGTGTCGCCAGTCACAAGCAAGGTTTTGACATTGAGTTTGTGCAAGTTGGCAATGGCTTGTCGGGCATTGTCGCGAGGACGGTCGAAAAGCCCGAACAAAGCCGCCAGCTTGCCATCCAAGGCGAGATAAACGGGCGTTTTACCCTGTTTAGCCAATTCCTCCGCTGATTCTCTTAATGGTTCTACGTTAACATCTTGTGATTCAAGCCAACTCTGATTACCAATTAGCACATGCCGATTTTCCACCCATGCGCCGATGCCTCTTCCAGGCACATTGTTAAAGTTTTCCGCTCGCGGGATGACAAGATTTTCTTGTTTCGCTCGATTGATGATGGCATTACCTAGATAATGCCCGGCACTCGATTCTGCCGCCGCTGCCAAAGCGAAAATAACGGCATCCGTCTCGTTGGATAGGTTTAACACGTCTGAAACCCATGGTTTCCCTTCGGTAATCGTTCCGGTTTTATCGAACACCATCACATTCAATTGCGTCGCCGTTTCCAAGCTTTCACCATTGCGAATGAAAATGCCCCGACGCGCCGCTTCCCCTGTGCCAACCATGGTCGCCGCCGGTGTCGCCATTCCCAAGGCGCACGGGCAAGCAACCAATAATACGGATATGGCATGGGTGATGGCACGTTCCGTTCCGACACCGGCTGCCAGCCAGCCAAGGAAAGTCAAGGTGGAAACCCCCATGACGGCGGGCATGAATACAGACGTAACCCGGTCTACTTTGGTTTGGACAGGAAGCTTGCTGTTTTGGGCCAAATCGACTTGGTGTATTATTCCGGCTAGCACCGTGTCAGTCCCAACAGCCGTGGCACGCACGCGCAATGCGCCGCTGCCGTTAACGCAGCCACCGACCAATTTCGCTCCGACATCTTTTACGACCGGCATGGACTCACCCGTCACCAAAGATTCGTCCACTGTGGACAAACCGTCTATCACCACGCCGTCAGTCGGAATCCGCTCACCGGGCCGCACCAAGAAAATATCATCCACGTTGATGTCGTCTATGGAAACAGGATATTCCTGCCCCCCTTGGATCAAGCTTGCGGTTCGAGGCTGTCCGTCTATCAGCCTGCGCATGGCTTCATGGGATTTCGCCCTCGCACGGTCTTCAAGGTAGCGCCCAAGCAAGACAAAAGAAATGACACCGCCAGCCGCTTGAAAATATTGGCTGCGCCTGCGGGCAAGCAAGGAGAAAAACCCTTGGCTATACGCCAAGCCCACGCCTAGGGTTATCAGTGTATCCATACTAGCAGTGCGATGTTTGGAAAACAGAGACCACGCCTTGGTGAAGAAGGGTTGCCCGGACCACAAGGCGACATTGATAGTGAAAGCGAATTCCACCCAATGCAACCAGCCACTATGCGGTCCCGCCAAAGCAATATACAAGGCGGGGAGATTGAGCAAGTTTGACCAGATGGCTCGATTCTTAGACTTGGCAAGACGGCCTGTTTCCCTTGCCGATAATAATCTCCGCTGGGTCAGGATATCCAAAGAGGATGCCCGGTATCCCATGCCGCCAATTTTGGAAAATAACTCTGCTTTGCTAATTTTACCCCTAACTATTGCCGTTTCCGTGGCAAAATTGATCACGGCAGACGCAATCCTTGAGTCGCGCAGCAAACGAACTTCGACCAGCAAGGCACACGATGGACAGGTCATACCCTCAATCGAAAGGCTGTAGTCGCGTTCAGGCAAATCAGGAATGTCTTTAGATGGATTGGCAATCAAGGTTTGACCTGTACTTGCCTTGGACCGCTCACCCAGATTGATGATGAGCGATTCCAACAGGTTTAACAGCTTTGATCTAGACAATAGACGAGGATCGAAGTACACCACAAACGATGCGATTTCAGGCACAGCGCGGACACTTGCCACACCTGAGTGTTTGCGTAGCAAAATAGCCAGAATATAGGTCCGTTCAAAGTCTTTGCTTAAGCTTGGGACGATAAAGCGAATCCGGTATTTCAGCGCATGAACCAGTTGGAAGTGTATAGTATAGGGATTGTTTGTTGAGTTCATAAGGTAAGAATGAAGCATGTTGCCTGAAGTCTATCATCTACTCGTTATTGTACCGCTTATTCCAAACATCAAGATAATTCATTGCAAATCCCGGACTACGCTATGAACTGGCCTACTCGCCCTATTATTTACGAAATTCACACGTATATTTGGCTCAATGACTTGAGCCAAATATTCCAACGCAACATTACCTTGGCGAATGTGCCAACTGAAATTTGGGACGCAATTGCCGAATTGCATATTGATGCGGTGTGGCTTATGGGCATATGGGAAAGAAGCCCGCTTGGACGTGCCATCGCCATGGACAATTCGGGTTTGGTTCAGGATTTTAGTCATAAACTCCCGGATTTCGACCCGGATGACAATGTCGGTTCGGCTTATTGCATACGCAACTATAAAATAGATGCCGCGTTAGGCAGTGAAATGGATTTGTCGGTGGTTCGCCAAGCGTTAGGCAAACGCGGGATACGTTTAATATTGGACTTCGTACCTAACCATTGCGCCCTCGACCATGCTTGGGTTGCCGAACATCCCGACTATTTCATCCGAGGCAATCAGCAAAATTACACTGACGATCCTACCGCTTATTTCCAAGTGGGCGGGTATTTTCTCGCACGCGGGCGCGACCCTAATTCATCCGCCTGGCCCGATGTAGCCCAGTTGAATCTGTTTTCACGCGGTCTTCGTGACGCACTTATGGAAAACTTGCGGAACATCGCCCAACAATGTGATGGACTGCGTTGCGACATGGCTATGCTGGTGCTAAACGACATTTTCAAGCAAACGTGGGCGCTATCTGCCGGCGAAGACATTCAAGAGGAATTTTGGACTGAAGCGATACGAACCATCAGAAAGGAAAAACCAGATTTTCTATTCATCGCCGAATGCTATTGGGACACGGAATGGCAACTACAGCAACTTGGATTTGATTTTTGTTACGACAAACGGCTTTATGATCGCTTGGTTTACGAAAATGCTGAATCCATTCGTACTCATTTAACAGCCAACTTGGACTATCAAGCAAAACTAATCCGTTTTATTGAGAACCATGATGAAAGTCGGGCTACCGTGGCATTTGGGGTTGACCCGCTTGGCAGCATTAGCCAGTCCCGTTATTATGCCGCCGCCATCATAGCCGCAAGCCTACCAGGAGCCAAACTATTCTATGAGGGTCAATTTGAAGGCCGACAAATAGGGGGATCGGTATTTCTTCGACGCCGTTTTAATGAAATCGTGGACACGGAATTGGCTGGCTTTTATGCCCGCCTGCTTAAGATCATTGATGATCCATTAATACGCAAGGGTGATTGGAACTTGCTCGACTGCGAGGGATGGCCCGAGAATCAAAGCTTCAAAAACCTATTGGCTTGGGCCTACAGCCTAGATGGGGAATACTGTTTGATTGTGGTAAATTTCTCTTCAGTGGACGCTCAAGGCGCTATTAAATTACCTTGGACTGAATTGCTGGATAAAACCATCTGTTTAAATGACCTACTGCATGATCAGAACTATCAGCGAGTAGGCATTGAACTGATTAGCCAAGGTTTATTCGTTGAAATGCCGCCATGGGGCATCCACTGGTTCTCGTTCAATCTAACCTAGCTCAAACCCATGATCATAAAAAAAAGATGGAAAGAGTAAACTCCATCCACCTTTTTATTAACTGCTGTTACGCACGGACGCAACAGATGCTTATTTTCTTATGAATCGGGATCACTGGCCTTAGCTATAAGGCCATCCGGCCCAAACTCAGTTCTTTTCCCCGGACACGTATATGTTTGACCCGGATCTGAATTGCTTGTCCGCCTTTAAACCATTCCACTTACGCAAATCAGCCACTGTCACATTGAAACGGCGGGAAATACTGAATAGTGTTTCCCCATCATGCGCCGTGTATTTAGAGTTTGTGGGTGTCGTCGGCCTACTGGAATACGAAACGGTTTTAAGGTTTGAAGCGCTGGAAGGTCTTTCAACCACATCCTTGGCAGATGCAACCTTTATGCTTTGACCCCATTTAATCTCATCAGCATCGGAAACTCGATTGATTTTTTTCAAATCTTCCACATCCATGTCATGTTTGCGAGCGATTGAATAAAGGGTATCGCCTTCTTTCACGACATAGGCAGCTTTTTTACCTGAAATTTCCTGATCAACCAGTCGGCGCTCTACGGGAGGCTCATCACGATTCTTTAATAATGCTTTATTTCCTTTTTGTGGATTTCGATCCAGACGGTCAGTAGAAGCTAAAGTCTCGCGCTCAACTGGCTTCACTTGTTCTTTGACAGGTAATTCAGCTTGGACTTTTCGTACAGAACTAATTGCTTGTCTAGAACTCCGTTTTTCCTTAGCCGTTGAAACCAAATTTTCGGAGTTAGCCACGCTTGAATTTGGTTCAACGAGCGATTCGTTTGGGTATATTTGAGCTAATTCAGAAGCCTCCGGCACATTGGATTTCTTGGCTTTTCGATATACAGCCAAAGTTGGTGTCGGACTTTCGATATTGTCTGCCTGTTCTAGCGGTTCATTGGCAACAGTCTCACTCACCTTGACCATTTCCGGTTGAACAGAAGTCTCTGTTCTGTCCGGTTGCAAACGCGTTACAGGAGATGGTGATTCCACTTCAGACCGTTTCGGATCAGCGACTGGCGCGGGGGCTTTTACGCCCGAATCAACAGGGTCAGTTTCAGGCACAAAAGACGGGGCTTCTAGACTGGGTGCTGAACTGCTTGGATTAGTGCGAGATTCAGAAGCGGGAGGTTTCGCCTTAAAATTTTCTTCGTCCGGTGGATTGCTTGACTGAGAAAATTCATTTTGACTAGCCAATTGGCGAGCCAAATCTTGCTTGAAGTCGGCAATTTTCTTGTGTGCCGGTATGAATAACCTATAGCTTCCGTTGACATCCACACGCTGACGCTTAAATCCCGGATTCAATTCAAACAACTTATCCAACGACATGTCGGCTGCATTAGCGGCCAAGGCCAAATCAACCTGGTCTTTCATGACCACCGTTTTGTAGAGAGCCTTATTGGGAATGGTGTGTAAAGCGATCCCATAATTCTCTGCTTCACTGAATAGTTTGGCGACTGCCAAAAGCCGAGGCACATAGGAACGGGTTTCCTGCGGCAAGTCGAGCGACCAGAAATCAGTCGGCAAGCCTCGGGCTAGATTACGTTGAATAGCCCTGCCCACGGCCCCTTCTCCACAATTATACCCGGCGATTGCCAGAAACCAATCCCCATTGAAATCATTATGCAACTTTTTCAGATACTTGATGGCTGCCCTAGTAGACGCATAAATATCACGCCGACCATCATACGAATTACTCTGTTTTAGTCCATAATGGCGACCTGTCGTCGGAATGAACTGCCAAATTCCGGCGGCGTGGGCAGGACTGACGACATGTGGTTGGAAGGCGCTCTCAATGACGGGCAGCAATGCCAGCTCTGCGGGCATATTCTGTTTTTCCAATTGCTTGACAATGGAATACAAAAATGGCTCTGCGCGAGACTGAACCCGCTCAATGTAAGTCGGGTGGTTCATAAACCAAGCCAGTTCACGGTCAATATCCGGGTGGCTGACATCAGGAAGATCATAGTGATCGAACAATCTATCCCAAAGATTGTCGTAACTTCGTGGATCGGGGAAATTTCCATTCGCCCTGTTTGTGCGATGGCCTTTTTTCAGCTTCACCAACTGACCTGTTGACTGATTAGAGCCATTGTCGGTTAAATTGGCGTTTTTAATCTTGCCGCTATTGTTTGAGCAAGCCGCCAAGGAAAGCGCAAAGATAGATGCGTAGCAAATAATTTTTGAATTGGGTATAAATTGTTTCATTTTAAATTCCTCAGGATTCAAGTCCGGTGAGTCATTGCATTAACAAATCGCGCAACACAATGAAATACAAACAAATCCGCATTCCATCGCCGCATCCTCGCCATCAGTTTATGGAATGGTACGATTCCACCTCCTTTGGTCAAACGCTGCGCGACAGCGAATCTTCCTACCTCCTGAATACACTCAATCATACTTATTATCAACGAATATTACAAGTTGGTCGACTTGGTACGGAAACTGACTACATTCCAGAGGAATTCTTGAGAAACTTTTGCTTGATAGTGGATGAGGAAAATGAGCATCCATCAATGGTCAATACAGTCATTGCCAAAACCGATGAATGGCCGATTGCCTGTGAGAGTGTAGACACGCTCATAATACCCCATTTGATCGAATTTGAGGCAGAACCCCAGCGTATCCTGAATGAAGCCGAACGAGTGCTAAAACCCGAAGGCCGCTTATACGTCTTAGGTTTCAACCCTTGGAGCATTTCCAGGCTACTGCACTTTAGGCAAAAATCGCCATCACCATGGAAACAAAATTTTGTCAGCAGATCCCAAGTTGCGGATTGGCTGCATCTGTTAAAATTTGAAACTGAATTCAGCGCTGGGTTTGGCCTCCCTTTCTTTCCAGCATTGATTGAACCACAATCGACGTGGCAGCGATCCATTGCCAGCCTGACCCCGGTTTACTCGATTAAGGCGATCAAGCGGACTTGGACTTTCATCCCTATGCAGCAATCTTGGGTTGCTTCGCCAGGGCTGGTTACCGGACAGGCCATGTCGCCCCCCATCATGCACAATGCCAATGAATGAAAAAGTTTATGCTTACACCGACGGCGCTTGCAAGGGTAATCCCGGACCAGGCGGATGGGGGGTTCTATTACGATACAAAGGGACTGAAAAAGAGATATACGGTGGTGAATTAGAAACAACGAACAATAGAATGGAGTTGACTGCCGCAATTCAAGCACTGGAAAGCCTTACCCGCCCTTGCGAAGTCTGCGTGGTGACTGATTCGGTCTATGTTTCCAAAGGCATAGCGGAATGGCTGCCCAATTGGGTCAAGCGTGGATGGAAAACTGCCAATAAACAACCAGTCAAGAATGTTGACCTATGGCAGCGTCTTGAAGCAGCCAGGCTCAAGCATCAAGTCGAATGGAAATGGGTGAAAGGACACGCCGGTCACATTGAAAACGAACGTGCAGACCAACTCGCCAACAAGGGAGTCGATGAAATTTTAAATTCCCAAAAAGGATCATAATTTAATGCGACAAATAGTGCTGGATACTGAAACAACCGGCCTAGAACCCCAAGAAGGTCATCGGATCATTGAAATTGGGTGCGTTGAACTAGTCAACCGCAAACTGACTGGCAACCGTTTTCACGTCTACATCAACCCCGAGCGGAATATTGATCAAGGGGCTGTGGATGTGCATGGCTTGGACAATACCTTTCTCAAAGACAAGCCCCTATTCGGGCAAATCGTCCATGACTTCATCAGTTTCGTCGAAAACGCCGAATTAATTATCCATAATGCACCATTCGACGTGGGCTTCATCAATGCCGAATTAAAGCGCTTGGATGAAACCAAACTGCCCACCGACAAACGTATCATCACAGACATTTGCGGGGTTCTGGATACTTTGGCAATGGCGAAGAAGAAGCACCCCGGCCAGCGCAACGGCTTGGATGCCTTATGCAAACGCTATAACGTAAACAATAGCCACCGCGAATTGCATGGCGCACTGCTAGACGCAGAAATTCTCGCTGAGGTTTATTTGGCGATGACCGGAGGTCAAGCGGAATTATTGCTTGAGCCTGAAATGAATGCGGGAACCCTCCATCAAGGCATTTCAACAGGGCAAAATTCAATCCGCAAACGAACGGGGAAACTGACCGTAATCCACTGCAATGAAAACGAACAAGCCGCCCATGAAACAAGATTGGCGGCAATAGACAAATCAAGCGGGGGTCGCTGTGTATGGCGACTCAATGATGCTAGCCATTAATAAGCCTGTTTGGGAATTGAAGAACTAGCGATCTAGGCAACTGCGTAACACCCGTGATCAGTTAAAATGATCACAATAAACCATACAGGGCTGGAACCTAGTCGAAGAATGGTTTATTCTATGCAGATTACGATTTGGAGAGGTGGCCGAGTGGTTTAAGGCAACGGTCTTGAAAACCGTCGAGGGTTAATAGCCCTCCGTGGGTTCGAATCCCACCCTCTCCGCCACATCGACTTCCAAGCCAATCCAACACCGTCCCCAAGCCAGCGTACCGCTGGTTTTTTTGTCTATGATATTGTCCTTAGAGCGTCCAACGAAATACCCCCACAGCCGTGCTTTGCGGGGGGTACATCTGGCAATACAGTGGGCGGGGGTTTTCGTTTATGCCGTGGCGACGGGAAGGGCCGAGCGCGCTTCCAGTGACTCACAAGGGGCTTTGTCGCCAGTCAAAGCCCAAGCATGATGCCTCCATCACCGAATCCAAGGCCATTGGCGAACTATTCACAATTGATCTCTCGCCCTAAGTCTTTTTACGTTCTTAATGTCAATAACGAAGAACGAGGCAAAAATAAAAAACATAAACAAGGCTTTGCATAGAGGCGCGGGACATTTAATTGAATAGCACAATTGGAAGCCAATCCGATAACAGGAAAAGTACTATGCATCCCACAGCAGAACAAGTTAACGATGGCCAAGCCTTATACACAAAGGGGATACTGTCGGTTTATGACATCCTCGTTTTGGGCTTGTCCAACCGATTTATCTGGCAGTGCCCGTCTCCGATAATACGGGAACATTATAATGCCCATATTTCATCGAACCATCTTGATGTCGGTGTCGGCACGGGCTATTTTTTGGATCGCTGCCGATTCCCTACTGATCCCCCGCGTGTCGCATTAATGGACATGAACCCCAATTCCTTGGCATTCGCCACCCAGCGGATTGCCCGCTACCACCCGGAAACCTATCGGCAAAATATCTTTGAACCCATCAGCGAGTCCATGGCAGCGTTCGACTCCGTTGGCGTCAATTATCTGCTTCACTGCTTGCCGGGGAGTATCATCGAAAAAGCCGTGGCACTCGACCACCTTAAGACCGTCATGAATCCGGGCGCATGCATTTTCGGCTCAACGATACTACAAGGCGATGTGCCAAGGAGTTGTGCGGCTCGAAAGCTGATGGCGTTTTATAACCGGAAGGGTGTCTTTGCCAATACCCAAGACACGCTTGAAGGGCTGGACATGGTTCTGTCGCAACGCTTTGACAAGGTGAGCTTAAAGCTGGTTGGCTGTGTCGCCTTGTTTTCCGCTAAAATTTAATTTTGCTTGACATCATGGCAATGCGACTCCGCGTGGGAATGATCAAACCCCGTTAGAAATGCCAACTTGCGGAATGCCTATCAGTTTATTTAGAGAATTGGCGACGATATTGGCTTCCTCTTCATTCCAAGCACCGCCAAAGGCAACGGTACGAAAACTCTCTTTATAGCCGAGCTCAGCGATTGTCCTGCGGGATGTCTTGTAGGTCCTTGCGATGAAAAACCCTCCAAACTCTTCGCGTTTGAATTGTTTACCTTCGATGATGACAAATTGCTTATTCACTTCAATTTTTCGATGGATAAATTAATTTAATTATTGAAGGTATCAACAAAAGCAATGAAACGATCATGCCAAATTTATAGTAGATATTATCAGCAATCACTTGATCGAATGCTTGATTATTATAAGTTACAATAAAGCCATCTGTGGTTTTTTCATATTTGGAATGATGGGTTAGATTAGACATATTGGCAGATTGCACCTTTACAACATTATCACAAGTGGAGATGAATAGTATTGTGACCCATGGCATGAATTCAAAGACTAGGTGTCTGAAACGGATTCAAATTCAAATATTTCACAGTACCCCACATAGATTGAAGCAACAGAGGTTGGCATCAATATCACCCAATTCAAACAATTTTGAAGCCAAACAAAAAACATGGGGGATGATGGTAAAATGCTATAAATGGTTGCTCTCAATCCCGTGACTATAAATCCTATTGGAAGCATAGCCAAAGCGATGATGATAATTGAAACAAAGCCATATAGTAGAAGGGCAAGAAAGCTATTGAAAAAGCCTGACAAGCCAGCATTCATGGCAACATTTCGTGGCTTGGCGGATATTCTATCGTAAGCACAAAACGTTAGCGACGGGGTTACAAATCCCGTCGCACTTCAAAATCCCGCAAATGGTGCGGTTCGTTTCCTCCACACCCACGGACCTAGAGCAATTTAATAAATTAATCCACGCTGATATCTGCTTGATTGATGATGGCCCGTAAAGTACCTCTATCAAGCTCGTCATGGTTTGGCACCACTAGTTGTGAAAATGGGTCATCCCTGCGCAATACGATATGGCTACCCGTTTGTCGTTTACAGACAAAACCGCCTTTTTGCAATGCATTGACGCATTGCTTGCCAGATATGCTCGGTAATTTGCTCATACGGCAATCAGCAGGGCATCATAGTTTTCTTTGGGTATGGGTAAATTATCTTCCTCAAGGACAGCCACATAGAGTTCGATGGCATCCCTGATATTATTGACAGCGTTTTCCCTTGTTTTGCCTTGGCTGATACACCCTGGCAAACTTGGACATTCGGCCACCCAATAACCGTCCTCACCGGGATATATAAAAACTTGTCTCATATTGACCTCTTTTGGTTCAAGTTAGCAAGTCGGTATAGCGAAGCCTATTCTGCCGAATGTTTATATTTCAACATTCGGCGCAACACGCAACGGAGCCACCGCTATTGCGCAATTGACCGAAAACATTAGATACTTTCTCCAATTTCAAATAAGAAATCCGGGGAAAAGTCGGCTTCATTTGACCAAACTACTGTATCAATATCAGGATTTAACCTGACGCTTTTAAAATACTCAATGTCTATCAGAGGTTCAAATATTTCGCCATCTAGGTGCGGCTTTAAGTCTACAATTTTGACAATGCTATCTTCAAATGTCAATTTCAATTTATAATCAGCATAGTATTGTACATCTTTAACGAAGTGCATAACTCACCTCTATACTTTGCATGAAAATGGGGTGGTGGATGTTCTTTATGATACATCGCAATTATAATTCCCAAAAAGCGACTAATTTCAGGCATGATTAACTCTAAATATTTATAAATATAGCTAGGTGCAATGTGCGGCAAGACGGTATTGCGCCCGAATGTGCCTTACCGCGTTAGCTCGCATAGGATGTGCCGACGAAGGAAGCGCATCAATCGATTGAGGAGAATGATGCGCTTCGTTCCTCAGAACATCCTATCTCGCTTTGTTGTTATCAAGCGGTTTCATCGCGCAATTCCAACCTCCGCTCGATGCGGGCCAGACGGTTTTCAAAGCGATCCATGCGAAGATTTAGCCCGGCGATGTCAGCATGAACCCCCGCCATCTGTGACTCAATTGAGCCTAGCCGCATGATCATGGTATCAAATTGTTCGTCATGCCGCGCCAAGGTCGAACGAATGGAACGCAGATGTTCTAGGATCAGATTGGAAATGTTGTCTTCGGTCATGATTCTTTCCCGTGTATCGCTAACATGTGATGCTGATACGTGGATTTTGCCCTTTTTATCCATTCGGTGCAATACGCGGAGTATCGCTATTGCGCCTTACGGCCTTGGCTCTTTGCTTATTCCTATTTTTGTCGGGCAACAAAAAGACGTTGCCCGACCTACAAGGCTAAAACATTTTCCTCCCCTGCTTGGATTGGCCCGTCGAATTCGGGCTGTCGAGCCAATCGGGTAAATCCGTCCGCCCCGGTATGGGAAACCACATTACCGCGTTTATGATTTCGGCTTTTCGTCCATGTTTCCTTCTAAAACAATATCATCTTCGATGGGTATGACTCGTAAAAGGTGGTTCAGCGCATCGGCAACTTCGTAAGCTTCCTGTTTCTTCCAGGCACCGCCAAAACTAACGATTTGTTCACCGTCTTTAAACCCAAGTTCAGACGCCGTTTTAAACAAAGTCTCATAGGTTCTTGCGACCAAAAATCCACCAAAGTCTCTACGCTTGAATCGTTTGCCATGAACAAAGACGAATTGCTTATCCACTTTAATCGTGGATGTATTTACTTTTTTACTATTTGAATCAAAATCTTCAAAAAAAGCTAATATGAAAAATATATCACTAGCCCTCACCAAATCGAACGGTGGTTTTCTGAAGCCAATTGTAAAGCCATCGGGGGTTTCTTCATATTTGCAATGTGGGACACCAGACTTTTTATTGATATGAGCCATTTCAATTTTTGCGCCTTCTTGAGAGAGTTCATATTTTCTACTCTCATTATTTGGCAGCCAAGATACCATCGTGGAAACAACTATTACCACACCGGCTATAACCGATATAAATAATCGCACATACAATAGAGCAGGATATTGACGTTCATAATCGGCTAAAAAAATGACTATCATCAAAACACCCAAGGCAACAACCATCAGCATCACATACTCTGATAGGCTTTTACCCGTAAATGTCATAAATATAAAAAATAGAACAACATCAATTATGCCAATCCAATTAACTATCATCTATAATCCTCGGTATAAGACTTTGGCCTAATCCCTATGGCCTTTCAAAAACATTCCAGAACCCTACATACAAAGAAGCCCGCGTAGGGCGCGAGCGGCTCCGCCGCGTATTGCGCCGAATGCCGAATCCAATCGTAAGCAAGGAGTTGGAACTTTCTCTCATCAAGCTTCATTCCCCAATACAATCCATTACGATTATCCGCGTTCCCCGGCAACAGTATCAATGCTCGGGAACCTTGCCCAATCCAATGGATAAATGCCCCGTTCCACATATCGATGGAAGCTTGAATAAGGCCAGTCAGACACTCGCCCAACCAAGCCATGTTTAACCGGGTTGATATGGCAATAATCGACATGCGCGGCATAATCTCCATCATCCCGGATGACATGATCCCAAAAACGGCGTTGCTAGTGCCCCGCTCGCCTCTCGCAATTCGCACGGCAGACCGTCTTTCCGTCATCGGCAATGCCTTGGAAAACCCTTGTTTGATTAATCGCCAGCGGTTGGAAT
>CAIWDB010000023.1 GCA_903911305.1 uncultured Methylococcaceae bacterium | reverse complement strand
GGCCTTGATGACATCGTAACCCGTTGATCCGGTGTCGGAGTAGGTGTCGTAGCCGTTGAAGCTGGACCAGCCGCCCGCCAAGTTGCCGCTGACGCGGTAGGTGTCGGAGCCGTCGCCGCCGTCCAGTTTGTCGTTGCCCAATCCTCCAACCAGAGTGTCATCTCCAGCTTCACTTTTGATGTTGTCGTCTCCGAAACCACCGTTGACAAGGTCGTCACCACCGCCTGCATTGATAATGTCATTCCCACCTTGACCTTCAATATCTTCGGCATCATCGCTACCTTGAATCGTGTCGGCAGAATTGCTGCCATACACTAAGGTCGAGCCTTTATAAAAATAGTTGAGCCAAGAGGCCACATCAGTCAAATAGGCGTTTTGGTTGCCATCTTCATTGAGGAACCGCCCATTTTGAATATCAAAACCCATGTGGTAGATGCCATCGGCAACGGTGTTAATTAAGTTTTGACCAAAATATAGGGTGTTGGCGCTATCATTTTGCACTAGGTGATACCCAGTTTCTGAGCCAGTTTCGTCGTCGCCATGCAATAATGTCCATTGATCTAGGCGCGCCGTGTCGGATCGTATCCACTGGTTCATTGCCAACATATCTTCAGAGGTGATCCAGTTATCCGCCATCGCCCCAGTCGCATCAATGGCGTTTATAACAAAGTGATTGAGTTGATCGGCATAACTGGCCCCTTGATTGATGTCAGTGGCGGAGGTATTTCGAGCCAGTCCAGCATCCGACTTGATGGTATCGACGATCTTGTCCAGCCCAGTCGCTGTGCTTGATTGATCAACGTAGAAGTAGTTGAGCCAATCGGTTACGTCGCTCAGTTTGGCGTTGGTATTCCCGTCTTCGTTGAGGAAAGTGCCATTTTTGATTTCAAATCCCATGTGGTAGATGCCGTCAGCGACCGTGTTGACTAAGTTTTGGCCGAAGTAGCGGTTGTTGGCGCCATCATTCTGTACGAGATGAAAACCCGTTTCTTCATTTTTTTCGTCGTCTCCATGCAACGACGTCCAAGTCGCCAAACGATTGTCATTACTCCTTAACCAAGCGTTCATATTTTGCAAATCTTCTGTGGAAATCCAACCATCTGCATTAGCGCCAGTCACTTGCATGGCTGCTAGGATCATGTGATTCATCCCATTTGCGGCATCGGCACCTTGTTCTATGTCGCTCTCAGGTGTCGCTGCGGACAAGCCTGCATCAGCCATGACTAAGTCAGTAATACGATCCAAGCCGCTGCCAGTGCTAGAGTGGTCAGTGAAAAATTGAGTTAACCAGCCTGCGACTTTCTCCACTGTGGCATTTGGATTGCCGTCTTCGTTAAGGAAGTGGCCATCTTGTATCGCGAAACCCATATGGTAGATGCCATCGGCCACCGTGTTGACGAAGTTGTCTCCACGGTATTGAAGGTTCGAGCCATCATTTTGGACTAGATGAAAGCCCGTCTCTGTGCTGGTTTCATCGTCCCCATGCAAGCTTGTCCATTCATTTAAGTAGTTGTCTCGTATGTAAATATTCATCGCTACAACATCATCTGCGCTAAATACCCCATCTGCGGCGGCGCCCGTCATGTTGGCAGCCTCTAGGATAATTTGATTCATGCGGTTGGCTGCCACCGCGCCTGCTGCAATATCTTTGGCATCGTTTGCCCCAGCGAGTCCGTTGTCGGCATAAATATAATTCACTATCTGGTCGAGTCCGGTATACGTGTCTCCACCGATTGGTGTGGTTACCATTGCGTAAGGTTTGGCGTTCATGGCTTTGTGCTCCTAAATTTATATGACTATTATTTATAAAGTGAGTCGATAGTTAAATTGACTATAAATGAATTCAATAAAACCCAATAAAATAATAGGGATATTGGGAGCTAGGCTTGATGTCGTTATTTTAAGTTTAGCTTCTAAAAATACGTTTAAATCCATTTTTGCTGAAAAGCTGTAAATTATATTTTCGTGTTTTAAGGGCTTTGTAGATTGGTTTGATCAACCCAGTCGACAAATGCCCTTCCATGCCCTAGGATTGTCATGCATTCAATCCTGACCTACCCCGGTAGCCTACTCCAAACTTGTCTTTGTTCAGTCTAAACATGTCTGACATTCAAACTATTGATCATCACTATTCGGTCAGCGTATTCGCCACTGCGCGATTACACATGGGGTTTATTGACCTAGGAGGAACCCTAGGGCGACAGTTCGGCAGCATTGGAGTGGGTGTCAATGAAATCGCCACTCGATTAAGCATTAGCGGATCAGTTGATTTGGATGTGGATGGGCCTTCCGCAGAGCGGGCCATAAAGTCTGCTCGAATAATTGCAGAAAAGCTTGGAATGGACTGCAAATTATCCATCCGCATTCATGAGGCCATCCCTGAGCATGTCGGTTTGGGTTCCGGCACTCAGCTTGCGTTGGCCGTGGGTATGGGAATGGCCCGATTCCATGGTTTGAATTTAGGTGTCCGTGATATTGCCAAGGCCATTGAACGGGGAGGGCGGTCGGGGATAGGCATCGCAGTGTTTGAGCAGGGGGGCTTAGTCGTCGATGGTGGTAGAGGGGTTGCCACGGACACGCCGCCGCTGCTTTCGCGGATGGGAATTCCGTCTTTGTGGCGTTTTATCTTAGTGTTTGATCGACGCGGGCAGGGTTTGCATGGCAAACAAGAGGTAGAGGCTTTCAACAAGTTGCCAATGTTTCCTGTGGCTGAAACAGCCCGCTTATGTCATTTATTGATAATGCAAGCGTTGCCTGCGTTGGCGGAGGGTGACATCCATGGATTCGGCGCAGTCATCACTGAATTGCAAAATTCCGTCGGCGATCATTTCGCTCCAGCCCAAGGCGGTCGGTTCACTAGCCCTGAGGTGGGTGCAGCCATGGTTTGGCTGCAACAGCAGGGGGCAGTGGGGATAGGGCAAACTTCTTGGGGCCCGACTGGATTTTGTATGGTCGAAAACCCTGAAATTGCGGTGCAATTGTCATCCGAGGCGGGCCATCGTTTTGAAGGTCTGGATTTCCTGGTTGCAAGCGCTCGGAACTGTGGAGCGGAAATTTTGCCGGAAACATTCTTTCCCACAGTGGATGTGTTGCGGGCTTGATCTGTTGTTCAGTGGAGGCGGTTTTTAACCACAACCTTCAACATTTGTCGCAGTCAAAAACGCTTCCACAACGAACTTATAGTGTAATGGAATTGCTACTTATCGCCCAATCAGCCCGAATGTTGGCACAATCCGCTGTTCGGGCTGGGTTTCTCCCTTATGCCATCGACTTCTTTGCGGACTCCGACACGCGACAGCTTACCAAGCAGTGCGTTGCGGCATTATCGGATGCGGAGGGGTTTGAGGAAGCGAGTCTGTTGCATTGGGTTACCCAATTTGCCCATTGTCATGACGAATGCGCATTGGTTTTTGGAACTGGTGTCGATACCCGACCGTTGCTTGTGGAAAAATTGGCACAAATTTGCAAAATTCTCGGCAATTCGGCAGTGACACTGTCACTGATTAACAATCCGCGAAATTTTTTTCCATTGTTGAGTCAAGTCGGAATCCCTTGCCCGGAAACCCGCTTCGCATTGCCCAATTCAATTGAGGGTTGGCTGGTCAAGCCCGGTCACGGTCAGGGTGGCATGAGTGTTAGTTTGATAGCCGACGACCCATTTCGTCCCAAAGATGCTTACTTTCAGCGATATGTGCTTGGCGCTGTGTTTTCTATGTTGTTTTTAGCCAATGGTAAGGATGTTCAAGCCATTGGTTTCAATACGCAATGGAGTGCCAAGCACGATCCAGACCAACCGTTTTTGTTTGCAGGGGCAATCAACCGTGCCGAGTTGAATAATTCGCAACGCTCGACAGTCGAGGATTACGCAAGGAAGTTAACTGTCGAAACAGGTTTGATTGGTCTAAATAGCTTGGATTTTGTCGTGGAAAACAACGAGTGCTTAGTATTGGAAATAAACCCCAGGCCCAGTGCAACGATGGCATTGTATGACGAGGATTTTCACCGTGGGCTTTTGGCTTTGCACATTGCCGCTTGTCTTGGTGAATGGCCCATACTAGGTCAGCGGGCTAGTCCAGTCAGGGCCATGCGAATTGTTTACAGTCCACGCGCACTGACAATTCCGGTTGGATTCCACTGGCCCAAGGGTTGCGCGGACATTCCCGATTCTGGCAAACGCATTGATGCCGGAGAGCCGCTCTGTAGTGTGCTTGTCCAAGCTGAAAGCAGCCAAAATGCCGAAACATTGGTAAAATCACTGGAAAATAATTTATTACTTTCACTCTGCAACCATTGAGAATAATCATGACACAACCCGTCAGCGTCAACGCACACGCCCTGCCCATCGTTAAACATTTGATTGCCAATGCCGACAAATTGAGATTAAACATTGGCAAATTCTCCAATGGAGCGACTTTGATAGATGCAGGGATCGAAACCGTAGGCTGTTTGGAAGCAGGACGATTAATTGGCGAAATTTGCATGGGTGGGTTAGGCACGGTCACCTTGACCCAAGGTGGGCCGTTCAGCGGTTGGCCGACGATGGTCAATGTTCACTCCACCAATCCGGTCATCGCCTGCCTAGGCAGTCAATACGCCGGTTGGAGCCTGTCCCATGGTGAAGGCAAGGGTGCTTTCTACGCATTAGGCTCAGGCCCGGCCCGTGCCTTGGCGGTTAAAATCAAAAATAGCGAGGAAGTGCCGGTGGAAGATATTTATAAAGAGCTGGCATATCGCGATGCCAGCGATGAAACCGTCATCGTGCTGGAAGTAGATAAAATTCCGCCAGTGGAATTGATCGACAAAGTCGCCAAAGCCTGTCAGCTTGACCCATCCAAGATCAACGTCATTCTAACACCCACCAGCAGCTTGGCGGGCGGGATGCAAGTCGTTTCCCGTGTGTTGGAAGTGGCACTGCATAAGGCGCATTCCCTGCATTTTCCTCTAGAGAATATCATTGATGGCTTGGCCTCGGCCCCGGTTCCGCCGCCACATCCCAAATTCGTCCAAGCCATGGGCCGCACCAATGATGCCATCCTGTTTGGCGGTATGGTACACCTGTTTGTCAAAGGCGATGATGATGCAGCCGAAAAGCTCGCGAAAGAATTGCCGAGTTCCCAGTCGAAGGATTATGGTAAGCCATTCGCCCAAGTGTTCAAGGATTATGGCTACGATTTTTTCAAAGTCGATGCCATGTTGTTCAGTCCGGCCAAGGTTATTGTCACTAATATGGATACCGGCAATAGTTTCCATGCCGGGGAATTGGATGAGGAGTTATTGGAGAAGTCGTTTGGGGGTTAGTCTTTTTTGAATCTGAAATGGCCCAAGAGTCTATGAAGGATGCTTTGTCCGCCATAGGTCATTGGAAAGGAAATCCATCACTGCAAATCCCATATTCCAAATGATATAGATGATCACATAATCGCCTTACAATTCTAAAAGAGGATTTGTCATGAGGCATGTCCCAAATAAGCCAGGTCAATAGGGGAAGTTCATGGTTTTAAAACGAATACTGCTTGGGTTCCTATTGTTGTCACTGACGTTAGCGGGTGTGCTGGTCGCGAGTCTGTGGCTGTCTTTGCCCAAACTTGATGGTGAAGTCGCTTTGCCCGGTTTGCAAGACAAGGTTGAAGTGGCATCCGATGGTTTGGGCATCCCGACCATCCACGCATCCAACCACGATGACGCCATGCGGACTTTGGGCTGGATTCATGCCCGTGACCGGTTATTTCAAATGGAATTGATTCGCCGCAAAAGTGCGGGCCGATTGGCTGAATTGTTTGGGCCTGCCGCGCTGACGGTGGATCAACGACAGCGCACTTACGGTTTTGAACAGGCGGCGCAGTCCGTATTGGCTGCACTGCCCGAGGATCAAAAACATGCACTATCCGTGTATACCGAAGGGTTCAATGCTTTTCTGTCAAAAGCCCTAGTGTTACCTCCTGAATTCATATTATTGCGGCACAGCCCCGAAGCTTGGCGACCCGTAGACAGCCTACTAGTAGGCATTGCCATGTTCCAAACATTGAATGCCACTGAGGAAGAAGAGCGGATGTTGACGGTCATGGAAACAACATTGCCAAAAAATCTGGTTCAGTTTCTAACGCCTGACACTGACTTGTTCGATACAGTATTGGTGGGCGGTGATAAATCCCATCGCCCGGAACGACCCATACCCGTCGATCAATGGGCCAATCTAGGTCATGCAGAAGCGGCAGTGGGCAGCGTTAATTCTTTAGGGCGGGTACTTGGCTCCAACCAATGGGTGGTGGGTGGCATCAAAACTCGTGACGGTCGCGCCATTCTCGCCGATGACATGCACCTGAGCCTTGGCATTCCCAATATTTGGTATCGCGCCGATTTGCATTACGAGGGGAAGGAATTGAGCGGTGTCACGCTGCCCGGCCTGCCCTTGTTAATCGTGGGTAGCAACGGACATGTGGCTTGGGGGTTCACCAACACCGATGCCGACGTGGCGGATTTGGTCAAGCTGCAAATCAATCCAGGCAACCCTCGACAATACAAAGTGCCGGGGGGTTGGCGCAATTTTGAACTAAGAAAAGAAACCATCAAGGTCAAAGGTGAAGATTCGGTAAGCTTGGAATTGAAAGACACAATCTGGGGTCCGTTGCTGGCAAACCCGTTGTTGGGCCAAGCCGTTGCAGTCCACTGGACGGCTTTGCAAAGTTCCGGGGTTGATTTGAATCTTATGGAAATGGAAAATGCTGAGACCTTGGAACAAGCCATGGCAGTCATGAATCGAGCAGGAGGGCCAACGCAAAATGTCGTGATAGCCGATAGCCAAGGCCACATTGCTTGGACTCTGATGGGCCGTTATCCCTTGCGTCAAGGTTTCGACGGCTCGATCAGCCAATCATGGGCGGATGGCGATATCGGCTGGAATGGTTATATTCCACCGGAAAAACTACCGCGCTTAATCGACCCGCCCGAAGGGTTCATTGCCACGGCAAACAACCGCACAGTGGGCAGCGACTATCCGTTTATCCTTGCCCATAATCAAGCCAATGGCTATCGGGCGCATCGCATTGCCCAACGTTTAGCCGAAGCGGAAAAAATGGATGAAGGGGCTTTGTTTTCCATCCAACTTGACACCCGTAGCGAATTTTTTGACTACTACCGCAATTTAGCGCTCAAAATGATGGGCAGTGCTTACCACCAAGACTCTGAGTTGGAAGAGGCTCGACATTACATAGAAGCTTGGAACGGTCGCATGGATGCCGATAGTTTGGGCATCGGCTTGTTGTGGCAATGGCGGGAAAAGCTATCAGCCTTGGTGTTTGCTCCCGTCGTGGCCCGTTGCAGGCAAGCCGATCCCGATTTTTCCTACACATGGCGCAAACTGGAAACCCCTTTGCGCGCACTTTTAACCGAAAGGATTCCTGCAACGCTTCCCAATGCCCAATATCATGATTGGCAGGATCTACTTGTGAAAACTTTGGGCGAGAGCGTGAAAGAGTTGAAACAGCAGCAAGGCGTGGCGACACTGACCGATTTGACGTGGGGGGAGATTAACCGGGTTCCGATCCGGCATCCATTCAGCAAATCCATGCCTTTCCTGTCTCCATTGCTGGATATGGCGGAGCGTGAGTTATCCGGGTGTTCGGGTTTCTGTGTGCGTATTGCGGGTAAAGGGCATGGAGCCACCGAGCGCATGGTAGTGTCCCCCAACCACCTAGAAGATGGCATTCTGCACATGCCGGGTGGGCAGTCGGGGCATCCCCTGTCAGACCATTATCGAGATCAGCAACCCGCTTGGCATGACGGGCTGGCTTTGCCGTTCTTGCCGGGGAAAAATCAACACATGCTCTCATTTGTACCGGAGAGATAAATGACATAATCGCTCCTAATTAGCAAGTTGTTTCAGCCAAGACTTAAAAAGCCGTCATTTCGGCATGGATGCCGACAAATCAGCCGGGAGCTGATTTGGACGCACTGAGTGCGGGGCAAAGCCCGAACCACAGGGATGTGGTGAGCCAATCCAGCGTCCAGGAAGGCAAACTATGGCGTACCACATTGCCAAAATGAAGCACTTGTTCAACCGTCAAGCTACCGTCCATGGCCTAGATACCGGCATCCATGCCGGTATGACGAGGTTCTTGGCTCTAGCTGAAGAATCTTGCTAATCAGGAAATCGCTAGTACTTGCTCATATATATTTCCAGTGCCATCAGAACAGATCACGATATTTTTTGATTTACCTTATGCTTCCGCCTGACTTGGAAACCCACCATCGCCGCGCCGACCAGCATCATCGCGTATTCCTCAGGTTCCGGCACTGGCACGACTGCCTCGACCAAACCCGAAGTCATGAAATTGGTCACCGTTCCTTGACCGTCGCCGCCAATGTCGATGGTGAAGGCGAACCCGCCGGGGTTGTTGTCAGACGACACCAACACCGGGTTTTGCCCTTGATCCAACAGCGAAAACGCAAAGCTGCTCAAGCCCGCGCCAGGGTTGGGGCTGGTGACAATCTGCCCGCTGAAGCTCAACTTGAACGACAGCGACGTGCCATAAAGTATCGGACTGAAGTAGTTGTTATAGCCCGGCGCATTGCTTAGGCTAACCCCGCCGGAACCGGACAACTGCGGCCCAAGGCCATCGACAGTCACCAAATCAAAGATTTTGACCGAACCTTCTGGCGGAGTGGGGATGCCGCCGGCGAAGGTGAAGTCCAACGCGCCAAAACTGTTGCTGATGCTGCTGGTGTTGATGTTCACCGAATAGACAAGATCGGCGGCGGCGGGGCGGACAAGGCCCAAGGCAAGCGCCAACAGCGCGAAGATAAAAACTTTTAATTTCATGGCACTAAGCTCCCGGAGCAAACAGTGTTGGTGAACTTTATCGGCCCAGTCGCATTGAGCTGGACGGGGAAGGAAACGGATTGATTGGGTGCGAACACATCCGGCGCGGCACTCAGTGAGGGGATGACCGCATACGGGCTACCCAAAGAGGTTCCGCTCGGATTGAGCAAGCTCACGCCAGCCGGTAATTTGTCGAAAACGACGGAAACCGGGCCGTTGACATATTCCGACCCTGTATTTTTCACAGTCACCGTGGAGAGGTAGGTTTTGGTTTTGCGGCTATAGAGGAAACCGCTGGTGGTGACTTTGGCGCTGACTTTGCCTTCGCAGAATGGCGAAGTGGGGATCGGATTTTCATCAAAGCGGTCGGAAAAGTCGGTTTTGGCGTAGTCGTAAATCACAATATTATCGAGGTATGCTGTAGGCTTGCCAAACCGACTATAGGCATGGTGACCAAGGATTTTGACAGCGTTATTGTTTGAAAACACGCCGTTGAAAGCGTCACTGTTATTCGCCACCAATTGACCGTCCCTGTAAATCCGCAGTCGGTCTGTAGAACCCTCAATACCCTTGGTATCCCAGACGAATGCCAGATGAACCCAAGTACCTACTGGAACATTATTCCAACTCAAATCGTTGGCTGAATGCCAATTATCACTTGTGTCCCGTATATCAAATTGAACGCCACCATATCCGGTAAAACCATCAGACCAATAGGCACCAATGCTATTGTAGCTTGCGTCACCATCATAAGGCTGTCCCCCAAAGATACCCAAGAGTGGGGTTTCAAAAGGGAGGAATTGTAGGATTCTTTTTTGAATCCAGAATGCCACAGAACCTTTGGTTTTATCAGGGGGAAAGAACTGGTCGGGGCTTATTGTCAGATACCCCCACCGCCAGTTTCACCGCCTGTAGTCGCCAAAGCGTTTCCAAACTCACCCGGCACAAACAGGATGCTCCCTGGAGAGCCGAATCCGGCCCCAACCTCGCTCGTAGTCACCTCGGCAGCATACCTAGCTTATTCCACAACACCACATTTCCCGTATCCGCCTGAACGGCCACGGGCGCAAAAAAACCAGTCAAACACAAAACTAAAACTGCAATGAATGCATTTCCGCGTTGATTTCCACTCATGTGAACCTCCAAAAACTTGTAAGTTTAGGTACTTAGAAAAAAATGTTAACCTAACACCATTTCTTGGCCTAATGAATCTTGGTCCAAGCTTGTCTACGGGGTGTTGCCGCCCTTTTTCGTCAAACCATTCAATCGTTACCTTCAATTCATGGTCGATTCAATCCTACTATGGATAGGATAGGCTTGAAAACCAATGATAATGGCAAGGGATGGGTATAACCCTATCGTCCATGCAAATCATGGCAGATATCTAGGGCTGGATTGCTAGGAAAACCAAGGTTTTTGATGGGAAAAACGGGACGAATTCGATCCAGTGCATCCACTGTGGGGAAATAATGCAAAGAAACAAAAAGCCCCGAGACATCCATTGTTCGGGGCTTGTCACCGGTTTGGTTGGCTAACTATTCCAATCCTTGGCAACTTCTATGTTGAGTGTTCCTTGAATTCCTTATCCGGCTTTGGGTGGCGACGGTTAAATTCTGCACTATTTGTAAGTCGATGTCATGACAGCCAAGGATTATTTTTTTGTAGGATTTGGCCTACACGCCGGGTAATCAGCATTCATTCCTTATTTAGGGTTTATCTCATGCCGACTAGGCTTTATCATATCTAAATTCTAACCACAATCTGAAGAAACAAAATGGCAGATCGCATTGCCGAAGTGACACGCAATACCTTGGAAACGCAAATCCGGGTCAAACTCAATCTGGACGGCAATGGCACGGGATGCTTTGACACCGGCGTACCCTTTTTGGAACACATGATGGCTCAAATTGCCCGTCATGGCATGATTGACCTTGACATTCAGGCTAAAGGCGACTTGTACATCGACGCACACCATACGGTCGAGGATGTGGGCATCACCTTGGGCCAAGCCATCGACAAGGCGGTAGGCGATAAAAAAGGCATACGTCGCTACGGCCATGCCTATGTGCCGCTGGATGAAGCACTGTCACGGGTCGTGATCGATTTCTCCGGCCGACCCGGTTTGGTGTATGGGGTAAACTTTCCACGTGACCGGATTGGCGACTTTGATGTGGACTTGTTTTCGGAATTCTTTCGAGGTTTCGTGAATCATGCTAAAGTCACTCTACATATTGATTGTTTGAAAGGGGTTAACGCCCATCATGTGGCGGAAACGATCTTCAAGGCATTTGGTCGGGCTTTGCGCATGGCGTTGGAACAGGACGAGCGCATGCAAGGCATACTCCCTTCCACCAAAGGATCGCTTTGAAGGTATGCTCAACTCTCAACGCTTATGCATTTCCCGCGATTTCCTTCACTATAGAGTCTAGCTATGATTATCCTTATCCTCGGTTTGATGATTTTTATTGGCATACATTCCATTAGAATTTATGCTGAATCTTGGCGGGACGCCCAAGTGGAAAAATTCGGCTTGAACACATGGAAAGGCATTTTCTCCATGGTTTCGCTGATTGGCTTCGTACTCATCGTGATAGGTTTCGGTCAGGCACGGGCAGAACCCATCTATCTGTGGCATCCCCCCGCCGTACTTCGACATATTGCCGGCTTAATCGTCATCTTGTCCTTTGTCATGGTCGCAGCAGCCTATGTTCCCGGCAATCGGATTAAAGCCAGAATTGGCCATCCCATGTTGGCGGGCATCAAAGGCTGGGCATTTGCGCATTTGCTCTCCAATGGCACCTTGGCCGATGTGATACTGTTTGGCGCATTTTTGTCATGGGCGGAACTCGCCTTCCAATGGTCCCGCAAACGCGACCGTGAAGCGGGTACGGTTTACCCGGTTGGCCCATTAAGTAGCGATATCATCACGGTTGCGGCTGGCTTGGTCGCATGGGCCATTTTCGCCTTCTGGCTGCATGGCTGGTTATTCAATGTGCGTCCTTTTGGTTAAACCCAAACACTGATTCAAATACAATTTTCCCATTATCTTGTTTAAGCCTATGTCCACCGTGGCAGTTATTGATTATGGAATGGGCAACCTCCATTCCATCGGCAAGGCGCTACAACACGCCGACCCAACAACCCGCGTCTTGGTCACTTCAGAACCCGGACAATTGCAAAGCGCAGACCGAGTGGTCTTTCCCGGAGTCGGCTCGATTCGCGACTGCATGGCTGCATTGCATGAACTCAAGCTTATTCCATTACTGGCTGAGCTTTCGACTACAAAACCGTTTTTGGGCATTTGCCTAGGAATGCAAGCCTTGTTGGAAGAAAGCGAGGAAAACGATGGCATCACTTGCCTTGGATTTCTACCGGGCCGGGTGGTCAAGTTTGCCGATGATCTGAAACATGATGCCAGCGGGCAAACCTTGAAAATCCCGCACATGGGCTGGAACCGGGTTCATCAGACCGGCATTCATCCTTTGTGGGAAGGCATACCGCAAGATAGTCGATTTTATTTTGTACACAGTTATTATGCCAGCCCAACCCACGCAGAAAACATCGCGGCGACGACTGATTTCCCCACGCCTTTCGTCTCGGCGGTGAGTCGGGGCAAGTTGTTCGCCGTCCAATTTCACCCTGAGAAAAGCCAAGCGGCGGGGCTTAAATTGTTGGCTAATTTTCTCCAATGGAGTCCAACATAATGACCGTTATTCTCTTTCCTAATCATTTCACCCAAGCGAGGATTCAATCATGCTATTGATACCTGCTATCGACTTGAAAGATGGCAAGTGTGTCCGCCTTAGACAAGGGCGGATGGAAGACGACACCGTGTTTTCCGACGATCCGGTCTCTGTGGCTGGTCGATGGGTCGCAGCGGGGGCGCAACGCTTGCATTTGGTTGATCTGGACGGGGCGTTTGCCGGTGCGCCGCGCAACTGGGATGTCATCAGTGCCATTCGGGAAACTTATCCCGACATTGAAATCCAAGTGGGCGGCGGCATTCGAGACGAAGAGACTATCGAAGGTTATTTGAATGCCGGGGTTGATTTCGTCATTATCGGCACCAAAGCCGTCAGCGCCCCGCATTTTGTCAAAGATGTCGTGATGGATTTTCCCAATCACATCATCGTCGGTTTGGATGCAAAAGATGGCAAAGTTGCCATAGATGGTTGGTCCAAACTTTCCCACCATGATGTGATCGACTTGGCGCAGAAATTCGAACACGATGGGGTCAATGCGATTGTCTACACCGACATCAGCCGTGACGGCATGATGGGCGGAGTCAACATCGAGGCGACAGCCCGTCTGGCCCGCTCCATCCGCATTCCAGTCATCGCTTCCGGCGGCATCACCAATATGGATGACATTAAAGCCGTCGGCGCTATTGTCGGCGATGGCGTGATGGGGGCGATTACTGGCAGGGCAATTTACGAAGGCACCTTGGATTTCGAGGAAGCCCGCAAACTGGCGGAAACCTATTAATGTTAGCCAAACGTATCATTCCCTGTTTGGACGTGGATAATGGCCGCGTCGTCAAAGGTGTCAAGTTTGTTGAAATCCGCGATGCCGGCGACCCGGTGGAAATTGCCCGCCGCTACGACTTGGAAGGCGCGGACGAACTGACTTTCCTCGACATCACCGCCAGTTCCGACAACCGTAAAACCATGGTTCATGTGGTCGAGCAAGTGGCCGGCGAAGTGTTCATACCCTTGACTGTGGGCGGTGGCATTCGCACCTTGGAAGACATCCGCCGAATGCTCAATGCCGGAGCTGACAAGGTTAGCATCAACACGGCGGCGGTGTTCAACTCGGAATTCGTCCGCGAAGCGGCGGAAAAATTCGGCTCGCAGTGCATTGTGGTGGCGATTGATGCTAAGAGAGTCCGACCCTCTCCCCCTGCCCCTCTCCCGCAAGTGGGAGAGGGGAGCAATAAGCCCCCCTCCTCACCAATGGAGGGGGACATTAAGCCCCTCTCCCCAGAGGGGGGATGGGTTGAGGAGAGGGGAAAATCTGCTTGGGAAATCTTCACCCATGGCGGACGCAAACCAACCGGTTTGGATGCGGTGGAATGGGCGCGAAAAATGGTCGAATACGGTGCTGGGGAAATTCTGTTAACCAGCATGGATCGGGACGGCACACGGGTTGGGTTTGATTTGGAACTGACCCGCGCCATCAGCGAAGCCGTCTCCGTGCCAGTCATCGCCTCCGGCGGGGTTGGCAACTTGCAGCACTTGGCCGATGGCATCATCGAAGGCAAAGCCGATGCAGTACTGGCTGCCAGCATTTTCCATTTTGCCGAATACACCATCCGCCAAGCCAAGGAACACATGGCCTCCCGTGGCATTGAGGTGCGTTTATGAGTGCTTGGCTGGATGAAATTCGCTGGACCACTGACGGCTTAGTCCCGGTCATCGCCCAAGAAGCCGCAACCGGAAAGATTTTAATGTTTGCCTGGATGAACCGGGAGTCCCTGCAACTGACCGCCGAGGAAGGCTATGCCTGTTATTGGTCGCGCTCCCGCAATAAACTCTGGCGCAAAGGCGAGGAATCCGGCCATCGGCAAAAAGTTTTGGAAATACGCTTT
>CAIWDB010000022.1 GCA_903911305.1 uncultured Methylococcaceae bacterium | reverse complement strand
TCAGAGATACTGATGTCTTGGATTTTATGAATATCCCATTTCCAGAATTAGCCGTAGATTGGTCCTAGGGAATAGGGTTTCCGTCTCGTTCAATTCCTCGCACAGCTTCTGGATCGCCACGTCGGTGCTCGCGTTAGCCGAATGGTGCAGGCGTGCCTACAATTCGTGCCGGAACCGGCATTGCCCCAAGTGCCAGTCCCTGGCGCGGGCGCAGTGGTTGGAAGACCGCCGCGCGGAGCTTTTGCCGGTCGGCTATTCCATGTGGTCTTCACCCTTCCCGCCGCCATCGCCGCCATTGCCCTCCAAAACAAGCGCGAGGTCTACAACCTGCCCTTCCGCGCCACGGCGGAGACCCTCCGCACCCATCGCAGCCGACCCCAAGCACATGGGCGCCGAGATCGGCTTCCTCGCCGTGCTCCACACGTGGGGTCAAAACTTGCTCCACCACCCCCATCTGCACTGCATCGTCCCCGGAGGGGGGCTGTCGCCGGACCGCCAGCGGTGGGTTGCCTGCAAACCCGGCTTCTTCCTCCCCGTGCGCGTGCTCTCGCGACTGTTCCGCCGGTTGTTCCTCGACGGGCTGCAACAGTCCTTCGAGGCGGGGCGGCTCACGCTTACCGCTTCGCTCGAACCACTTGGCGATGCGAACGCGTGGGCCAAATACCTCGCGCCCTTGCGCGACACCGAATGGGTGGTCTACGCCAAGCGGCCTTTCGGCGGACCCGGGCAGGTGCTGGATTACCTTGGACGCTATACCCATCGCGTCGCCATTTCCAACCACTGGCTGGTTGATGCCGAGGGCGGGAAGGTTTCCTTCAGCTGGAAGGATTACCGGCACCATGACCGTCAAAAGGTCATGGCGCTTGATGCCGAGGAGTTCATCCGCCGATTCCTGCTCCATGTGCTTCCCAGTGGCCTGCAGCGCATTCGGCACTATGGGCTGCTGGGCAACCGTTCCCGCGCGCAGAACCTGGCGCTTTGCCGCACACTCCTGGTGGTTCCGGCACCGCCGCTGACCGTGGTGGAACCCTTGGATTACCGGGCCTTTTACGAGAAGCTCACCGGCCGCTCGCTGCTCGAATGCCCGAAATGCCATGTCGGGCACATGGTGGATGTCGCAACGCTGCCCCGGCCGCCCCGTGTGCCAGAACTCAATGACACTTCATGAAAACCCAAAACAGAAAGGATATTCCAACCGTACTTTCTGACACCCTATTTCAACGGGTTAAGGGGTGCGTTTGCCCGGGCGTCAGCCCGGCTTGCCCATTTCCCGGGGGACCGTGCGGCGATGCCTTGAATGGCAGGCCACTATCGTTTTTTCAACACCCAACACCAATCCTGCCGTCCCTGCCCGCCAGCTACCGGGCACTTCAACCCGACAGGCCCAAGCATTATCAGGCTCCGCGTGACATTGAATGCCCATAGCCGGGCCATTCCCGTCGGCGGCTTAGTCCAATCCATTTTTAGTTAACCGGTCGCGAGGGGGCAAACTTTGTCCTCCCCGGCATTGACCGCGCGACCGCTTAACTAAAAATGCTCTGCATTATGCCGAATTCGGCATAACAAGAAGAACTGGCTGTTCGCCGGGTCCGAGCGCGCGGGCAAGCGGGCGGCGGTGATCCAAAGCCTGTTGGGGACGGCGAAGCTCAACGAAACCGACTGGATGGTGCAAACCTACGCATCGCCCATGAAGGTTGAAGATTTCAACAATATTCCAATCAAACGCTTAGGCAACGCCACGATTTATATGCGCGATGTTGCCGATGTCCGGCTGTCCGGACCGCCGCAGACTAACGCCGTGCTGGTGGGCGGCAAGCAAGCCGTCATGCTGGTCGTAATGAAAAGCGGTGAGGCTTCCACCTTGGATGTGGTTGACGGGGTTAAGAATGCAATTCCTCGCATCAAAAAGGCCGTCCCCGAATATGTGGATATCAAAATACTGAATGATGCCTCTATTTTCGTCAAAGATTCCATTCAAGATGTTTTGCATGAAATGCTGACGGCCGGGGCGTTGACCGGGTTGGTGGTGTTGCTGTTTCTTGGCTCTTGGCGGGCGACTACCATCATCGCAACCTCGATTCCACTTTCTATCCTAACCTCCATCATCCTCTTGAATTGGATGGGAGAGTCGATCAATGTGATGACTTTGGGTGGCTTGGCCTTGGCGGTCGGCATTCTGGTGGACGATGCGACGGTGATGATTGAGAACATCGACACGCATATGGAAATGGGCAAGCCACTTGAAACGGCGATTATTGATGCCGCCAATCAGATTGTCATCCCGACTTTCGTTTCAACCTTGTGCATTGTCATTGCCTGGTTCCCGTTATTTGAACTCACCGGGGTGTCGGGTTATCTATTCATGCCGATGGCCGAGGCGGTGATTTTTGCCATGCTCGCCTCTTTTACCCTGTCTCGCACCTTGGTTCCGACCATGGCGAAATTTATCTTGACCGACCATAATGCCCCACATGCCCATGAAAAGCAGGGGGAACCTGAAATGGATTGGCTGGCTATGCAAGCTCAACCCTTTTCAGGCTTGGATGCGGAGGAGAGCGCCGATGCCAACATGGGAGGCGCCCATTTTACCGATACCGATACCGATACCGGAACCGAATTTACCTTTCAACCCGCCGACCTGACCGCAAAGATATTAAACTTTGGCTCGCCCTCACCGATTGACGTTCAAATCAATGGCATGGATATGGATGCCAATTATGATTTCGCCCGTAAGCTAGCCAATAAGTTGAAAACCGTTAGCGGTTCCAGCGATGTGGTGATCCAACAGACCATGCGCACACCAACAATCTTGACAAACCAAAACCAGCAGGGGGAATTGATATCAATGCGGAAAATAACGGGAAATTCAAGAATCTCACTAAAACAGTCAAACCTTGACAATCAACAGCAAGTTTTAGTACGGTTTTAAAGCGCCTTTTACTCATCATAAAGCTATACCTCCAATTTATACCCCACCCCATACACCGACACGATAGGGTCTTGTTCCGCCGATATGACCGACAATTTCTTGCGGATATTTTTGATATGGCTATCTACTGTGCGAGTCGTGACAATGCGGTTGTCTTCGTAGATTTGGTCAAGCAATTGATCACGGGAAAATAACCGGCCCGGTTGTTTGATAAGGGTTGCGAGCAGCCTGAACTCCACGGCGGTTAAATCCAATAGTACACCTAGAAAACAGATTTCCATGCGTTCAGCATTGACTAGGAACACCTCTTCCGTCCCGTTGCCATGTTTGGATGATTCTATGCGTCGGAATATTGCTTTCACTCTCGCAATCACCTCCCTAGGGCTATACGGCTTGCACACATAATCATCCGCACCCATTTCCAAACCTAGCAGCCGATCTATTTCCTCCACTTTTGCCGTCGTCATGATAATTGGCACATTGGAAAACCGCCTGAGATCGCGGCATATTTCCATGCCGTCTTTGCCGGGCAGCATTAAATCCAGTAATATCAAATCTGGGTCGTTTTGCTTTACCCAAGGGATGACATCCAACCCATTATTCAGCCCACATGAAACAAAACCGGATTGCGCAAGATAATCTTTGAGCAATTGAGCCAGTTTGGGTTCGTCTTCGACGATCAGTATCTTTTTGCTTTCAATGCTATTGTTCATTTTGTTTGGGTGGTGGATTGATATTGGCAAGCAACATTAGGTTTTTAACAGCCTAGGCAACGTCAACTGTATCCATACCCCTCCAAAGTCACAATGCTTGGCAGAAATCATCCCACCATGGGCTTCGACTATATTCTTACAAATTGAAAGCCCCAAACCTGATCCACCGAGTTCGCGACTTCTCGACTTATCAACCCTGTACAAACGTTCAAATAGCTTAGAAAGTGCTTCTTCAGGGACACCGGGGGCGGAATCACGAAAATTAATGACATAGTTCTGTTCCACTTTATCAATTGATATTTCGCATAATCCAGGGCTATCGGTATAGCGGCAACTATTTTCCATTAAATTGGAAAACAACTGGAATAATCGACTTGGATCGGCAAATACTGGATAACATGCGTTTACCTCAACTCGATTGACCAGTTCAAGTCCGTTATTGGCGAATCGTTGGCGAAATTGGTCACAAACATCTCGCAATACCTCCGCCAAATCGATTTGTTCGCGCCGGTAATTCATCGCTCCAAGATCGGACACGGACAATTCGTGCAAATCTCCCACTAACTTGGTTAAAGACGAAACCTCCCCATGCAGGGAGCGCAAGCTGTCTGCTGTGGGTTGCCTGATACCGTCTTGCATGGCTTCAATCTCGCCTTTTAATATTGCCAACGGGGTGCGCAGTTCATGGGCTATATCGGCAATCCACTGACGACGGGCAGTTTCGTTACTTTGAAGGGTGTGCGCCAAGAGATTGAAATGTTTAGCCAACTGTCCTAACTCATCTTGGCTAGACGGGATGATTTGTGTGTCATACTGGCCAGCCACCAAGGCTTGAACACCGTTGGCTAAACGTCTGATAGGTGCCAAAAACACCCTAGCCAAGATTATTGATACGAGCATTGACAATCCCAATGCCAGCGCAAAAATCAGGGTGTTCGCCCGTTTTTGTTGTTCAAGAAAAGAAAGCACCAAACGATCAGTGAATGCCGTGATGGGGCGAACAGCCAACCAACCGACTGTGGCATTGTTTAGCACGATAGGGCGAAATTCCTCATCGTTACCGCCATAATGGGGTCCGATCACATGCAATCGGTTTTCGTCCAATAGCCGCAGCCGCCTTCCCAAAAACACGGGATCATGTGGAAGCGGGCCACCCCGACGATGACGGTGCTGTTCAGGATTTTCCATGCAAGGCGGCGGGGGCAAAGTACTCTTCAAATCGGGTTGGCCCAACGGAGGTGGCGCAAAGCCAAGGGCTTCGGCAGGAGGGGACAATTCGGTTGAATGATGCCCTAAAATTCCCTCCCCCAACGGGGGAGGGTTAGGGAGAGGGCGAGTTAAATCAGAGGCTTCGTTACTTTCAGATCGTCCACCTCCCATGCTCCCCCCATTGGGGAGATGAGTTGATTCAATAGTGTTAGGCGGCAGCGGCGGCGGTTCTGGCAGTTCCTCATGCGCCTCCCCGTCTTTTCTGCCGATTTTCCCCAAGCCTTGGTCCAATAGCCCAATCCAAACCCGACGGTTTCCTCGCAGAAACAACCAACCGCCATTGTCTTGATAAGCTTGCGCCAATACCGGAATCAGCATTTCGACCCGCTCAAGCTCGACCTTTTGGATGTATTCGGACAAGCCTTTGCGAAAACTCCAAAAGGTGGATGCCATCATGGCACCCACCACGATGGTCATGCTGAGTAGCATCGCGAGGAAGAGTTTGAAGAAGATATTAAATTTCATGCGTCCATATTACCGCAATGCAAACCATGGCGCACTTGGTCAAATCCTATTCATACCTATCTCCAGAAGTCCTGTAGGGGCGTATTCATTCACCATTGTTTTTTACGCCCCTACCTTTTAACTTTCACAATAGAACTGAAATGTCCACCCACTATCAACGTCTACCCGTCTGGCCTGACGAAGGGGAGGGAGGTACGTCGGTTGAACCCCCGTGTCTATAATGTTTAGCCGGAGGGGTCATATATTCTGATTGTGAAATCTGACTGTCTCCGTCAATGTCTAGGCGGGCAAACTGCAATATCAGATTATCCAAGCCGCCCATGGTCTTGAACTCCGCCAAGGATAAACTACCATTGCCATCGGCATCTAACAACTTGAAGATTCTGACACCTACGTCCGTCGGCGCATTTTTTGGCTTGCCCGCTAAAAACTCTGCTTCAGTCAGCGAACCGTTGGCATCAGTATCAAGCTTATTGAAGCGGGTGGTTTTTTGCATGTCAGCCCATGTTTGCAGTTCGGCAAAACTGATGAAACCATTGCCGTCCGTATCGATTTTAGGAAACTCGGCAGCCCGTGCGGCTTGGACTTCTTCCTGGGTGATTTGCCCGTCGCCATTCAAGTCATAATCTGGGTTATGCGGGTAGTGCGGAAAAGCTGCCGCTGTCAGGGGTAATACACTGGCTAGGGCCAGTCCGGCTATTAATAAGGATTTACGGGTTAACATGGTCGTCTCCAATATTCATTGTCTAGGGTTGATTAAACCGGCAAGCGGTGTTGCTCTTGCCTTGGTGTAAAGAATGCACCCAGAAAGTGGAGGAAATGTGTGGCAAATGTGGAATCGTAGAATTGGCCAAGATCATAACAAAATCTGCGCATCCTATTTAGATGCTCAAGAATATAACAGCTTGTTGGAAACTTTATATCTACTAAGCAACCCTTCCAATGCCAACCGCCTACATGAAGGCATATCACAACATAGAAAGGATTTAGTAAGGGAAATAGATGTTACGGCTTACTTGGACTGAAACGGCTTTAGAAGATTTGGATTGGTGGCAACAACACGATCCCAAGATGTTGAGGAAAATTATTCAGTTGTGCCTTTGTTTCTGTTTAATGCCAGATAACTTTGGTTCAACTACTTACAGCGTTTTCAATACCAAATAGTTACTTAATAATGAATATATGCAACATGTAGGAGCGGGCCACGCCCGCGATAAATAGCCTATTTTTGAAGACTTGGCCCAAACAATCGCGG
>CAIWDB010000021.1 GCA_903911305.1 uncultured Methylococcaceae bacterium | reverse complement strand
CCAACTCCAGTTGAATGTGAACAAATATGTCTATTTGAGTATTCCCGTTTTAAGCAACTCTAGGGGTTTTGGCATTCATCAATATGCGAAAAGCCCCAAGAAATTCCAAGGTAGACTTGAACCTGATAACTTCCGTGATGCATATGACAGACAGTCGAATATTTCAAGAGATCAACAGAGAGTCTGGTTGTTTAGAATGGTTTTTTGAAGCCCGTGAAGGCATCATGGGGTGTTATGAATCGGAGGAATTAGTAAGGGCAGCCCTGGCCCGCCATATAGAGCGCTGTCGTCGGGATCGTCTTGATGGCGGCAGACACTTCGCTGAGTCTAGACAGCGATCATCCCATTGCAAGCTGCTTGCAGTTGGTCGCACAAAATCATTCCTGCGTTTGAGTGAAACCTGTCATGAACCGTTTCCGTATCAGCCTTGTCATTGTTCTCCTAACTTGCGTTGTGGTTTTTTTCGTCTTCGACCTCCAGCGTTTTTTCACGTTGGAAATGCTGAAAGCCCAGCAGGAGTCGGTGGCTGGCTTTAAAGCCGCCAATCCTCTTCTCGCCTCCGCCATATACGCCACCCTCTATGTGGCGGTCACTGGGCTTTCGCTGCCAGGCGCGACCGTGATGACTTTGGCCGGCGGGGCATTGTTTGGGTTGCTATGGGGTACGATATTGGTGTCTTTTGCCTCGTCCATCGGGGCGACTTTAGCCTTTCTAGCTGCCCGTTTTTTGTTTCGTGATGCGGTTAAGACCCGCTTCGGCGAACGGCTAAAGGCCATTGACGAAGGCATGGCCCGCGATGGCTGGTTATACCTGTTCACGCTCAGGTTGTTACCAGTGTTCCCTTTTTTCGTCATCAATCTGGCGATGGGCTTGACCTCCCTGCGGACACGCACTTTTTACTGGGTCAGCCAACTGGGCATGTTGGCCGGGACTATCGTTTACGTGAATGCGGGTACTCAGTTGGCGAAGATTGATTCGCTGTCCGGCATTCTATCGCCCGGATTGCTGCTTTCCTTCGTGCTGTTGGGCGTATTTCCTCTGTTGGCACGCATGCTGGTAGATGCCGTTAAGTCGCGCAAGGTTTACCGCCCATGGAAAAAACCGGCTCATTTCGACCGTAACCTAGTGGTGATTGGTGCAGGGGCGGCTGGTTTGGTGACGGCTTATATCGCGGCAGCAACCAAGGCGAAGGTGACGCTCATTGAAAAACACCGCATGGGCGGTGATTGCCTGAATACCGGTTGCGTGCCGTCCAAGGCGCTGATCCGCACAGCCAACTTTCTCAAACAGACGCGGGATTCACAATCGCTGGGGGTCGCTCTTGTCGAAGTCGAATACGATTTTGCCGATGTGATGGCCCGTGTGCATCGGGTTATCGCCACCGTCGAACCGCATGATTCGGTGGAGCGCTACAAGGCGCTGGGGGTGGATGTCGTAATGGGTGATGCGCGAATCACCTCGCCGTGGACGGTGGAGTTCAACGGGCAAACTTTGTCCACCCGGGCCATCGTCATCGCCAGCGGTGCAAGCCCCACCATCCCGCGTATTCCGGGGCTGGAATCGGTGCGCTACTACACCTCAGACACGATTTGGTCGCTTACCGAACGCCCTGACCGTTTAATTGTGCTAGGCGGCGGGCCAATTGGCTGCGAACTGGCGCAGGCTTTTGCCCGCTTGGGTTGCGAGGTGACTCAAGTGGTCCGTACTCGGCTAATGCGGCGCGAAGATCCCGATGCCGTCGCTTTGATTGAGGCGGCATTGCAGGCCGATGGGGCGCGTGTGCTGACCCACACCGAAACTCTCCGCTGTGAGCGTGAGGGTAATATTCAGCGATTAATAGTCCGCCAGCAAGGGGCGCAAGAGGAGGCGCTAAGCTTTGACGCGCTACTTTGCGCTGTGGGCCGGACTGCCCGCACGGAAGGTTTTGGTTTGGAAGCACTCGGCATAGCGACGACGGCGCAAGGCACTCTCGAAACCAATGCGTGGCTACAGACGATTTATCCGAACATCTATGCCGCTGGCGACGTGGCGGGTCCGTTCCAGTTCACCCATATTGCCGCCCATCAAGCCTGGTACGCGGCGGTCAACGCCCTGTTTGGTGGAATCAAGCACTTCAAGGTCGATTACTCGGTGATTCCGCGGACCACTTTCACCGACCCGGAAGTCGCCCATGTCGGTCTGTCGGAACAAAAAGCCACAGAAAGCGGCATAGCCTATGAAGCCGTCCGGTATGGCTTGGATGATCTTGACCGCGCCATTGCCGACGAAGCGGCGCACGGCTTCATTAAGGTGTTGACAGTGCCAGGCAAGGACAAGATTCTGGGTGCGACCATCGTCGGTGAACATGCAGGCGACTTGCTGGCAGAGTTCGTGCTTGCGATGCGACATGGCCTAGGACTCAATCAGATACTTGCCACTATCCATACTTACCCAACCTGGTCGGAAGCCAACAAATACGCCGCCGGCGCTTGGAAACGCGCTCATGCACCGCAACGCTTATTAAGGTGGGTAGGGCGCTACCATGCATGGCGGCGCGGCTGACAGTAGGGTGTCGCGCCTGGATTGATTTAAGTTTGTCTGCCAATGACCGATAAAGAAAAAGGCCCACCCATGAAAACTCATAGTCATACCGATAAAACCTTAAATAACCATAAAAACACTTGTGTAAATTTTTTTCATTTCTATGTTGCTTATTTCAGATGTTGCGAATGATTTGGACATCTATACAATTGAGTAATGGGTAATCAATAACTGATGTTACGCATGGAATCTTTGAAAAAGGTGACACATTCAGTATCAGTAATCGTTAAGGGGTCGTAAATAATGTCTACTTTCCTGTCAAAATCGCCCGTTTCATACCTATCCAGCAAGGCAGTGGTTATTGGTGCTGCCATCCTTGTGTTGATTTTCTCTGGCGATATTTTGTTGCCATGGTTTGGTCATCTTCTCTTTCTATTGCTGGAGGCAGTGGAAGCAACCTTGGATGTGCTGCTGGAAACTGTGTTTGCCCTGACGCCGAGAAGTGCGCAGATGGTTGTCGCTTGGGCCGGCTTGGTATTATTGATGTATGGTGTGGTCGTAGCCATCCACAAAATCCAAAACTTCATCCGGCACGATCTCATGGATATGATTTCCAGTTGGCATGATCAACTGCAAGCCTCCCCTTCGTTGTCTTGGCTGCTCCATCCTTGGGCCATCCCCATGGTGATGGTTTTTATTGTGGGCTGTTCTGTGTTGTTGTTATTTTGAGGTTGCAAACCTTGTAATTCTTTAAGCTTGCCCTCAAATTAAAGCAAGCAGTCATTTTCTTTAAATAGCGCATGCTGTTGAATAGAATATAGCGTAGTATCCATCATGGTTTTTTGCTTTTCAATTATCTTGAGGTGAGTTAGTTATGTGTGCGACACACGTGACGGTTACGATCAGAAATCCTGCAAGCCCAGAAAAATCATGGGAAGGGCTGTTTCTTGTTGATACGGGTGCAACGGATTCCTTGGTTCCAAAGGATTGCCTTGAGTCTATCGGGTTAAAACCCAAGGCGCAGCGTATTTACGAACTTGCCGACGGTAGTGAAATCAAAATGGACATCACAACCGGCGACATTGAGTTTATGGGGGAGATTGTAGGAGGAACAATTATTTTTGCAGAACCTGGTACCGAACCAATCTTGGGAGTCACTGCCTTGGAGTCTGTTGGTATTGATGTGAATCCACGAAATCAAACATTAAAACGTTTGCCCGCGACTCGGCTAAAGAAACTCAAGCCCAAGATAGGTGCGAGGGAATAAGCAATATAGGGTTAATTGCAACCGGTATCCCGCCTACTTCTGCCCCATCACAAACCCCGCCAAGCTTTTCAATTCTTCCGGCTTTAATGCTGGGAACGGCGGCATCGGGCTATTACCCCAGCGGCCAGAACCGCCTTTGCCGATAAACTCTGCCAGTTTGTCCAAGGCTTTGGCATCGTTCTTATGCCGGGAGGCAATATCGCGGTAAGAAGGCCCAACCAGTTTCTGGTCTATCGCATGGCAACTCAGGCAGGCATTTTGAGTGAGTAAGGTCTTGACATCGGCTATTGGGGCAGTTGCCGTCGCTGGAACCACAGATGGGGTATTGGGTTGAAGAGCGGTTATTACAGCCGGTTTTCCTGAATAACTATCGGCAAGATAAGCCCCAATCAGCTTTACTTCGTCATCGGTGATGGGTGCGCCGTAAGCCTTTTGCATTTTGCCTACTTCAGCAACCCATTGGGCTTCCGTCATGCCCGGCGGTTGGTATTCGATATAATCCGCAGAATGGCAGATACTACATTTTTGCAAGGCCAAGGCGTAGCCCGGCGCGTTAGGTGGCCTGAGTTTGATGGTTTCTGACGGAAGCTTGATAGTCAGCGGTTCGGAAGAGGATGGCGTTGCAAGCAGACACAAGGCAATCATCCCGGCGGTTTGTATCAGGTTAGAATGTTTCATGACTGACTCCTACACGACGATCACAGCGAGGGTTTCTATAGTGTTGCGGGCATAGCCGCCTGGATTCCACATATTAGTGGCGGGTTGCTCTTCACCGGCTCGGTTGCGTGCCCTGACTTGCAGCGCCACTTTACCTTTGCTTTGGGGTTTCCATGTGGCACGCCATTCGCGGAATGAGTATTTACCCAAGTCCTCGCCTAAGCTTGTCGCTTGCCATTGCCGTCCTCCATCATCGGAAAATTCCACTGTGCTGATGCCTTTGCCGCTATCGAAAGCGATACCCTGCAAAGCAACGGTATTTTCCAAAGGCACGGTTTGTCCCTCAGATAGATTGGTGATGAAGGATCGGATTTTTAATTGGGTGATTGACCGGGTTTTTTCCGGCGCAACGCCGGCGATGACGCACAAACAATCATTGTCTGGCACTTGATAAGCGTTCTTCATGAAGAAGCCCTCGAAGCTGTGGTCGATCACTTCAATCTCGCTCAAGTGCTTGATCCAGTAAGTGCCAAAATAACCCGGAACGATTAACTTGATGGGGTAGCCATTCAAAAAGGGCAGGTCCTTGCCATTCATAGCCCACGCGATCAGGGGTTCGCCACTTAAGGCCAGATCAATATCGAGCGCTTTGACAAATTCAGGGGTGGCGGGCAGAACCGGATGGTCCAGACCTCGAACCGTGACTTGCTTCGCACCCGCTTTTACGCCCGCCTGTTCGAGGACGGTTTTCAACGGTATGCCCGTCCATCTCGCATTGCCCATGGAGCCATTGCCAAGTTGGGCGCCAAATACCCTAGGCGCTGCAAACCCACGGCTATTGCCGGCGCATTGGTTGACAGCGATGACTTCCACTGGGTTGCCCAAGCCTTTCAATTCCTTTAGGCTTAGCGAAAGCGGTTTATTGACTAAACCTGTTACGTTTAAACGATGCTGATCCGCATCAATTGACAGGGGAAAGTTGGGCAAATGATAGCGAACAAAGAAGGCATCATTGGGTGTCAATACACCCTCTTTAAATGCCGCAAATGGAGTTTCAAGATGCGGCGGACGCGCCGTGACCAGCATCAATGGGCGTTTCTGGGGATAGGCAATCAATTCCCTTGTCCCGTTGTCGAAACCCAAGGTTTCACTGTCGGCTTGACTCCGTAAGGGTGTGAAGGCCAATCCAGCCGCTGCGATACCCATAGTTTGGAGGAATTGTCGGCGTTGGATCTTGTTATTCTGATCTTGCTGGTTCATAGTAAGCCTCATTCGCTAAGAATAGATCGTTGTGCTGGGTAAGCCCCGAAACGCATATTATCCTTTCGATGTGTGCTGCGAACTTGATAATACCATTGTCGATCTCCATTCAATAATACCATTGTCGATCACTATTCACACTGAACTTAAAATGAAAAGGGATGGATTATGGGTGGTGAAACTGGGCGGAAGCTTGGCGAATTCTTCCCATCTTATTCATTGGCTTCAAGCTTTGAGTCAAACTAATGTTGTCATTGTTCCAGGCGGTGGTCCGTTTGCCGACACGGTGCGAGTGGCGCAAACACGCTGGCATTTCGATGAACACACAGCCCATCACATGGCCATTATTGCAATGCAACAATTTGGCAGAATGCTGGTCGGCTTATGCCCCAAGTTGAAAGCTACCACTCGTTTAGAAGCCTTGCCACAGTCTTGTGGGAATTCTAAAGTCTGGCTACCCAATCCCGAAGTTCTGGACCAAGCAGGGATACCGGCGACATGGGACATCTCGTCAGACAGCCTTGCCGCATGGTTGGCAGGGGAGATAAATGCCCAGCACCTTCTGTTAGTCAAGTCCTTGGACGAGCTAGCCACTATGGTTGGGGCAGAAGGTGAAATTGGCTTCATCCAAGCGGCAAATTCGGGATTGGTCGATGCGGCTTTCGGTCGCTATGCCATGAACCAAACATTTCAAAGCTGGCTTTGCGGGCCACAAAGCCATGATAATTTTATACGGGGTTTAACTAAACCATCCAGTGTTTTCCACTTATTGCATTAACACTTAAAGATTAGGTTCATAATATACGGTTTTGGAGAGGAAAGACGTGTTGGTATGGCATTGGTTTGAAAACACATCATTGGTCGTCCAAGCTATATTATTGTTGTTACTAATTATTTTGCCAACGCTGGTGATCCAGTGGATTTTTAATCATTCGAGCCGGTCGCGTGAATGGTCGTTAGGGTCACAGACCACGTTAATGTCAGCCATCGCTCTCTGCTTCGGCATGATGGCTTCATTCACATTTGTGGAAGTCATTAAATTGTATGATAGGGCCAGTGCAGAGGTGGTTAGCGAGGCATCTTCACTTTACGCCGTGCTTAACTTGGCGGAACTCATGCCAAAAAACATCAAAGATAATGTGGTGGTCACGATTCGCGACCATCTAATTTATGTGGTGGATAAGGAATGGCCTCTGATGCGGAACCGGGCAGCGGATTTAACCAACAGAGACGATTATTTCATTGAATTATACAAGGCTTTAGGCGGTATCAATACCAATGATCCTGAGCAGATGGAGTTGGGAAAACAGATGATGGCCTATCTTGAGGCTGCCCGCAACGCAGAAACCTCAAGGCTATCCATTTCTAATGCGCAGGTTCACCCGCTGAAATGGATCGTTCTATTTTTGCTTGCAATACTGGTTCAACTTGCGCTGGCAATCTCTCATGCTGATACGCCTAAAATCCGTTTCCTTGCGATGCTGGTGTTCTCCTTGGCGGTGATGCTCTATTTCGTCATCATCGTGGCTTTCAATCATGCATTTGGGGGTGATATTTGTGTTTCCCCGAATCCAATGTTGCATGTGCTCAAGTATGCCAACACTCTAAAATGACAGAGTAGTCGATTAATCCTCGCAACCTTCAGCAGATTTTGATTAGTACGCAAACCGATTAGATGGATAATTTTCGGCTGTTTGCCTGTCTATGGATTAACGCAACCAATTTTTACCATAACCCATAAACATTATCACTGACCAACTCACACAATGACTAATCCTTTGCTTCAATCTTTCGACCTGCCACCCTTTTCGCAAATCAAACCGGAACATGCCGTCCCGGCCATTACCCAAATTTTGGCAGACAACCGGCAAGCCATTGCAGAACTATTGCAACCCGGTAAAACCTATACTTGGTCCAATCTGGCGGAACCCTTGGAGAATTTGGAAGACCGGCTTAACAAAGCTTTCTCGCCGGTAGGCCATCTCAACTCTGTGGTCAACAGCGACGAACTACGCGAAGCCTATAATGCGTGTTTGCCCCTGTTGACTGATTATTCGACCGAATACGGTCAAAATGAAAACCTGTTCCGTGCCGTCCAAGCACTGGCAGAGGGTCCTGAATATCCCACGCTAAATGAAGCGCAACGAAAAATCATCGACAACGCTTTGAGGGATTTTCGCTTGTCTGGTGTGGCCTTGCCGCCGGAACAAAAAGAACGCTTCAAGGCAATCGCTTTGGAGCTTTCAAAATTAACCAGCCAATTCCAAGACAATTTGTTGGATGCCACCAATGGCTGGAGCAAACTGATTGAAGATGAAACCCAGTTGGCTGGCATTCCTGAAACCGCCCAAACTGCGGCCCGCGAACGCGCCGGACGGGAAGGCAAGGCCGGCTGGGTGTTCAATCTGGAATTCCCTTCCTATTACGCCATCGTCACCTATGCCGACAACCGCGAACTGCGTCAAGAGTTCTATACCGCCTATGCGACTCGTGCCTCCGACCAGGGTTCGAATTCCGGTCAGTGGGACAATACCGAATTGATGGAGCAAATTCTCGCCCTGCGCCATGAAGAGGCTCAGTTGCTTGGGTTTGCCAATTTTGCCGAATTGTCCTTGGCGACCAAAATGGCGCATTCCACCGATAAAGTGATGCACTTCCTTGAAGACTTGTCTTCCCGGTCATTGCCGGTGGCACGTAAAGATTTGGATGATTTGCGCAAGTTTGCCTGCGAAGTCCATGGCTTGGACAATTTGGAGTCTTGGGATTTGGGTTATTACTCGGAAAAACTCCGCCAACAAGCCTATGCGTTGTCGGAAGAGGAAATCAAACCCTATTTTCCGGCGACCAAAGCCGTCCCCGGCATGTTTGAGGTCGTGCAGCGACTTTATGGGCTTAACATCAGCGAAGTTAAAGGGGTGGATGTTTGGCATCCGGATGTGAAGTTTTACCAGATCAAAGACCGAGCCGATGCCATACGCGGCTATTTCTATCTCGACTTGTTCGCCCGCCCAAAAAAGCGCGGGGGGGCTTGGATGGACGAATGTGCCACCCGCCGCAAACTAGACGGGCATACCCAATTGCCGGTGGCCTTTTTGACCTGCAACTTCACCCCGCCAACCGGCGACGCCCCGGCCTTGTTGCGCCATGAGGAAGTGTTGACGCTGTTCCATGAATTTGGGCATGGCTTGCACCATATGTTGACCAAAGTGGATCATTTGGGTGTGTCTGGCATTCACGGTGTGCAGTGGGATGCTGTGGAATTGCCCAGCCAGTTCATGGAAAACTTTTGTTGGGAACGCGAAGCTTTGGATTTGATTGCCGGCCATTATCAAACCGGCGAACCGTTACCGGAAGCCTTGTTCAATAAAATGCTCGCCGCCCGCAATTTTCAAGCGGGTATGCAAATGGTGCGGCAGTTGGAATTCAGCCTGTTCGATTTCCGCATCCACCGCGATTATGACCCGGCGCAAGGTGGGCGAGTTTATCCGATACTGGACGAAGTGCGCAAGCAAACGGCGGTGTTCATCCCACCTGCTTTCAACCGTTTCGCGCATAGCTTCTCGCATATTTTTGCTGGCGGTTATGGCGCGGGCTATTACAGTTATAAATGGGCTGAAGTATTATCCAGCGATGCTTATGCCTTGTTTGAGGAAAATGGCGTGTTTGACGCAAGGACAGGGCAAGCGTTTTTGGAGAAAATCCTCGAACGCGGCGGTAGCAAGGATGCCATGGAGTTGTTTGTGGATTTTAGGGGGCGTGAGCCGTCGATTGATGCTTTGTTAAGGCATAATGGGATTGTGTTGGAGCATTGATTATTATGACTACTCGAAACGGGTAAGTCAGGCTAGTTCCCAAGTTCCTACTTGGGAACTAGCGAAAACTCCGACGGCGTATGGATATTCTGACGCTGACATTCAATTTAATAAAAATTTTACAGGATATTTATTGTGTCGTTTGTTTAAACATACCCCACCGGCTCCCCGTGCAGTTTCCGCAAGCCCTCTGCTGAAATTCACTCCATCCCGGAAAAAATGGCTCGCTTGGGCCACGCTCGGCATAGGATTGCTGGCGACGGTTTTCGCCAGCCTTCAAGTCAAGCAGGGCATCGAACAAGGTGCGGTGAAACAGTTCGCATTTACCTGCGATCATGTCACCCTCAAAATCCATGAGCGCCTG
>CAIWDB010000020.1 GCA_903911305.1 uncultured Methylococcaceae bacterium | reverse complement strand
TGCTTTATTTGCTTGCGTTCACACTGCCTATTGTATCCATGTTTGTTCGCACAAGCATGGATATATCCGTTGTTGATAGACCTCTGGTAATCCTGTACATTCCGGGGATTGCCTTGGTGGCGATACTCGGAGGGTTCTGGCTCGGCGTGATTGCCACTGTTGTAAGCACTGTCTGCATGTTCATTATGCTGCTTCAAGCTGTTGGAAGTCATGTCACGCTGACAGCCTACAATATTGTTCCAGTGATCAGTGTTTCCATTTGTGGCTTTTTGTTCAGCATTCTCAGCGAGTTCTTTCGTAGCACGAAACGTCGCGAAGCAGAGCGTTGGCGGCAACTCATCGCTACCGAAAAATCCTTGCGGGAAAGTGAACAGCGCCTATTGATGGCCCAAGAAAGCGCACATGTGGGTATCTGGGATTTGAACTTGACCTCGGGGCAACTTTATTGGTCTCCTGAATGTGACCGGCTCTATGATGTCGCACCGGGCAGCGTGAAGACCAACGATGATTGGCGGGCTTTGGTTCATATTGACGATTTGCACTTGATTGATGCCCAATGGGAATTGATCTTACTCGGAGAAACCGACACTTTCGATGTGGATTTCCGCATCCGCAGAAATTCCGGCGAAACCCGTTGGCTGTTCACCAAAGGCCGTGTAAAATTTGACTTATCAGGAAAGCCAGTTTCCCTTGGTGGCATCAATCAGGATATTACCGAACGCAAACTCGCCGAAGAAGCGCTTCAAAAAGAAAACCAGAAAAGCCAAGCCTTCCTGCGCAATGCCAGCGATGGCATTCATATTATCGACATAGACTGCAAGCTGGTTGAGTATAGCGATTCATTTTGCACGATGTTGGGCTACACCCGCGAAGAAATGATTGGCATGAAAGTGTCTCAGTGGGATGCCAAGTATAGTGAGAGCGAACTGGTCGAAAGGATTAAGCAAAGGTTTGAACACCCAAATTTTGATCAGTTCGAAACTCGCCATCGCCGCAAAGATGGTGAAGTTTTCGACGTGGAAATTAGCACCATTCCCGTGCAATTGGAAGGTCAAACGCTCATGTTCACCTCATCTAGGGATATCACCGAACGCAAGAAGGCCGAGCAATCGATCCGGGAAAGTGAGCGGCGTTTTCACGATTTGGCCGACATATCGGGCGATTGGATTTGGGAAATAGACACCGAGGCCCGCTATACCTTTGTCTCCGAAGGAGTCACTCAAATTCTAGGCTATACGCCCGACGAACTGATAGGCAAAACCCCGTTTGATTTGATGCCTGTGAATGATGTTGAACCAGTCAAACGGCACATCTCGGAAATCGTTGCCCAATGCGCTTCGTTCCGCGACCTGCCCAATGCCAATTTTTCCAAGGATGGTATCCTGCGCCATATTCTGACCAACGGCAAACCAATATTTGATACAGAAGGCCATTTGACGGGATACCGAGGGCTTGGCAAGGACATCACCGACCAAAAAGAGGCCGAGCGAGAACTGAACCTCCACCGTCATGACTTGCAGGCACTCGTGGATGAACGCACCAGAGAACTAGCAGAAAGAGAACAACTAATTCGCACGGTCATGGAATTGCTCCCCGTCGGTGTCTGGATCACGGACAAGCGGGGAGTCATCTCCTACGGAAACGGTGCTGCACAACGGATATGGGCTGGTTCAAAATATGTGGGCATCGAACAATATCATGAATACAAAGCGTGGTGGGTAGCGACCGGAAAAAGAATAGAAACTGAGGAATGGGCCGCTTATCGTGCCATCCACAACGGTGAAACGTCGTTGGATCAAGTGATCGAAATCGAATGCTTTGATGGTTCCCGCAAGATTGTCCTTAATTCGGCTATCCCACTAAGGGACATTCACTTAGAGATTGCTGGCAGCGTGATTGTCAATCAAGACATCACCGATCTAAAAATGGTGGAGAAGGCATTGGTTCAAGCCAAGGAAGCAGCTGAAAGCGCCAACCTTGCGAAAACTGCCTTTCTTGCCAATATGAGCCACGAGATCCGCACGCCCATGAACGCGATATTGGCGCTAACCCATTTCTTGCGCCATGACCGACCGACAGACAGGCAAACGGATCGTTTGAAAAAAATTGATGTCGCTGCTCGGCATCTTCTCTCGATCATTAATAATATCCTCGATCTTTCTAAGATCGAGGCGGGCAGGTTGGATCTGGAGAAAGTTAATTTTTCCCTCCTGTCAGTATTTGACCGTGTCAATTCAATCATTGCTGGCTATGCACAAACCAAGGGGCTTGCGATGAAAATGGAAATCAAAGATGCCCCGCTCTGGCTAATCGGCGATCCCACCCGGCTGGGCCAAGCTTTACTGAATTATGCCAATAATGCAATCAAGTTTACCAAGAATGGTTCGATCACCCTGTGCGCACGACTTCTAAAAGAAAACTGCGAACACGTGTGGGTTCACTTTGAGGTGCGGGACACCGGCATCGGCATTGCCCAAGAGAATCAGGCCAAGTTGTTTGTGGAATTCGAGCAGGCTGATTCATCCACCACCCGCCAGTATGGAGGAACTGGACTCGGCTTAGCCATCACTAGGCGACTGGCTAGGCTTATGAATGGTGATTCAGGCTTGGAAAGCAATCTGGGTACAGGCAGTACCTTCTGGTTTACCGCCCAATTCGGCAAAGGGCACGATGGGCATCAGCCTAAAGCCAGCCTTTCAATTGAAGACGCGGAAGAAGCATTGCGTCAGAGACATGCTGGCTCCCGGTTGTTGCTGGCAGAGGACAAAGAAATCAACCGGGAAGTCGCAATCGAACTCTTGCAACAGACAAAGCTGATTTTGGATATTGCGGAGAATGGAGTGGAGGCTGTGGAAAAAGCGCGGGCCACGACTTACGACCTGATCCTGATGGACATACAAATGCCCGAAATGAATGGGTTGGAGGCGACGCGAATTATTCGATCGCTGCCCAATTGTCAAGCCGTTCCCATTATCGCTCTAACCGCCAATGCTTTTGATGAGGATCAACGCAACTGTTTGGCAGCCGGGATGAACGACTTTTTGTCTAAACCAGTGGAACCGTTAGTCCTATATGGCGCGCTGCTCAAATGGCTCGCTCCAAAAGTATCTGATGCAAGCCATTCCCATGAAAAGTCAGAAATAACCGACAAATTCGAGAAACAGCAGAATCTCTCAAAGATTTTAGGGCTAGATGCCGAGCGGGGATTAAACATGGTGAATGGAAAAATGGCAACCTATCAGCGGATTTTACGGAAATTTGTAGAGAAACATGGTGATGATCCGATACTGCTCGCCCATTCTCTGATGGCAGGCAATTTAGCCGAGCTTGAAAAATTGGCCCACACCCTCAAAGGGGTCGCTGGCAATATCGGGGCAATTGGGGTTCAACATGCGGCCGAAACTCTGAACTTGGCCATCCGAAAAAAGGCTGACCCGGATCAAATCAAGAGCCATGGCAACGTGTTGATTGCCAACCTAAATACTCTGATTGATGCGTTGAAAGCTGCGTTGCCGAACTCTGAATGACCTATTCGGCTCCACAGTCCTCATTCCATGGATGATGACGAAGATTCCTGCGTTGCTTTTGGGCTGGACGCGGATTGGGGGGCGGCCATTTGACCCGGCGCGGCCATTATGCCGGAAGCGATTATTTTACCGGGTTCAGGCATCTCACCTGGCGGTGCCGTGTTTCCGATGGCTGGCATCGGGCCTTGATTCATGGTTGTCCTTGGGGTGGGCATCATACCTGACCTGACAATTATTCCCGGGCCCGGCATAGCACCAAGCGGGACCGTGGTTTTGGCTGGCATCGAACTTGGTGTAATTACAATCCCTGGTGCGGGTATCATACCGGGTTCTACGAATTCCCCCGGGCCAGGAATCATCCCCGGCGCGGCCATTGTTCTGGGGGTAGGTCTGTTGGTCGGTTGCAATATTGTTATCGAAGAAGGCTGCGGGGTTGGTGTGTTGCTTTTTGATGATTGACCTGATGCTGCTTGCGTGTTTGATTTGGGGGAATCAATATCGACAGTTGAGTCACAGCCAATCAGGCTGATCATGAAAAATGTGTAGCATATAAATAGCTTATTCTGCATAGAATATTTCCCAAGAGATTTGGTTCAAATTAAAACACTGAAGCTATATTTTCAAACATTTACAGATGTTTCGATGCCCTATCTGCACTGCCAAGGATTTTGGCGGATAAAAATTAATCAAGATGAATGACGGACACCTAATTCTGCAAAATGGTTCATTCACTGTTCAGTCTACATTGCACCCGCTTGATTGACCAGTGTCTGCGTTGTCCCACCTTTTCTTTTATGGTCTAATATACCATCGGTTTTTAATTGATCGCGAGGGTTTTCAAGTTTAAAAGGCGGTTGGAAGTTTTGCTTGGTGCCGTTTTTTTGATCATGAAGCTTTAGGGTTCAAGCAAATTTATTTACCCATCAATCTGCAAGGTGCGCTTACACCTTGTCAGGGGGTGGTTTTGGGCGTTCATTTGTCTGATCAACAGGCTCGATTATGCTAATTAAAATGAAAAAAGGCTTGGATGTACCCATTACCGGGGAACCTGAGCAGGTGGTGCATAGTGATGGAGGCGTTGCCAAGTCGGTTGCCCTGATTGGCTCTGATCATGTTGGTTTGAAGCCAACCATGCAGGTCGCAGAAGGCGACCGGGTCAAGTTGGGGGAAGTTTTGTTTTCCGACAAGCAGTATCCTAGCGTGGTTTTTACTTCACCGGGTGCTGGAGTGGTAAAGTCGATTAACCGCGGGGCGAGGCGTGTATTCCAATCCGTGGTGATTGAGTTGGAAGGTAGCGACGAGGTAATCTTCCAATCTTACGCTGAAGATAAACTTGCCGATCTTAGCGTTGAACAAGTTAAAGAGAATCTGCTGAACTCTGGTCTTTGGACTAGCTTACGGACTAGACCTTACAGTAGGGTTCCGAATCCTGATACATCGCCAAGGTCGATCTTCGTCACTGCAGTCGATTCCAATCCATTATCCGCACGCCCGGAAGTTATTATCAAAGAGCGTTTGCAAGATTTTAAGAATGGATTGCTTGTTCTCGGAAAGCTGACTCAGGGTAAGGTCTATCTGTGCAAATCTTCAACTGCCAGTCTTGCCTGCGACATTGCCAAAGTGGAGGTCGCTGAATTTGAAGGGCCACATCCTTCAGGTTTGGTAGGGACACACATCCATTTCCTTGATCCGGTCAGTTCGACAAAGACTGTCTGGCATCTGGATTACCAATCGGTGATTGCCATCGGTGAACTATTCACGACGGGACGTTTAAATGTCGAGCGAGTAGTTTCTTTGGCGGGTCCATTGGTAAAGAAGCCGCGTTTAGTGCGAACCCGAGTCGGGGCTAATCTCTGTGATTTGGTCGAAGGCCAGATTGACACTGGCAAGGAAGGACGAGTGGTGTCCGGTTCCATTCTAAATGGACGAAAGGCGGAAGATTGGGCGACCTACTTAGGTTTCTTCCATAATCAAGTCTCTGTGTTAGAAGAAGGACGGCATCGGGATTTCTTTGGCTGGATTATTCCAAGCCGGGAAAAATATTCGTTCATGAATGTCTTACTGTCCAGTCTTCCTAAAGAAAGGGGGCGGAAGTTTCCACTCAACACCAGCAAATTAGGCAGCCCAAGGGCTATCGTTCCTGTGGGTGTCTATGAGGATGTCGTCCCGCTGGACATATTGCCGACTCAATTGCTTAAAGCGCTTGTCATCGGGGATACCGATCAGGCCCAATTGCTCGGCGTACTCGAACTGGACGAAGAAGACTTGGCACTGTGTAGCTTTGTCGATCCGGGCAAGCATGATTTTGGTATCGCGCTTCGCCTGAATCTTACTCAAATCGAGAAGGAAGGCTAATGTCAATCAAAAGCACTAGAGCATTTTTAGACAAGCTGCATCCGCATTTCGCGAAGGGCGGCCGTTATGAAATCCTGTATCCTGTCTTTGAGATGGTGGATACGTTTATTTTTTCCCCTGCCGATGTCACTGCCGGCAATACCCACGTGCGTGATGCGATTGACCTTAAGCGGGTCATGACGTATGTGTGGATTGCTGCGCTGCCTTGCATGTTAATGGCCTTTTTCAATACAGGCTATCAAGCCAATCATGCCATGCAGGTAATGGGTTTGACGGAAGCACCGGGATGGCGGGGTGCGATAGCCGGTATTTTTGGTTTCAATCCTTATAACCCTATTTCCGACCTCGTCCACGGCGCTTTGTACTTCTTGCCTGTTTACATAGTCACTTTGGCGGCGGGTGGTTTTTGGGAAGTGTTGTTTGCCACTGTCCGCAAGCATGATGTCAACGAAGGCTTCTTTGTGTCATCCATTTTGTTTGCATTAACGTTGCCGCCGAACATACCGCTTTGGCAAGTTGCGTTAGGCATTTCTTTTGGCGTGGTCATTGGTAAGGAAGTGTTTGGTGGTACGGGCAAAAACTTCATGAACCCGGCATTGACAGGCCGAGCCTTCCTGTATTTTGCGTATCCTTCTTTCATGTCTGGGGATTCGGTATGGACGGCGGTGGATGGTTTCAGCGGCGCGACTTCCTTGGGGTTGGCTGCTTTAGGTGGAGTGGATGCCATTAATGCCGCAGGAATTTCTTGGTTTAGTACGTTCTTTGGCATCGAACAAGGATCAATGGGGGAAACCTCAGTGGTTGCCTGCTTGGTAGGCGGGGCATTCCTGCTTTATACCCGAATCGCATCATGGCGCATCATGGCGGGTGTATTCTTGGGAATGGTCGTCACATCGACACTGTTCAATATTATCGGCAGTTCCAGCAATCCGATGTTTTCAATGCCGTTTTACTGGCACTTGACGTTAGGTGGATTCGCCTTTGGCATGGTTTACATGGCGACCGACCCGGTCAGTGCCGCACAGACTCAAGCGGGTCGATGGGTGTTTGGGTTCCTAATTGGCCTAATGACGGTGCTGATTCGCGTAGTCAACCCGGCGTTCCCCGAGGGTATCATGTTGGCGATCCTGTTTTCCAACATCTTTGCGCCTTTGATCGACTATGTGGTCGTTCAAGCGAACATTAAGAGAAGGGTGAAGCGAAATGCCTAATACCAATCAAACGCAAGTAATGTCTGACAAATTTGCCGGACTGGTGGAAAAGGCGAAAGCATACGCCGAACATATTCTGTCTTTAACTAACGATAGTTTTGAAAAAACAGTCGCGGTTGCGTTTGCGCTGTGCTTAGTTGGCGCAGTGCTAGTCTCCGGTTCCGCCGTGATTTTAAAGCCCTTGCAGGTAAGCAACAAAGCAGCAGACGAAAAAACCAACATCCTTGAGGTAGCGGGAATGCTGGAAGAAAAAACCAATGTCGAAGAAGCGTTCAAGAAATTTGAACCTAAAATCGTCGATTTGGAAACGGGAGACTATGTCAATGACATGAACCCGGAAACCTTTGATCAGCGCAAGGCATCAAAAGACCCGGCATTGGGTGTAGAGATACCTTCCGATAAAGATATTGCAAAAATTGGTCGAAAATCCAAATATGCCAAGGTTTATCTGGTCAAGGAAGACGGCAAAACCAAAGCGGTCATTATCCCGGTCAGCGGTTATGGCCTTTGGTCAACCATGCATGGTTACATGGCGTTGGAGGATGACGGTCAAACCGTCATCGGTTTGAACTTGTTTGACCAAGCTGAAACCCCCGGTTTGGGTGGTGAAGTGGTCAATCCCAAATGGAAGGCGTTGTGGAAAGGTAAAAAAGTTTACAAGGAAGCTAACGAGGCGGGAACGGATTTCCAGAAAAAGCACCACACTGAAGTGGGCGAACCTATACTAACGCTGGTGAAGGGTTCGGTCGATCCGTCCAAACCCGGTGCTTTGCATCAGGTCGATGGTCTGGCTGGTGCCACACTAACCAGCAATGGGGTAAATAACTTGATACGTTACTGGTTGGGCAGCGAAGGCTTCGCACCCTATTTGGCGAAATTCAGAGCACAAAGAGGCTAATACGATGCAAGCAGAAACAAAAAAAGTCCTGCTCGACCCATTGGTCGACAACAACCCTATCACCTTGCAGGTGTTGGGCATTTGCTCGGCATTGGCAGTGACCTCACAAATGTCCACGTCGCTGATTATGAGTTTGGCATTGACATTAGTGACTGCCTTCTCCAGTGCCGGTATAGCATTCATCCGTAACCATGTACCGAGCAGCATTCGAATCATCGCTCAAATGGTTATTATCGCCTCTTTGGTAATTGTGGTGGATCAGCTTCTTAAAGCCTTTGCCTACGACATTAGCAAGAAATTGTCGGTGTTTGTTGGCTTGATTATCACCAACTGCATCGTAATGGGTCGCGCCGAGGCCTATGCAATGAAGAACCCTCCGCTGGAAAGCTTCTGGGATGGTATCGGCAATGGCTTGGGATATAGTGCCGTGCTGATCAGCCTTGCATTTGTCCGTGAACTGTTCGGTTCCGGTAAGATTTTGGGTTTTGATGTGATGCCTTTAGTCAAAGATGGCGGCTGGTACGTCCCCAATGGCTTGTTGTTATTGCCGCCGAGTGCTTTCTTTTTAATTGGTTTGTTGATTTGGGCAGTTCGCTCATGGAAACCGGTGCAAGTGGAAAAGCCTGATTTCAGCATTAATCACGCTGCGCACGGGGAGGCACACTAATGGAAGGTTTAATTAGTCTTGCAGTCAAGTCGATCTTCATCGAAAACTTGGCTTTATCCTTCTTTTTGGGGATGTGTACCTTTATCGCGGTTTCCAAGAAGATCAGCACGGCTGTCGGTTTGGGCATCGCCGTGATGATCGTCCAAACATTGACCGTGCCGGCCAATAACCTGATTTATAGCAAATTGCTAAAAGAGGGTGCATTGTCATGGGCAGGGCTTGGCGATACCGATCTGAGTTTTTTAGCCTTAATGAGTTGTATTGGTGTCATTGCGGCATTGGTGCAAATCTTGGAAATGACGCTAGATCGGTTTTTCCCCGCGCTATATAACGCTTTGGGCATATTCTTACCGTTGATCACGGTGAACTGTGCCATTTTGGCGGGTTCTTTGTTCATGATCGAGCGTGATTACAACTTTTCCGAAAGTGTCGTCTACGGCGTTTCATCTGGGTTTGGCTGGGCTTTGGCAATCACTGCCATGGCGGGTGTGCGCGAAAAGCTGAAATATAGCGATGTGCCTCCGGGTCTGCGTGGCTTGGGCATCACTTTCATAACCGCCGGGCTTATGGCTTTGGGTTTCATGGCCTTCTCCGGCATACAACTCTAAGGATAAAACACAATGTTGGAAATTATTCTGGGAGTCACATTTTTTACCGTTATCGTGATAGCCCTAGTTTTTGTTATTTTGGGGGCCAAGTCGAAATTGGTCGCCGAGGGCAATGTTGAGATAGAAATCAACCACGAGAAGAAGATACACGTTCCCATCGGTTCCAAGTTACTAACCGCGTTGGCTGACAACAATCTGTTTGTCTCGTCTGCCTGCGGTGGTGGCGGAACCTGTGCGCAATGCAAAGTGAAGGTATCGGAGGGCGGCGGCGATATTCTGCCCACCGAATTGAACCACATCACTAAGCGTGAAGCGGCGGAAGGGGATCGTCTGGCCTGTCAAGTCACCGTCAAGCAGAACATGAAAATTCATGTGCATGACGAAGTGTTTGGCGTGAAGAAATGGCAAACCACGGTTCGCTCCAATCACAACGTCGCCACGTTCATCAAAGAACTGGTGCTGGAATTGCCCAAAGGCGAGTCCATTGATTTTCGTGCCGGCGGTTATATTCAAATCGAATGTCCTGCTTACGATTTCAAGTTCTCTGAATTTGACATTGAAGAGCGTTTCCGGGATGAATGGGACAAGTACAACCTATGGGCTATTGAATCCGTAGTCAAAGAACCGGCTATTCGTGCTTACTCCATGGCGAATTACCCGGAAGAAAGTGACATCATCATGCTCAATGTGCGTATTGCGACACCGCCACCGCGTATCGCCGATGCGCCTCCGGGCATCATGTCTTCGTACATCTTCAACCTTAAACCCGGCGATAAAGTCACAATTTCTGGTCCGTTTGGTGAGTTCTTTGCTCGCAAAACGAAAAACGAGATGGTCTTTGTCGGCGGCGGTGCGGGTATGGCCCCAATGCGTTCACATATCTTCGACCAGCTTCGCCGGATCAAGACCGACCGCAAGTTGACATTCTGGTATGGCGCACGTTCGCTACGGGAAATGTTTTATGTCGAAGATTTCGATATGTTGCAGGCCGAAAACAAGAACTTTACTTGGCATATCGGTTTATCCGAACCCAAGCCTGAGGATAATTGGATCGGGCTTGTCGGCTTCATTCATAATGTGCTGTATGAAAATTACCTGAAAAACCATCCGGCTCCTGAAGATTGTGAGTACTATCTATGTGGCCCGCCTATGATGAACGCCGCAGTCATCAAGATGTTGCTTGATTTGGGCGTAGAGAGGGAAAATATCATGCTGGACGATTTTGGCGGTTAGTCGATACTTTAGGATAACATTGATTGGTGCGATGTTATCCCTTGTCAACGAGCTAATGAACGGGGAGTTTCGACTCCCCTTTTTTTTGGTTTAGGCTACTATAACGCTACTAAAATATAGATTGTCAAGACGCGAGGTAGTTATGGTTACGAATTACTATAGGTACATTACTGACGTACATGAAAGGAATCAACTGGTTTCGGAGCGAAAAATTCATTCTAGAAATCCAATGAGAGGGTATGAAACATGGTTCTCTCCGACTCGATATGACAACCCTTTACAGGCTCAACAAAATCTTGCGCTTCCGGCGACTATTTTACCAATTTATCGACTGGGTCCAATTCCAGAAACCGCCATCGAAAATTTAACCATAGGACCCCGCCGCGTCCAGCCCGCAAATGGACATCCAGGTGGGGGGTTGGAAATTGCCACTAGGTCACCCGTCTGGCTTTTAGGTTTATGGTCGTTTGGCCTTAACAACTACGATACAGCACTTTGAGGTTACCGCGATGCTATCTGAAAGAACTCAACAGAATCACTGGCGCGAGGAAAGTCAACACGAAGAAAGAAATTACGAAGCCTTTAGCAAAGCTTTGGATTTAATCAGAAGCAGCTTTTTCTCGCTTCACATGGGTTATGCCAATGAAGAAAGATGGCGTTGGGATGCGCCAGTAGTCAACTTCAATTGGGAGAATGGCTCTGATTTAATTAGTCGGAATATTAATGGCTTTGTGCTAGGCGAGGTAAATCCTAGTGGAGTGCAAGTCGAAGCCAATGCTTGGTACGATGTTCAAGAAGGTGAACAATTGTTTCGTTATTGGCGGTACTTTCCTATTGGTCGTATTGACTCTATCGACCCCGACAAAATAGGCGAACTTGTGACGCAAGCGTATAACGAAGTTTCAACATGTTCAAAGAAAGAAATCGAAAATTCGATTGAGTTGCAAAATTAAATATGCTCAACCCAAGCCAGCATAGGAAGTCAAGGCAAGGAATCCCTGCTATATATACACAAGGCAAACTGTATGTCATCTCTACCTAAACACCGGTATTCCGCAGAAGAGTATCTCGCCATCGAACGCGAAACGGAATACAAAAGGGAATTTGTGGCCGGTGAGATTTTTGCAATGGGCGGTGCGTCTCCTAAGCATGGGTTGATTGCGGGCAATACCGCAGGCGAGTTGCGCAATCGGCTGCGGGAAACTAACTGTCAAGTGTATACGGCGGATTTGCGCATCCAAGCGGAGGCGGACAGGGCCTATTTATATCCTGACGTGGTCGTCGTATGTGGCCGGCCCGAGTATAGGGACAGTCGGCGCGATACAGTGACCAATCCGCTGGTGATTGTCGAGGTGTTGTCTCCGACGACACGGAATTACGACCGTGGTGATAAGTTTGCCCATTACCGTCGGCTGGACTCGTTGCGTGAATACATATTGATTGACCAAGATACCTGCCATGTCGAGCATTTTGTCCGCAAACAGGGTATTTGGGAGTTTTCCGAGAGCGATGATATACAAGGGAATCTTGTGATTCCCGCGCTGGACATCACCATCGCATTGAAGGAAATCTATGCCAAGTTGGAATATCTTGATGAGAGTCAAGGATAGCTTGCAGAAGTTCAATGATTAAGAAACGGCTGCATCCCTTAAGTTTTGCTTGGTTACTGCTTGCCGTGGGATTGCTTGCCACTGTTTTCGCCAGCCTTCAGGTTAAGGAAGTAATCGAACGCGATTGGACAAGCCAGTTTGCTTTCACCTGTGATCAGGCCACCCTTAGAATCCAAGATCGACTTGCCGCTTATGCGCTCGTCCTGCGTGGTGGTGCGGCCCTGTTTGCATCGACAGGCACGGTTTCGCGGAAAGAATGGAAGTCCTACGTCGAGACGCTGCGCGTGAGCGGAAGTGTTCCCGGCGCTCAGGGACTCGGGTTTAACTTGCTCGTTCCAGCAGATGATCTCCCCGCCCAAATTGCGCGGATTCGCGACGAAGGATTTCCCGACTACACCGTTTTCCCGCCCGGCGAGCGCACCTTGTATGCCCCCGTGGTCTTCATCGAACCATTCCGCGACCGCAACCTGCGTGCCTTTGGCTACGATACTTACTCCGAACCGGTTAGACGGGCCGCCATGGAACAGGCGCGCGACGCTGGCGAGACAGCACTGACCGGCAAGATCGAACTGGTGCAAGAGACCGGCGAGGATAATCAGGCGGGGGTATTGATGTTTGAACCGGTCTATCAGCGCGGCGCGGCGGTGAACACGGTCGCACAGAGACGGGCGGCGCTAATCGGTTGGGTCAGCAGCCCCTATCGCATGGATGATCTCATGTTAGGGATTCTCGGCAATTGGGAGGGCCGCACAGGCAAAATCATTAATCTGAAAATCTTCGACGGCCTTGCGGTAATACCGGCTAACTTGCTGTTTGAAAACCAACCGGAAATTCACTCTTCTTCGAATTCGCTGCTTTACCAAGAAAGGAAGGTAAACTTCTACGGACATGAATGGCTACTGATCTATGATCGCAAAACGGAAGCCATAGCCATTAATTACGCACGAGCTTGGGTAACCTTAGCCAGCGGCATTTTACTGAGCGGCCTACTGTTCGGGTTGCTGCGTTCGACCATCAACACCCAAGCCAATGCCCGCCGCATCGCCAGCCAACTGACCGAAGAACTCAGGCTTCATGCAGAAGCGTTGCTGGAGAGCGAAGAAAAAACCCGTCTCCTGCTGGACTCCACTGCCGAAGCGATATACGGCATAGACATGGAGGGTGACTGCACCTTTTGTAATGCCACCTGCCTCCGTCTGTTGGGATACCAACACCCTGATGAATTGCTCGGCAAAAACATGCATTGGCTTATTCACGGGAAATATGCAGACGGAAGTTTCTTTCCGCAGGAAGAATGCCGAATTTACAAGTCCTTCATCAGCGGGGAACCCATGCATGTGGACGATGAAGTGTTATGGCGGGCCGACGGCACTTGTTTTCCGGCTGAATACTGGTCGCACCCACAAATTCGCGACGGGGTGGTTGTAGGGGCTGTGATCAGCTTTTTTGATATTACCGAGCGGAAACGCATGGAGGCGATGGTTGCACACTCGAAAAAACTGCTGCAGACGGTGGTTGACGCCACGCCGGTACGGATTTTCTGGAAGGATGCTAACTCACGCTTTGTCGGGTGCAATCTTGCTTTAGCCCGGGATGCCGGGATGGCCCACCCCAGAGATTTGGTCGGCAAAGACGATTATCAGATGCCCTGGGCGGCACAGGCTGACCGCTATCGTGCCGATGACCGGAGCGTCATGGAGTCCGGCATAGGCATACTTTCCTATGATGAGATGTTGACCGGTTCGGACGGAAAAACCATCTGGATTAGTACCTCCAAGGCACCGTTCCTGAATGCGGACAACACAGTGAGTGGAATAGTGGGGGTCTTTGAGGACATCTCTCAACGCAAGCAGATCGAAGAAGAACTGCGCATCAGCCAAGATATGTTGAATATGATTTGCACGTCGGCACATGACGGAATTATCATGCTCGACGAAGACGGCAAAGTCGCATTATGGAGTGACGCAGCCGCACGCATATTCGATTTTACCAGCAAGGAGATTCTCGGGCGCGATATGCACGACTGTGTGGTTCCCCATAGTTTCCGGGCACTCTTTCATCAAAACTTCCCGCATTATCAGCAAACCGGTCAAGGCGAATTAATCGGCAAGACCTTCGAGTCCAGCGGGCTGCGCAAGGATGGTAGTGAGATTTCCGTGGAAATATCGCTGTCTACGGTGCGGACGGCGCGTGGCTGGTGTTCAATCGGCATCGTGCGCGATATCGCCGAGCGCAAAATGTTGCTGAACCAGATCGCCCGGCGTGAGGCGGAGTTGAGGGCCACGCTGTATGGCATTGCCGATGGGGTGATCGCACTGGATCGCAATTATTGCGTGGCGCTGATGAATCCGGTCGCCACGCAACTTAGCGGGTGGAACGATGCGGAAGCCATGGGCAAACCCATTGATGAGGTGCTTTGCCTACTTGATGCGAAGAACCGCACCCCGGTTAGCAATCCTGTCGCACAGGTGCTTCAGGAGGAAGGTGTGACCAGCGGGGATTTCCGCATGCTGTTGGTCTCCCGCGATGGCACTGAACGCATCATTAGCCAAAGTATCGCGCCGATACTTGACCCGCTTGGGAAAGTAACCGGGATTGTGGTGGTCTTCCGCGATTTGACTTGGCAAATTGAGAAGGAACAAACCCTGCACAATCAATCAGCCATTATTCAAACGTTTGAGGGTTTTGCGGCACTTGCTGACAGGGAATCCAAGCTCATCTTCATCAATAGGGGGGGAAGCCGGATGCTCGGGGCCAACGAACCGGATGCGCTAATCGGCAAAGACTTAGCTGAGTTTACCCAATTTTCAAACTTTTTGGATGCGACCGACGATTTGGACTCACTGGAGGATGATACACCCGTATGGAGTGGGGAAAACTTACTGCGGCGCCTTGACGGCAACACAATTCCGGTTGCGCAAACCCTCTTCATCATCCGAGATACCGATGGGAAACCCAAGTTAATCGGTGTCATCATGCTGGATGTTTCGCCCATGAAAGCGATGCAGGAGCAATTGTTGTTAAGTGAAAAGCTTTCAGCCATGGGGCGGGTCTTGGCAGAGACGGCGCACGAACTCAACAACCCACTAGCGATAATTATAGGCAGGGTCGAACTCATGATTAGCCAGATGGATCAACCGCAGTCTCCATTGGGTAAAAGTCTAGATACGGTATTGCAGAATTCCCGACGCTGCAAAAACTTATTAAGCAATCTGCTAGCCTATCATCCTGTCATTGATGAAAATAGGGAAACCTTCAATCTCCCCTATTTAATAAACGAGGCAATTGTTAATGTGCGTCATCAATATGTGATGGAATCAATAAACGTGAACACTCGATTTTATTTAATCAATGATAACCATTTTGGCAATAGGGACGCCCTGCTTGCCGTCTTTGTCAATATTCTCCGCAATGCCAGGCAGTCCCTAGGTGATGTTGGCAGTATTTCCATTATTGCTACAGCCCAAGATGAAACCCAACTAACCATCGAAATCGTAGACACGGGCATCGGTATGAGCAAGGTGCAAATTGATGAAGCATTTCAACCATTCCGTTCTGGATGGCGCGAAGACAAGGGTAACGGACTCGGCCTTGCCATCAGTCGTGGTATAATCGAAACCCATGGAGGGCAAATATGGGTTGAAAGCAAAGGGGAGGGCGAAGGCACTAAATTTACAATTTTGCTGCCGATAAAATCAGTCGCCAAAGTGTTGGAGTGAATGAGTCAGACCTTAAACAAAGGGATGTAACATGAATAATGTATGCAACAGTATGAAAATACTTATAATCGACGATGAAACGGAATTGCGTGAACTCATGAAGGACGTTCTTGAAGAAGAAAGCTATGAGGTATTCTGTGCTGCCAATGGTGCTGACGGCATCTTACTGAATGAACAAATCAAACCAGACGTGATTCTTCTTGACCTGCGCATGCCCGGAATGGATGGCATTGAAACCTTGCACAATATCCGTAAAACCGACGAAAAAGTCAATGTTGTCATCCTCACGGGTTATGGATGTCCAGATACAATCAGAGATGCAGTTGCCCTCAATGTTAGCGAATACTTAAGCAAGCCTTTTGAAAACAGGGAATTGTTAAGCATAATTGGCAAAGCATTTGCTAAATAAGTATAGGCGTGGGAGTGATAGTACGCGCTCGGAACACAGTCAATACAGGTGAGCAAGTGAAAGTTTCCGCATGGTGTTTACTAGCCTTATGCTGAAATTCAGTCAACCCAGAAAAACTTGGATTTCATGGGTGATACTCGGCATCGGGTTGATAACATCGTCTTACGCCAGCTTTCAGGTCAAGCAAACCATTGATCTCGAGGAGCTAAGGCAGTTTTCCTTTGTCTGTAATCAGATCACCCAAAAAATTCATGAGCGCTTGGGTGACTACGAGTTGATTCTTCGGGGTGGTGTAGCACTTTTTGCAGCGTCAGAAAAGGTCAAACGCAACGAATGGCAAGCATTCGTCCAGAAGCTGCAAACAGAGGTAAGTGTCCCCGGCACACAAGGAATTGGGTTTTCTCAGATCATTCCAGCGGAACAGCTTGCGGCACACATCGCTCAAATGCGCAGGGATGGGTTTCCCAGCTACACCCTGCGTCCCCCTGGCGAACGAGACATTTACACGTCAATCATCTACCATGAGCCACCTGGTAATCGTAACCAGTTCACATTCGGTTACGACATGTTCGCCGACCCGGACGGTCGGGCCACCATGCAACAGGCTCGCGACACAGATCAAGTAACGCTGTCCGGTAAAATGGGACTGGTGGATGAGTCCGGGTCGACAACCCAGACAGGAGCCATCATGTATGCTCCCGTCTATCGGAATGACGAGACTGTGGATACGGCAGCGAAAAGACAGGCAGCGCTAATAGGTTGGGTCTTCAGTTCTTTTCTAATGAATGATTTTATGTCCGGCATTCTTGGTGAATGGGAACACCGCGAAGGTAAAATCGTTGATTTGCAAATCTACGATGACGATCAGACGGTAACTTCCAGTATGCTTTTCGATAGCAAACTATCGTGTACACCCGATCAGCATTCGCTGTTTTATCAACAACGGACTATTGACTTTAAAGGTCATAAGTGGCTGCTGGAGTTTGATCGCATTCCGGCAACCTACTCAGCCATTTCTTACACATCTGCATGGTTGACCTTGATCGTTGGGGTTGCTCTTAGTGGATTGCTGTTTGGGTTGATGCTTTCAATGATCAATACGCGAAACTTTGCCGTCCGCATTGCCGAGAAGTTGACCGAAACTATCAGGCAGCGCGGAAAAGCCTTGCAAGAGAGCGAAGCAAAAATTCATCTACTGCTGGATTCCACTGCCGAAGCGATTTATGGCATAGACATGAATGGAAACTGCACGTTTTGTAATGACGCTTGTCTTTGGATGCTTAGATATCAACACCAAGATAACTTGCTCGGAAAAAATATGCATACGCTAATTCATGGTAAGTATGCGGATGGAACGCGCTTTCCGGTTGAAGAGTGCCGTATTTTCCAGGCATTCCAAAATGGGAAACGGATGCACGTCGATGACGAAGTGCTATGGCGTTCTGACGATACGTTTTTTGCTGCCGAATATTGGTCGTTTCCCCAGATAAGAGACGGGGTTGTCGTAGGTGCCGTGGTTAGCTTTTTAAATATCACCGAAAGGAGGCAAGCAGAGAGCGATTTGAAACAAGTCAGTTCACGCCTGTCTTTGGCGGTTCGCGCCGGCGGAATTGGCATTTGGGACTATAATATAGCTAACAATATTATCTTGTGGGACGACCGCATGTTTGAATTATGCGGAGTTGAAAGAAAGGATTTTGGGGGCGATTACCAAGGCTGGCTGGAATGTATTCATCCTGATGACAGGGATCGTCTAGATGCAGAAGTTCAAATGGCCATATGCGGCGAAAAAGAGTTTGACACCGAGTTTCGGGTATACAGGAAGGATGGTTCAATTCACTATATCAGATCGCTTGCTGTAGTCCATCGTGACAATTCTGGAAAGTCTGAAAGGATGATAGGCACAAACTGGGACATTAGCGAAATCAGGAAATCAGAAAAGGCAAAGTTGGAGGATTCTGAAAAACGATATCGTTCCATTTTCAATGGGAGTCCTGATGGTATTCTCATCGCTGATGTGGAGAATAAAATGATCGTATTTGGGAATTCAGCAGCACGAAAAATGTTTGGATATACCGAGGAACAACTCAAAACCAAAAACATAGCTGATCTTCATCCTGAAGACTCCTTACCCAATACCATAGTCAACTTTGAAAGACAGGCACGAGGTGAATTGACACTTGCCGCAAATGTTAAATGCCTGATGAATTGCGGGAAAATTTTTTACGCAGATGTCAATTCGAGCCAGATACTCATTAACGGTAAATATCACCTTGTAGGTTTCTTCAGGAACATCACCGAGCGCAAGCGAACGGAGGATAAGCTTGCACGGCGTGAGGCAGAGATGCGAGCCACGCTTTATAGCATTGGTGATGCAGTTATGTCATTAGATATCAAAGGATATGTATCGCTGATCAATCCGATAGCCGAGAAATTGATAGGGTGGAGCGAGTTGGAAGCACTCGGCAAACCGCTTGAAGAGGTATTTTGCATTATAAATGAGGAGACACGTGGCAAAATATGCAATTCTGTGGCTTTAATGTCAAATGTGAGCAATAAGATTGGAACGGCGGATCATACTCTTTTAATTGCCCGTGATGGCACGGAACGATCAATTGGCTATAGCGCTGCGCCGATATTTGACCATAGAAACAATATTACTGGATATGTACTGGTGTTTCGAGATTTGACTAAAGAAAGGGAATCGGCAAACATCATCTTTCAGCAATTTGCCATCATTGAAACTTATGTAGGTTTAGTGGCGCTCGCCGATTTGGATGGGAAGCTGATCTATATTAATAAGGGAGGTACAAAAATGCTTGGAGCGACCCACGCAGAGGAGCTCTTGAACAAAGAAATCACTGAGTTCATTGTGCCAGCTAATTTCCGCCGTAAAACTGATAAAATATACCCTACCATATATAATGATAAAGAATGGAATGGCGAAAGTACGCTAAAGCGCATTGATGGTAGCAGTATCCCAGTATCTCAAACAATATTTTTAATCAGAGATGACGAGGAAAAACCCAAGCATATCGGTATTATGATGATGGATATTTCATTACAGAAGGAGTTGCAGGAAAAATTACTGATTTCTGAAAAGTTGGCGGTCATGGGTCGGCTAATGGCAGACGTTTCTCATGAACTCAATAATCCCCTAACGATTGTCATCGGCAGAACCGAACTCATATTGAGTCATATTGATGAACAGTCGGTACCATTCAAGGCTAAACTTGAAATAGTATTGCAGAGTGCACGGCGTTGTAAAACTATTTTAAGTAATCTGCTGACTTATTGCAGGACCATCGGGAAGAAAGAAGGTGCAGTCAATTTGCCGGATTTAATTGGGGAGGCGATTAATTCGGTAAATTTTGAATGTGACATGACCGCTATTGATGTGGTCGTGAATTGTAATTTGCCACTCGACACTACAATTTCCGGCAACAAAGATGCTTTACTTTCGGTATTTATCAATCTTATCCGCAATGCTTGGCGGGCCATGGCTAAAAAGGGCAGCTTGTCATTTTTTGTCACACAGGAAAACCAAAACTACCTCCGCATTGAAATTCATGATACCGGTATCGGAATAAGCAATGAGAAATTACAAACTATATTTCAGCCATTTAGCTCCGGATGGGCGGAAGGCGATGGCACGGGACTTGGCCTAGCCACCAGCCTTGGAATTATAGAGACACATGGGGGAAAAATGTGGGTTGAAAGCAAAGGTGAGGGGAAAGGCACTAAATTTACGATACTATTACCTTATAGAATTAGGCAGGTAAAAGACGCTGATAGGAATCAATCTGGAATAAATGAGCAATGAATCATGAAAAAAGAAAGTAACAGTAGGAAGATACTTATCATTGATGATGAATTAGATTTGAGGGATCTTTACGAAAAATTGCTTGAACTACAGGATTATCAGGTTTTTTGTGCCGCTTCCGGTCCCGACGGAATTCAGCTTAATGAGCAGAAAAATCCGGATTTGATTATTCTTGACATGCACATGCCTGGAATGAATGGCATTGAGACTTTAAGGAATATCCGTAAAACCGATGATAGCGTCATTGTTGTCATTTTAACTGGCTACGCCTGCCCCGATACTATTAGAGAGGCGATTGATCTAAATGTTAGTGAGTATTTAAGCAAGCCTTTTGAGAATAAGGAATTGCTGAACGTCATTGGAAAGGCATTTGGATTTAAATAAAGGATCGAAAAAATGACTGAAATCAGGAGAGTCATCTATGTGCCTATTTTACATGCGCAGAAAAGTTCAGAGCATACAGGTTCGGCCTTGCAAAATAATACAATAAGAGGTATAAAAAATGAAAATGAGATATCGGCAGTCGATGCAATGTGGGAGGGTATTGCCGCTAAAATTGAAGCATTAAACTTGCCTTGGAGGAAAGTGCGGATTTATCAAGACGGTACGCCAGTGTGTGGCAATGAATTCGAATTGGCTATGCGACTTGCCAGGAGTGGTAGCCCCAATTATTCCTTTATTTTAGATTTAATTGAAAAAGGTGCTAGGCTTGAAGGTACGGAAAACATGGATTTACTCATTCGGGAATACGATCTGCTTAGCCAATTGTTGATGAAAGCAAAGGGTGTTGATAAAAAGACTGCAAACGCAGAATACCAAACTAAAAGTAGTTACCTTCTAGCATTGAGGGATGAATTTATTTTCAATCGCATAAACGGCACACTTGATAAAGGAGACGTGGCCTTGGTTTTCATGGGTGTCATGCATCGTTTGGATAAACTGCTGGAAAAGAAATTTTTGGTCTCCTATGTTATTTATCGCCTTCCATTCCGCAGTGTTGGATCAATTTATAACGCCTAAAGTGGCATTATGCTTAATAAACCGTCCCTGTTGAATGCTGACCCTATCCACTTTTCACCTATTTACGTTAATACTGAAAATGTTTCAACGGAAAAATTGCTTTCCCTTTACCGTTTTGCAAATATTTTCTTCCCGAGAATGGGTAACAACTTAGTTAATACCATTTTGGACATGGAAAAAAACAGCGAGCGGATAATCGCTAATTGCCCGCCGGAAGAAAGGAAAAAACTAATCCGAAGGTTGAAGGATCTTAGTGTAGATTTACAATTCATGGTAAATGATGAAGGGGAAAATGTGATAGAAATTTCAATTCACATTGTACCCAGCGAAGTGCTAGAACGCGCTCAACAGGGGGGGAAGGATTTATTTCAATATCAAAAATTGAGCGATGATCTGGATAAAATCATCTCAAAATTAATAGCAAAGGAAATCAGCCGAAGGTTTACATCCAAGGTCACGAATAGATTCAAGTCTTTTCTGGGAATAGGCCAAACGCCGTCCTTTATCAACCAATTAATTGGCATGGGCTGGATCAACAGCAAGGGACAATTCCTAGAAGAAGCCTCCATAGACGATCTGTTAACCGGGAAATATCGTGAACAATTTGAGGAATTAATGCCCAGAGAACTCTTGGAAGAAGGCATGCAAATCCGCGAGACCATTGAGACTTATTTTGCGATCAGTCAAGATGAAGACGAATTCCTGATACAGGAGGCCCAAAGGCGTCACGCCCTACTAGAGATAACGATTCGGGAAACCAAAATCTGCTGTAAGGGAAATTGATAATGACCATACGACAATCCCAAATGTGTTAGTATGAACTATTTTCGGCTTTGAGCCATCCAATAGAGAGAGGAGGTGATAGAGATGACTCTTTTTCTGATTACATTTGCGGTTATCGCCGTTGTGATCACGATCATGGCGATTGGGGTGATTTTTGGGCGGCAAGCCATCAAGGGCAGTTGCGGAGGCTCTGGCGGTGCCGAATGTGTTTGCACGGAAAAGTGCGATAAGCGAAAAAAACTAGAGGCGGCGGCACAAGGTCTCAAATAAGAAGCCCAAGGCTTGAGACTACTGCCAAAAAACTAACAATAATAGAGAGGGTTGCGATGCTTGCAGAATTATCGGTCGGTCAATTCATGACTTCCAATCCGGTTTTTTTCAAACCGACTACCAATGTCATGGATGCTATCCATAAGCTATTGGAGATCAAATCAACAGGTGCGCCGGTTTTGGATGAATCGGGCAAACTGGTCGGGGCATTCTCGGAATTGGATTGTCTGCGCATAACTGTTCATGCGGCTTATCATGAAGACATGGGTGGCAAGGTGGCGGAGTTCATGACCCAAGATGTGACTGCGGTCAATAAGGAGACGAGCATTTTAGAGGTGGCTGAATCGTTCACCAAATCCTCCCTGCGTCACTTTCCTGTCATCGAAAATGGCAAGCTAGTGGGTGTTATCAGTCGAGTAGATGTGCTGAAAGCACTCCTTTCCGTTAAGTAATAGGTATTCTATTTGAAGGGCGGCGGAATCTGGCATTCCGTCGCCTTTTTTGCGTTTAAAAGGAAATAACCCCATGGCTGAGACTAGCCTTTATTGGCATGATTACGAAACATTTGGCGTAGACCCCCGCCGCGATGCCCCGGTGCAGTTTGCCGGTCTTAGGACTGATCAAGAGCTAAATTTGCTTGGTAAGCCTCTGGTCATATACTGCCAACCACCGATTGATCGCTTGCCATCGCCAGAGGCTTGCCTAGTGACTGGCATCACACCTCAACTTGCTATGGCCAAAGGGGTTTGTGAAGCGGAATTCATTGACGCCATCCATGCCGAATTATCATGGCACGGCACCTGTGGCGTGGGCTATAACACCCTTCGTTTCGATGACGAATTCACCCGCAATTGTCTTTACCGAAATTTCTTCGATCCTTACGAGCGAGAATGGCGCAACGGCAATTCACGGTGGGACATCATCGATATGGTGCGTTTGACGGCGGCTCTGCGTCCCGATGGCATTGAATGGCCGCTGGATAAAGAAGGACGCCCTAGTTTCAGGCTTGAATTGCTGACCCAGGTAAACGGTATTGCTCATAGAGGCGCCCATGATGCACTAGCCGATGTTCAAGCGACAATTGAACTGGCGCGTTTGATAAAAAAACGTCAACCCAAACTGTATGACTTCGTCTGGACTAACCGTGGCAAGCGCGAAGCGGCCGAACTATTGAAATTTGGTTCATACGAGCCAGTGTTGCATGTCTCTGAAAAATACCCATCTGAGCGTGGATGTATTGCAATGGTGGTCGCTTTGGCTAGGCATCCGGTCAATCAAAACGAAATTGCCGTCTTTGATCTAAGTGCCGATCCCACTCCTTTGATTGAATTGACAGCAGAGGAAATCAGAACGCGTTTGTTCACACGGACCGCCGATTTGCCGGAAGGCGTAAAGCGAATTCCGTTAAAAACCGTTCATTTAAATCGCTGCCCTATACTCGTGCCAGTAAATACCTTGCGTTCGGTTGATGCGGAGCGGTTGAGCATTGATGTGACGATTTGTCGATCAAATTTGGATCGGATAAAAAGTGTTGTGGGCCTATCTGCAAAATTGGAAGAAGTGTTTACCCGCCCACTGGAAGAAATCCAAGTACAAGATCCCGATTTGATGATTTACAGTGGTGGTTTTTTTAGCAACGCCGATAAGAATAAGCTGTCAAAATTACGGGATATGAAACCGGAGCAATTGGCTTTGGTTAATATGAATTTTGAAGACAAACGCTTGCCGGAGATGCTGTTCCGCTATCGGGCTAGGAATTTCCCTCAGACATTGGCAAAGGAAGAGCAGGCCCAGTGGGAAGTATTTCGGAGGAGGAGATTGACGGAAAAGGGGTTTGGGGAGGGTTTGATTATTGGAGAATATGAAGAAATATTGGATAAATTGGATGCCCAAGCTAAACAAGTTAGGGATCAGGAAATCGTTAGGGAATTGAGGGAGTGGGGGAGAGGATTAGTTGCAATGACGGAAGCGGGTTAGGTGCTTAGTAGGGATAATCCAATAATTCAAAGGCAGGTGTACGCCTTAGGCTTCAGGCAAACGACACCGAAAACATTGCAATTTATTCCGTGAAGAATAAATTTTGTCATAAAAAAACGGGCGCATGGCGCCCGTTCAAAATGCTACGGAGTAACAAAAAAGATTTACAAGTTATATGCCGATTCTCCATGCTCACCAATGTCCAAGCCTTCACGTTCAGTTTCCTCACTGACACGCAAGCCCACCAAACTGTCGACTATCTTATAGGCAATTAGGGAAACAATACCTGACCATATAATGGTCAAGCCAACACCCCATGCTTGGCTGGTCACTTGCGCCAGCATGTCGTAATCGCCGACCTTGTTCAGCACGTAATCATAAACGCCGGTTCCACCCAAGGCGGGTGCGGCAAAGATACCGGTTCCCAATGCGCCGAGTATACCCCCCACACCATGAACACCGAACACGTCCAAGGAGTCATCATATCCAAACTTATGTTTGACATAACTGACGGACCAGAAGCATACCGCCCCTGCGATGAGACCCAATGCAATGGAACCCATAGGGCCAACAAAACCGCAAGCCGGGGTAATGGCAACCAATCCCGCCACGGCGCCGGAGGCACCGCCTAGCATGGAGGGTTTGTCATGGGTCAACCATTCGGCAGCCACCCAAGACAGGGTAGCGGCAGCGGTTGCCAGCAAGGTGTTGGCGAAGACTAGTGCGGACACACCGTTAGCTTCCAGGTTGGAGCCGACATTGAAGCCAAACCAACCCACCCATAGTAGGGAAGAACCAATCATGGTCATCGGCACGTTATGGGGTTTCAAGGATTCCTTGCCATAGCCAAGGCGCTTACCCACCAAAATACAGCCGATAAGGCCCGCTATACCCGCATTGATATGCACCACCGTGCCACCTGCAAAGTCCAAAGCGCCTTTCTGGAACAGGAAGCCTGCCGTAGCGGCGGCTTTGGCTCCGGCTTCAGCGTCGGTGTAAGCATCCGGGCCAGCCCAGTACCATACCATATGGGCTATCGGCAGATAGGCAAACGTCCACCATATCAAAATGAACAATAGAATGGCGGAAAACTTCATGCGTTCGGCAAAAGCACCGACAATCAGTGTCGGGGTGATTGAGGCAAAGGTCAATTGGAAGACAATATAAATATATTCAGGTATCACGACGCCTTTGCTGAAGGTGGCAGCGATTGAATCAGGTGTGACACCTTTTAGGAATAGTTTGCTGAATCCGCCAATGAAAGCGTTGCCTTCAGTGAAAGCCAAGCTATAACCATAGACGGCCCACAATACGGCTGTCAGTGCAAAAATGACAAACACCTGCATTAACATAGACAGCATGTTTTTGGAGCGCACCATGCCGCCGTAAAACAATGCCACTCCAGGCACAATCATTAGGATCACCAACACAGTGGCGACAATCATCCAAGCCACATCGCCTTTATTGGGAACTGGGGTAACCGTGTCTGCCGCTAAGATTCCACTAAAGCCTATTAACAGTAGAAAGCCTATTAGAGATTTCATAAGTTGCTCCAGTTTATAGGGCTTCTGCGCCGGTTTCTCCGGTGCGTATGCGAACAACTTGCTCAAGGTTGGACACGAAAATCTTTCCATCCCCTATTTTCCCTGTGTTGGCCTTTTTCACGATGGCATCTATCACTGCTTCTAACTGTTCGTCGGCAATTGCGACCTCCAATTTTACTTTGGGTAAAAAATCTACGACATATTCTGCCCCCCGGTAAAGTTCGGTATGGCCTTTCTGCCGACCGAAACCTTTGACCTCAGTCACGGTGATGCCTGACACACCCATTTCTGACAATGCCTCGCGAACATCATCCAATTTAAACGGTTTTAAAATTGCTGTGACAAATTTCATTGCGCTGTCCTCTAATAGCGTTGACGGTTTGATCTGCTCAGGGAGACTATGGCAGAAGCCGTGCCAACTTTCTATCTTGTTGAATTTAATGAAATCTACCAGAGTTTGTATTTATTTGCTGCTCGTTTCGGGTGCGCCCATAGGTGGACGCCCTTGAATGGTGCAACTTTGTCAGTCAACGAAAGCCGCTTGAATTGGTGAAGTGGTTTGTCTGGTCATTTGCCTTCGGTTTACTCGAGGCTGATTTCATTTGAGATTGTAAATGATGCCAATATTACCAGCGAATTCGTTCCCTGAATTTGGCCCCGGTACGCTAACTCCGCAGTAGGTTTGTAAGTTTGGCCATGGAAAATACACGAGGTTGACTATGCCGCCAGATATATTTGAATTGCCAGAAAAATAATCCCCTTGTAAATGCAACAGCTTGGGCAATATCCGAATCTCAAAGCCAGTCATGACTCCTACAGGTTGATGGATTGTTGCCAACGCATCATTGACATAAAAAGGGCCTATGTGAACATTAAAAATGTCACTCAATATAAATAAATTATCTATAAAGGTGAAATTATGAAGCTGCTTGGGGGTGACGTTGGCTAACACTGTTCCCATTTGAGTCCCTATTGCCAATGCCCATAAGCTGTTTATCCTGAATGTTTTGTTTAGGGTTAAATAACCATCATATTCATAGTTTTGCGCGCCGCTTCCACTGACCGGAACATTCAGCAATTGCAGACCGAGAGTCCACCCGGACTGGGTGACATACTCAATAACTGTGTTTGAGTAGTCTGTGTTCCTATAGAAGTTGAATTCTTCAGTGAAATTGAACCCCACTGTCTCTTCATCAGCGAGGTTGATCTTGATTCGCTTGGGGGCTTTTGCATGTGAACCTTCGGCCTCGGCTACATTCGTTGCGAATATGATCAGAAGCCAAAACAAACATGCTTTGGTCAAGGACATTTGTACATTCAATCTGCACAATTGATATAAAACTAGAATTGAGACATCCCTGTCTCTGATGAAAACACTGTGGCTATGCTTTGCTGTGCAATTCCAAATGCAAGGCCAAAAATTCTTCTGTTAGCTTATGGTCGGGGGCATAGTGGATCAACGGTTGGGATTCGCTGTGGGATTCGCGCACTTTGACCGACGGGGAAATCTTGGCATCCAATACCGGATGACCTTCGGCAATCAAGGCATCGACCAATTGTTGCGGCAGGTTGGCGCGGGATTGGAACTGATTGACAACGATGCCTTCGATAATTAGGTCGGCATTCAGGTCGGCCTTGATTTCGGCGATGGTGGCCAGTAAGTTATACAGTGCGTCACGGGAAAAGGCATCGCAGTCAAAAGGAATCAGGCAGTGTTTGGCTGCCACCAAGGCCGTGCGACTATAAAAGTTAAGCGCTGCGGGGGTGTCGAGATAGATATGGTCGAACCCTTCCAGATGATCCAGTGCCTCGCGCAACTTAAAGATTTTATACCGAGATTCCAGGCGGCCTTGCAAGGGTTCCAGTTCAGCATGAGCGGGTATGACAAATAAATTCGGCCATCGGGTGGGATGGATCACCGAGGCAAGCAATTCGTTGGAATGGTTTTTGCCGAACAGATTGACGGCAAGAGTCTCCTTAAAAAAATGGGCGATGGTGCGATCCACGTCGGTGACTTTTTCACCCAATAGATAGTGGGTCGAGTTGCCTTGAACATCCAAGTCGATAACCAATGTCTTTTTATCGTCAATGGCGCTAATAGCTGCCAGATTACAGGCGATGGTCGATTTCCCCACGCCACCTTTTTGATTGAAGATTACCCTGCGCATAATGCCCTTCTTATTAAAAATGCAATTATCGTTTGACCTATGTGGAAGGGCTGATTGTTATTAGTCCGTTCCAAAGGTATATTTGCCCAACTGGGCGGCCAAACACTGCCATCAAGATAAGCCGTCATTCCTGCAGATTTACCGGTATTTAGGTTGTCGGAGGTTTTAGTTTAAGATTTGGCCTTGGCTGTTGATATTTTAACTCTTTTTGACTGACAACCGAACATTGCAGTTAAACTTTAGCTAAATAGAAGTTGCTTGCTTGAAAAAGCGGCTTATGTTGAGCATTGAATAATCAATAATGATAACAATACATGCCTTGGTCGCCACCGCCCATCATGCGCAGAGAATGGGCGGGATAATCCGGCAGTCCGTTCCTTCACCCAAAGACGCACGGTATAAGATTCAAATTTTGATGCTGAAATTATTTTGATCTTCGTTGGTGGAGCCTGGATTTTGAATGTATGCTTGTAGCAATTGCTTGGCTTTCTGCACTCCTTCCAAGCTGGGGTCGTTGCTCGTATCATCGGTCGGGTGGCTGTTGATGTAGGCACTGGTACTTTGATAAGCGATCAACTCTGCTTCCGACACAATGCCATCCTTATTGGTATCGGCGGGATCGTAAACGGCACTCGAGCTGTTTGAACTACTAGACCCTTTAGGTTTTCCTCCTGCACCCGGCGACGGCCCTTGCATTCCGCTTGGCGGAGAAGAGCCTTTCATTCCAGGCGCTTGACTTGATTGATCCGCAAGCTTTTGGATGCCGTCTGAAAACTCCTGTTTCGTGACTTTGCCATCACCGCTGGCATCAAGTGACTGCAACAAATCATCCACGCTGGGTCCTGCGCTGGCATTCGAGTTAGCACTCTGACCACCATTCGCCTTATCAATGGCACTTTGCAAATCGGATTTATTCAAGTAACCTTTTTTGCCAGTATCCAATTTGCTGAATGCCTCATCAGCCATGTTGGCAAAATTGGGAGGTTGAACCCCTCTGACCATGGGGGTAGTCGTCATGCCTACTCTGGCAGACATTCCACTGATTGCGCTGGTCATGAGAATATTCCTCTAGGCAAATGGTGTGTCACAAATATACGATTCTAATCCATAAACGGGGGTGTCGTGTTTTATTGATTTTAACGGAAGTAATAAGATGATCTTTATGAAAGTATTGTTTGGAAATGAATGCCGCCGCCGGAACAAAAGCAGCGTTTACATGTGATAATCTATACATTACGTGATGACTCTATCCCCGTCATCAGCTTGCGCAAGGCTAGGCAGTATTATGAAAGAATGGATTGCCACTCATCCCTTGCCTAGTCGTGAAGCAGGGTAACGATAGGGTATGGTGAGCATAGCGAATTGCACCGAGCCGGACGGGATATGCATGCCATCCCGTTCATAAATATTGTGCCATTTCGGATGCCGTGACTTCGCACAAAACGTTAGCAGCGGGGATCCCCGCCGGGCTTCGTTGCATTCGGCGCAATACACGGCAAGCCGCTCGCGCCCTACGAATGCGCCTTACAGCGTTTCATGTATTGAGCATAGTTAACGTCACTGTGCAGAATATGACCGACTGTTACTCCCAGCATAAAGCTCAGCACGACTAATCCTTTCTCTTGAAATGTCCGCTCTCCCACCCTGCTCGACAATCGCTGACGGATGAACTCGAGTTCGGAAAGCATGGCGTTGTGTTCAACACGGTGGTCTTTTAACATTGGATAGCCAATTTCAACTAACATGTCTTCTTCGTAGCGGAAATGCTCATCCAAAATTGTGCCAAAATCATCGAAAATCGCTATCAACTTGTCGTTACCTGCTTGATCGCGTGAAAGTTCACTTACTTCAACCGCCAAATTAAAAATTCCCTCATGCTGACAGTCAATTTGCGGTTGATCGACCTTAAAGTCACTATTCCAACTGATTAGCTGCTTCAGCGAATTGAATGCCAACCCTTTAATGGCGGAAACTCGTGTGTATATCTGTTTCTGCATTTTCCTTTAATATTTTCGTGAAAGAATGGGCTAACTGAACTATTGATTTTATTGTACTCGAATTTTGAGTATCAACAAATATTAGTTCATAGACAAAGCTATTACTATCCATATTACTCTCTTTAAAAATGTTATGTCGAAGGAAGCGAAAATGGGCTGACAGATTATCCATCTTCAAAAATAAAGTACTCACTGACCCAAAACATCCCATTTGTGCAGCATAAGCATCCCAACTTTAGGAAAGCTTTCGACAATTCTAAGCAAATTTCTATAAAACCCTTATAAAAAATAAAACAGTCGCTCTGCCGCATCTTAGGATTTGCCGTCTAATGTCGGATGCTGTATTTTTCGCGCACCGCAAGCGGTGGGGAATTAACCCTCAGAGATCGAAGTAAACTACTAGGCATTGTCCCGCAGTTCCAAACGGCGCTCGATGCGATCTATTCGTGCGTCCACCTCATCGAACTTGCTGCCATGACGGGCAATTTCCAAATGGAAACTTGCCATATAGTTTTCCATGCTGGACATCCTTAACTTAAGATCACGGACATCGGCTTTGATGGAACTGACATCGGCACGAAGAGCGCGCAGATGTTCCAGAATCAAGTTTTCAACATTATCGGTCATACGCTCTCCTCCCATAAATACAGTTGCTACTAATTCTCACATAAACAAAAACCCCGCCCGGTTGCTCGGACGGGGTTCTTTCTGTCTGATGCTAGCCGAAAGGGATTTGTAATCCGCTTTGTAACATTTTGTGCTATGTTGGATATCGTATCTTCGCAAAAAAGCTAGCGGCGGGGTTGCAAACCCCGCCGCGCTTCGGGCTTTGTCTGGTTCCCAAGCTCTTTGCTTGGGAATCCATTATTAGAAGCTCCGCTTCAAATCAGTGGAAGCGGATCTTCAAGGATAGCGTTACCAAGCTGGAGCTTGGTAACGAGCGCAATTCCGCTCCCCGGATGAATGCGCTTCGCAAGCCCTGTGCAACCTACCTAGCTTGGTTCTGCCTTGGATCAGCGATAGATATTTCCTCGATGTCCAATTTCCACCACCAAAATGATAAGTTCCTGATCTTGGATTTGGCAGATTAAACGATAATCGCCGACACGGTAACGCCATAAACCGTCATAGGTTTTGCCTTGCAATGCGATTCCCCTTGCACGGGGATTCTCCTCAATGGCAAGCCGGTCGATGAATTGTTCAATCCGACGGCGAATGGTCTTGTCCAGCTTTTTCAACTCCCTCAAAGCACCAGCTTCGAGTTTAATGTTCCAAGTCATGGAGTTGTCGCTTCGCCTCTTGCCAATCAACTAGGTGTGTTTCACCATTTTGCAAGCGTTGCAATGTCGCTTCTGCCAAATGCACATCGTCCAAGTC
>CAIWDB010000019.1 GCA_903911305.1 uncultured Methylococcaceae bacterium | reverse complement strand
CGGCAGTTGGACACTCACGGTGATGTTCTCGCCCAGCAACTTGTCCGGGTCGATGGAGGCGTTTTCACTGAGCATTTCCAGTTCGTATTCGAACAGTTCGCCAAGCTTCTCGGTGCCTTGCATCCGGTAAAACAGTAAAACGTCCTCGCCCAGCGGGGTGGCGATGCGGATCGGGCGGTCTTTTTGCGAAATGGGCATGGTCAAACTCTCCTTCTTTATCCCTGATTTTAACGCTGATTAAGCTGAGAAGAGACTCTTTTCCATAGGGAAATATTACCGATCATGTTGCCATGCCGGGTGGTGATTGGAAAGGGCTGCATTGTATAGCTGTGTTCAGATTTTGTGTTGACATATTCTAGCCTCAGCGCGTGATATAAGAATTGCTCAGCGGCGAGAACCTTTGAAGCGGTCAATCAATCGTCTCCATCCAAAGCAGTGCGGAAGATACTTGGCCCTGGGGCTGTGGATTACATGGTCTGGGGCGCTTATTATGCCCATGCCTTCGGCGACGATGTGACCGGCAACGTATACCAGTCGAAAAACAGCGCCGACTACGGTTATGTGGAATTAACCTCGTCGTTTTAAGAACGCCGCAGAATCAAACTGCTTGGCATGGATGCCGACCAATCAGCCGGGACGTAACAGCTAATGTCCTTAGCTGAATTTTCGCACATGGTTATACCTAAATGCGAATCCATTCTTTAGAGAAATGGAAAAATTTCGATATAGTTAACTCATGCCTTGGATGGCTGGCTTTTTGAACACGGAGCGAAAATATGACTAAAGCATCTTTTGAATAAATTGGGGATTGAACATGAGCGTCGAAGACATAGTGCGCCTTGCCAACGAGGCAAGGACACGAATCAAAGAAATATCACCGGACGAGTCTCGCACCCTTGCGGCAGCCGGGGCTGTTCTGATTGATGTGCGTGAAGAAAAAGAGTTCAAGGCTGGCAGCATAATTGGCGCGATACACATAAGCCGTAGCCAATTGGCGAGCCGGATAGCCGATGCTGTGCCTGACCAATCCTACTCTATCGTTTGCTTCTGCGCCGTTGGTCATCGTTCCGCGATTGCGGCGGATACGCTGCAAAAGCTGGGGTATCGGAATGTCGTGTCTTTGGCTGGAGGCTTGAAAACTTATCTAGTAAGCCAAACTAACCGTAAGGTGGCTTAGGGCATTTTTAAAATGCCCTCGCCAATGTGTTCCGCGTTTCTATGCCTTCAAAGGCAGTAATCAACGATCAGATAATAGACCTATCGGAGATACTTAGGTATGCCGCATAGTTTCCCACCATGACTAGGCAATATAGGGCCGACTTCGTAAACTGACGGTTTGCAATCGGCCCTGTGAGGTGAACTTGTGATGGTTTCTGAAATCATTGCAGGGTAAACTAGCCTCCCATGTGTCTTATAAACTTAACTTTTTTGCGAACCAATGACTTGATCCGGGAAATTGCCTTGTCCCATGCCTGTCGTCGATTAGGGATTCTAACTGCGGGCCGCAGTTCGCGTGCGTTTGGCTTGTTCGCTGCGCTTATCCCATGAATGCCGCCTCCTTACCCCAAAACCTAACCGATCTTCGGGGCGAACTTCGCAACGCCCGCGAATGTCTGCGCGAAGCCTTCTTAGTCAAGCCTATCCCCAAGGACTACTTCGTCGCCCACACCCGGCTGATCGATTGATGGCGGTCTTCATCAGTGAAGCGTGGAAAACCGTACAAATCTTCGATCTCTTCGGCGGTCAGGATCGACAAGCGGTGCGAATCGGAAGGCATGCATGTCCCTTTTGAAGTATCCTATGAATGGACCGCCATTTTGCCACGGCGGAATGCGGGTTCCAGGGCTGTTTTGCGGGGAGGGTTCAATTGGGACAGGTTGCGGCGGTTTATTGCCGGGTTTCGACAAGCGATCAAAACTGCGAACGACAGGAGGCGGATTTAATCGCCTTTGCAGCCAAAGCGGGCTATACCGTTGCCGGGGTGTGGAAGGAAACCGCATTGGGAAGCAAGGCGGACCGCCAGCAACGCCAACACGTGTTGAACCTCGCACAGGCGCGAAAAATAGACGTTATTCTGGTGACGGAACTGACGCGCTGGGGGCGTTCGACATTGGACTTGTTCCATACGCTCAACGACCTGCAATTCTGGGGGGTGTGCCTGATCGCGCAAACGGGTTTGCAGTTTGACTTGGCGACGCCACAAGGAAAACTCATTGCCACGTTGATGGCGGGCTTGGCGGAATTCGAGCGTGACCTGCTGCGTGAGCGGGTTCGGTCTGGGGTTATGGCAGCGCAGGCCCGAGGCGTGGTATTCGGACGACGCACCGGGCAGCGAGTGAAATCAGACAAGTTGGCACCGAAGGTGTTGGCGCTGGTGGCCGCCGGCCAATCCTACCGACAGATCGGCAGGCAACTAGGGCTGAGCAAAAATACCGTACTGGAAATAGTCAAGCGTCAACGTGCGAAAGAGATATTCGGCTGAAGGGTAGCTGCGGACAAAATGGCTTGCCCTGCGTAAAATTCCGTTCCGCGTTTCCCCAGAAGTAAGAAAGCATGGTCTGTGGGCTGATTTTACTATTTCGGGGGATGGGCAATAATAGCCTGATTTAGCTTGAATAAACGGCTTCGAAACGGCTTTGAACTTCCGGCAGGGATACGTCTGTGACCAAGAGAATGTGCGCGGAGCCGTCGTTTTCCTTCACCAAATTTAATTTTTTAACCGTCAACCCCTGCAAAGCCCGGTCAATTATTGGGCCTTGGACATTGCCGCACCCACTCCAGATTACCTCCACACCATCTGCGCCGCCGTGCAAAATCACGTTGGAACATGATCCGCAGCCTTGTTCGATTGAAGCAACAAAATTGAAAGCGGCTTGGCGGGATTCGACCGTATGTAAATTGCTCGGTACGAAAATGCACTGGTGGATTGGCGCTGGCTCTTGAAAGGCAAGCCCGCCAATACTGTGCGGACATATTCCGGGGACGATCATGACGTGTTCTTGTGACGTGGACATGGTTAAATACTCATGTTTAAGTTAAACTTACAGATACAATTATCGCTTTGTTTTTTTTGTTTTGTCAAAAAATATTGCTTGATTTTGGAAATAGTGAAACTATCCGCCCAGTGGGGGCGGTTTAATGCCTGAATCAAATTTATGAAATGGCCCTTCTCCTTTAAGAAAGCTCCCCACAGCGACAATCCGTGTTCCATGAATGTCGCCGCGTCGCCCATGCCCGCCTTGTAAACCCAATAATATATTAGCTGCTCTTTGCTTATCATGTGGCAATACTTTTATGTCAGATGGGGTTTTGATTGCTTTAGTCCCGTTGGGGAAATTCGCTTGCCCCTGCTGTGGATCGCACTTCTGCACGGGAAACTGAATGCTTCCATAGCGGCCACGCGAGGCGTGGAGAACCCCGAAGATGTCATCAAGTACCTTCTGGCCGGTGCCGACGTGGTG
>CAIWDB010000018.1 GCA_903911305.1 uncultured Methylococcaceae bacterium | reverse complement strand
CCCGCGATTGTTTGGGCCAAGTCTTCAAAAATAGGCTATTTATCGCGGGCGTGGCCCGCTCCTACATGTTGCATATATTCATTATTAAGTAACTATTTGGTATTGAAAACGCTGTAATTCACTCGAATCTTTAATTGGCTTATTTTTTTTACAACTAGTGTTGGGCTATGATAAAAAGTTATGGAGATTTTCCTATTGTTATATGTCGCTTCAAAACCACCTTCGCGGTTTCCACAAAGACATGGGTCTTCTCTACCCACAACGGATATGTTGGTAAAGGTTTCTGCTTGGGAAATAATGGATTCTTACCCTATTGAATTTTTTTACAGCTCACCACATTTAGCAGATTATCACAGTTATAACCCACCGCCTAAACCAATATAAACACATAGCAAGCCGAAACCTAGGCTTGTAATTCCACCTAAAATAGTCGAAAAAGAGAATAAGTAAGGCTCTTCAGGATGGTTTTTAGGGAATACAATAGTTACACTTTCATTTAGCTCATAAGGTGACCAAGAAGGCACAAATGAGGTTTTAGCTTGACCACTCATATACTGGCTGCTATTAGGTGTCACTGGATAGTAAAAAACGGGGCGTCTGGCAATTCGCCGACCATTCCGTTGTGCAGTATTTTCAAGCTGCACGGAAGGAGAATTGCGACCAGCTAAAAATCCGGTTACCTTACCTTGAACTGCTACACCAAACAAGCGATTATGGACAGGGATATAAGTATCACGAACACCCATCCATCCCAACAATATACCTAAACAAAATAATGAAAATCTAATGAATATTTTCATAAATTCATAGTGTTATTAAATATAAAATCATGTCCTCAGTGTATTCACTTTGGCCTTATGTATCAACCCACGCTATTAGTATTAACTACAGAGTCAATACTAATGGATCAGTGGGATAGCTGTATTTACGGTGGTATTGTCGAACGAATCCCTTCAGCCGTCTGAGCGGAAGGAGCCAGAATGAAAACAGCAAATGTCCACGCTGGACGGACGGCTTAGAACGGCGGACTAGGCGGGTGGGCAATGGGACAATACAGGAAAATAATGGCTTTTGCTCTTTTCATCAATCCAGCTTCATGTTCGGCGAGCGCCGCATTGATAAGGATATCTAATTTTCCAGTATTGGAATCGGCTTCCAATTTTTTATCCCAACGTGCTTGGTCGAATTCAATGAGCCAATCTCGGAGCTTCGAAAAAGAAGCGTCATCCAATTTCGCAATGTGCTGTTCTAATAATTCTATTTGAATCATCAATACCTCGCTTTATAAAATGTCGGGCAACGACAAAATCGCTGCCCGACATGGCTGAAACGGCGAGTTGGGCAGGGAGACAATGCTTAAGATTCAAGAATTTTGCTCTTTTATTCATTCGGCGAATACGCGGTGTACCATTTTTGCGCTTACGCCTAATGAAACGACAATTCCAACCGCCGCTCTATCCGATCTAGCCTTTCTTCCAGCCGATCAATTCTCAAGGATTGTCCGGCATAAGAGGTTGCAATATCGGCTGTATTACGTTCTATCATGCTGACTCGATGTTTCAAGTCAACCATGTCGAATTTGAGGCTGGAAATGTCGTTCTGAATTTTTTTCAGGATTTCGAGCATTAGGTTTTCTGTCTCTACTGTCATGGCTTTGCTTATTTCGACGTATCTCAATTAGTTGAAGCGGTGGGTACGATAGCCTTGCCCACCCGGCTGTATCCGCCCTTGCGGCCCTAGGCGGGTGGGCAGACATACGGTGTCGGGCATTCATGGATTTTGCTCTTTTTTTCCATTCGGCGCAATACGCGGAGTACCGCTATTGCGCTTTGCAGCGTTGCAATTCCTAGGTTATGCGCCTACTTTCTCGACTTGGCCCAGCACAACACGATTTTCAGCCGCCAAGATGCATTCGATGTGAGGGCTGCAACACGACTGGAACGAGCGCGCACAACTACAATACAGAAATACAGCCCGGTAGGGTGGGCAATGTCTTTTTGTTGCCCACCCTACCGGGCTATTGTGTCTTACCGCGTTGAGAGTTCAGAATGGATCGACTTCGGTGAGTTCGAATGCGTGGACATCGCAGTCGAAGGTGTCTTGCCAAGCCCAACGGGCGATCCCTTCTCGGTGTACATTGTCGAAGACGAAACCACCGACATGGACACCAAAGTGTTGACCGGAGTTTGCTATCGCCTCATCGCCTTGTGTGGGAAATGGAATTTGGAATTTGGAGTCCTTCATCACGATGTAGCCCCTTCCACCTTTCGTCTTTAGCTTCAGTACGCATCCCTTCTTGCCCACACTCATCATTACCTGTCTCAGCTCGACCGCGCATTCAAAGCACTTGTTGAGACCATGTTTCTTCGTGACACTGAGTGCAAGAGTGCGGACATCTGAGGTTGTCGTAGTCATGATGTTTCCTTTTTGGGTTTTGATGGCCTTACGCCCTCGTTCAGCCGCCCTCGCAAGATGAGCCATAGGCGCGGGTCGGCTGGAACGGCGGGTTAGGCGGGTGGTCAATGTTAGGCTGCTTTGGGTGGAAATAGTGGTTTTCGTGGGGGTAGAGAGACTAGCTTTTTGCCAGCCTGACTCTGACGCTTAAGAATATCCTCAAAAATAGCATCAGGGTCATGGTTGAACTTCTCAGCATATTCTTCTCGAAGCGCACGAGTCTCTTTTACTATTGGGTCTTGCCACATCAAATTAGCCCTCCATAAGTTCTTGTGGTGTACAAATTATTGGTGGCTCATAGCCGAATTCTCTACATAGGGATTCAATTTTAGGCCGCATAACAGCATTAGCAATGTGAGTGCAATTCCAAGTAAGTAGATATTCCATTCCGTGAACTGCTGCAACCGCAATATGGTAAGCGTCAATTTCTGCTTTGACCGGCAACGAACCCCGAGCAATTAATGCCTTGCCCAGAATCCTAACGTCTTCGACGGTCTCAAGTTCTGGAATATATCTAAGAACGGTCATGCGACGGTTTGCAGCGTCCGGGTGACCAAAACCCGCTTCAGTCAAGACAAATTCAGAAATATACAAATCAAAGACAGGGCGACGGGTTTCCCACCATTCATTAGTTGCGTTTTGGCTTGCAGCTACACGAATGTCATTGCTTGGCCTTGATGTTAGATAGCTGACAATTGAGGTTTCAATATAAACTGTTGGCTTCAAGAATTACCCTTTTAAAATCTCGTTCATGTTCCGCGTGGGCAGACGATAAAACCGTCTGCCCACACTACTCGGCTTAATCGGTGGGCAACAAAAAGTCGTTGCCCACCCTGCCCCGCTTGTTAAATTATCGTGAAAACATGTAGGGCGGAATAGCGGTTTAGCGTATTCCGCCGAATGTTTCAACTTTCCCATGCGGCGCAATGCGCGGCGGAGTCGCTTATTGCGCCCTACGATTGCGCCTTACCGCGCTGGAACGGCGGGTTAGGCGGGTGGGCAATGGGACAATACAGGGGAATCATGGCTTTTGCTCTTTTTACCCATTCACCGGAAAAACTCGCTCAAACATTTGGGGTAAGTCCCGTGTGTTTTGCAATCCTAGCAAGCATTTTGGGGCCAATTTCCTCACTATCATAAAATGCGAAAACAAAGTCGGGCCAGCCTGTTCGCTCAAGAGTATTGTGCGAACCTGTTTGTCATTTAATTTGCCAACCGAGACGCAAGAGTGCAGCTAATACCCGCTTTGCTTTGAGCGATAACCATTGACTCATGTGGCGGCAAGGGAGATGTGAATAGGCATGGGGCGGCACTCTTCATGTTCAAGGCGTTCAGCAATTACCCGAAGAGCCAAAGCTTCAACCTTAACCATGGCCTTATCGGCACTTTCTCCATAAGCGAGAACGCCCGGCAACTCAATAACTTCCGCAAGCCAGCGCCCATCCTCTTCTTGTTCGTACTCAATGTTGAAATCCATAGTTCCTCCGATGGGTTGTTGATGGCATTTTGCGCTTTTTATCCATTCGGCGCAATACGCGGAATACCGTTATTGCGCCCTGCGGCCCTGCGTTATTGCTCATTAGGCGGCGGCTTTCTTTTGATTGGATTCTTCCTGACGAGCTAACATGGCTTGAGTACGTTTCCGCCAAAACCCCAATTGCTCTTCTAAGGACATAGCTGCTATTAACTTTGCAACATGTTCAGCGCCACGCCGTTTTAGCATGACACATTCCGGTTCACGAATCTTCGTTGTCATAATTGATAACCTCTAATGGAGAATAAATGCCAATCTGACCGTAGCCGTTGAGTGTATTCACCGCATTATATTTGGGAATTTTGTCGAAATGCACGATATGCTTGAAATTCCAGCTTACGATAAGGTTGCATTGCGTTACTGTAGCTATTGCAACATGCAAAGCATCCTCAGAAGATTTTGGGGTAACAACATCTGAATTAATGTATTGCTGCTGAAGCAAAAGGATTTCCTGGGTGACTTGAACGATTTCAGCAACCGCTTCGTAAAGGGCGAAAATATCTCGAATTTTCTGAGGTGCCGGCTCTATTTCTGCTTCGACAATTGCAGATGTGACAATTCTAAACCGTCCAGCATCTATTTCAGAAAAAAATTTCTTAGTCGGTTCAGCGAACTCTTCATCGAACACCCCGCCATAAACCGATGTATCCGCATAAATTCTCATATCTTGCTAAGGTTGTTCTTTTGTTTGTATGTAAAAAAATGCCGGGTACCCATAGATTTTGCTCTTTTTATCCATGCGGCGCAATTTGGGGAGTACCGCTATTGCGCCT
>CAIWDB010000017.1 GCA_903911305.1 uncultured Methylococcaceae bacterium | reverse complement strand
TAAAGGCGAACCCTCCACCCCAGTCAATCCCGCGCAAGGCTTGGTGTGGAGCGCCATCGTCAATCAGGTGGATAGGGCCGGCAGTGAATCGGCCTTTGTGTCGGTGACCGACACGTCGAGAACGACCTTTGGCAAACATCCGTGGAGCATAGGCGGGGGCGGGGCGGCGGATTTGAAGGAGATGATTGAGTCGAGCGCGAAGGAACATTTACAGAAACGTATTGCTCATATTGGATTTATGGCTATTACGGGTGAAGACGATGCTTTTATCATTCCACGCCATTTGGGCATAAGAATTGATTTTCCAAATAGGGCATTCATGATAGGTGACATGATTCGTGATTGGGGAAATCCGCAAGATGAATTAATTCTATTTCCTTATAAACTTGTAGTATCGACTTACCAAGCGCCACAGATAAAACCTGGTAGTGAATATTCACGATGGATATGGAATCTCCGTACACCACTTAGAAGCCGCAATATGTTCGGTAAAACCATAGAAGAGCATGGGTTTCGTTGGGATCAATACATACAATTCATTCGAGATCGCGTATCAGCAACAATTCTTATAACCTTCGCCTTCGTCGCCACCCACAACCATTTCGTCCTTGACCGAGGCGGCAAGGTGTTCAACCGTTCCGCGCCGGTCATTAAGCTACCGGCGGGGGCGACTGAGGAAGATCATCTGGCGCTGTTGGGCTTGCTGAATTCCTCGGTGGCGTGTTTTTGGTTGAAGCAAGTGTGCCACAACAAAGGCAGCACGGTGGATCAGCATGGAGCACGGCAAACCACCACACCATTTGAGGACTTTTACGAATTCACCGGAACCAAATTGGCTGAATTCCCCATTCCCCCTCTCCCCAACCCCTCTCCCCAAGGGGAGAGGGGCTTAATACGGCATACTCTTCCTCCCCTCTCTCCAAGGGGAGAGGGGTTTAATACGGCACACTCTTCCTCCCCTCTCCCCTTGGGGAGAGGGGCCGGGGGTGAGGGGTTCTTTGGGGAGAGGGGTTGGGGTGAGGGTGAAATAGCCCGCCGCCTCGACCAACTGGCCCAAGAATACGCCGCTTGTTTGCCTGCTAATTTATTCAAATAGGTAGTAACCATGATCGACCGAATTACCCTTGATCCCGCTATCTGCCACGGCAAACCCTGTATCCGGGGGTTGCGCTACCCAGTGGAAAACGTGCTTGAATGGCTTGCCAGCGGCATGACCGTAGAGGAAATACTCGCCGATTACGAAGATTTGGAACGCGAAGACATCCTCGCCGCTTTGGCCTTTGCCGCCCGCCTGACCCACACCAAGCGTTTTGAATCGCTGGCGGCATGAAGTTTTTAATTGATGCCCAACTGCCTCGCCGCCTTGCAACATGGCTTTCCGCACAAGGTCATGATGCGCTTCATACATTGGACATGCCTTCAGCCAATCGCACTCAGGATGCTGAAATCATTGCATTTGCCATGCAAGATGATCGGATAGTGGTCACCAAGGACGATGATTTTGTGCAATCGTTTTGGGTGCATGACCAACCGAAAAGGCTCTTGCTCATTTCCACGGGCAATATTACAAATCCCGACTTGGAGCGTCTGGTGGGTGATAATTTGACCGCCGTTGTTAGCGCCTTTAGTACAAACTGCTTTGTTGAGCTAACCCGAACCCGCCTGATCATTCACGTCTGACATGCCCATTCCCACCCGCGAAATCCTTGATGCCGCCCGCCTCCGCGCCGCTTCCCTGCGCCGCCAACAAATCGCCTGGCAGGAAGAACTGGACTGGCATTGTTACAAGCTCTATGGTTTGACCGACCAAGACCTGACCCACCCGAACCCGCCGGAAATCAACTTCGGCGAACGCGCTTTTGAGATCGTCCTCGCCCGCCGCATTGCCAACGGCGGCGAAGAGACCACGTGGTTTGCCCGTCATGCTGCAAACCCCATCAGCGAACTGCCATCCCACTGGCCGGACGATTACTGCGCTGTGGTCGAAACCCGCATGGCTTTGATTGAAGCGGACAAATCCATAGCCCTGATCGAGCGACCGGAATACAAACGCCGCTGGGCGCAAGAGCCTTGGGAACAACAGGAGAAAGCCGCGTTAAGGGCATGGCTGCTGGATCGTTTGGAAGAATCCCGTTTTTGGCCGGAACCGGTTGCCTTGACCACCACGAACAAACTGGCAGACCGGGTGCGGCTGGATGCCGAGTTCATGCAAGTGGCGGAGCTTTATGCCGGTCGCGCTGATTTTGACGTATCCGCATTGGTGGCGGATTTGGCAAGCGCCGAAGCCGTGCCGCTGTTGCCGGTGTTGCGTTACACCGAATCCGGTTTGCGCAAACGGGAGGCGTGGGAGCAGACGTGGGATTTGCAAAGGTTGGAGGATGAAATGAATTCCTCACCCGCTGATTTTACTCGCCCCCACCCTAACCCTCCCCCGGTGGGGGAGGGAACTTTAAAAGGTGAGAAAATGGACATCCCCGTCCCGCCTAAATACCAGAACAAGGATTTCCAGAAATCCGACTATTGGCGTTTGCGTGGCGGCTTGGATGTGCCCAAGGAACGCTTCGTCAGCTTTCCGCATTGCTCACGCGATGCCGACGGCAGCTTGGTCGTAGCCTGGGCTGGTTGGAACCCGCTGCAACTTGCCACCGCGATTGCCACTTACTATCTGGACATGAAGGAAAATGAAGGTTGGCAAGCTGAACGCCTGACCCCGTTGATTGGCGGCATCGCCGAACTCATCCCATGGATCAAGCAATGGCACAACGACCCGGACCCCAGCCACGGCCAGCGCATGGGCGATTACATGGATAGTTTCGTCGATGAAGAAGCCAAAGCCTTAGGGCTGACCCGAGCCGCTTTGGTCGCTTGGCAACCGCCGGTGACGAGAGCAGTACGGAAAAAACGCGGGAGTCTGTAGGGGCGAATTTATTCGCCGCTACAAAATGGGCTGTTCATGGTATAGTTTTTCTTAACTTATTTTGCAGAGTTTTTATGATGGAAACTACCCGTCTTTCCGACAGAGGCCAAGTAATCCTGCCTAAATCAGTACGCGATGCCCACCATTGGACACCGGGTACAGAATTTGAGATAGAGGACCAGCCCGAAGGCGTATTGCTGCGCCCAAAAAAGCAATTAACAGCCTCCCAATTTAAGGATGTCATTGGTTGTACCGGTTACCTCGGTCCTGCCAAGTCGCTTCAGGAGATGGAAGTTAGGCCGAAAAAAGAGTTAGTTGACCAATTAGAAAATCCAGTAGAAACCGTTGAACTGAGTGCGGACGAACGTTTTGCTGCAATGATGGAAATTAGCCGGCGGTGCGCCGCATTGCCAGAACTCGACCCGAGAAGCGCAGACGAAATTATCGGCTACGACGAAAACGGCATCCCGCGATGAACGGAAACGTGTGAATGATCATTGATACATCCTCGTTAGTAGTGTCGGCAATTTGATTTCAACAGCATAACAATCACAAAGGACGCTGCATGACAACTTATCTCAAGGAACTCATCAACATCCCCACACGGGTTCATCAAGGGGATTTCGTACTCAAGCTTTCCGATGGGTTGAAGGCCGCCGATGCCACCTTGGCGGATTATGTCGTCACCCCTGAACTGGCCCGCTGTTTTGACGATGCCTTGAGCTTCATCCAATCGGCTATCGCCAGCCGGTCCAGCAAAGCGGCCTATTTGCATGGCAGCTTCGGTTCGGGCAAGAGCCATTTCATGGCGGTGCTGAGTTTGCTGTTGTCCGGCAATGCCAAAGCCCGTTCGATCCAGCCACTCGCCGAAACCGTCGCCAAGCACAATGCTTGGACCGAAGGCAAACGTTTCCTGCTGGTGCCTTACCACATGATTGGTTCGCGCACGATGGAATCGGCCATTCTGGGCGGTTATGCCGAGCATGTCCGTGTATTGCATCCGCAAGCGCCTATTCCCGGCTTCTATCTGGCAGAGGGTTTGTTCCACGATGCCCAGCAACTACGCGAAAAAATGGGCGATGGGGCTTTTTTCGGCAAACTCAACGAAGGGCAAAATGCTTCAGGAGATGGTTGGGGCGACCTTTCCGGCGGTTGGAATGCCGAAAGCTTTGATGCGGCGATGCTGGAATCGCCAAAAGGCAAGGAACGCATGAAGTTGGTTGGGGATTTGATCAGCCGGTTTTTCACTGCTTATGCATCCGTTGCAGAATCTCATGGAGAAGCTTTCGTGCCGTTGGACGACGGCCTTGCCATCCTCTCCCATCATGCCAAGGCATTGGGTTATGACGGCGTTGTGCTGTTTTTGGACGAATTGATTCTATGGCTCGCCAGCCAGGCGGCGAACCTGTCTTTTGTTTCCAGCGAGGGTGTCAAACTGGTCAAGCTGGTGGAAGCCGGGCATGCGGATCGCCCGATTCCGTTGGTGAGCTTCATTGCCCGCCAACGTGATTTGCGCGAGTTGGTTGGTGAAAACCTAGCCGGCGCGATGGGCACCCAGATTGGCGATGTGTTGAAATATTGGGAGGCGCGGTTTCATCGCATCACCTTGGAAGACCGTAACCTGCCCGTCATTGCCCATCATCGTCTGCTGAAACCGGTATCCGAGTCGGCAAAACAGGTGTTGGATCAGGCTTATGAAGATTTTTCCAACCGTAGCAAAACGGTGCTGGAAACGCTGTTGACCGCCAAAGCCGGGCCGGAAATGTTTCGGCTGGTTTACCCGTTCAGCCCGGCCTTGGTGGAAACGCTGATTGCCGTATCCAGTGTGTTACAGCGTGAACGGACGGCGTTGAAGCTGATGCTGCAACTGCTGGTGGACCGGCGTGACGAGTTGGAGCTGGGCCAGATCATCCCGGTGGGCGATTTGTACGATGTGATTGCCGAGGGCGACGAGCCATTTTCCGATGCGATGCGCCTGCATTTCGACAATGCCAAGCGACTCTACAAGCAAAAACTGTTGCCACTGTTGGAACGTATCCATGGAGTAAGTTGGGACGAGGTACTCAACCGGACTGCCGACACGGTGAAGGCAAGGAAAATTAGAAACGATGCACGCTTGGTGAAGACCTTGTTGTTATCGGCCCTAGTGCCGGAAGTGGAGACATTGAAAAACCTGACGCCCGCCCGGTTGGCGGCGTTGAATCATGGTTCTGTGGTTTCGCCGATTCCGGGTAGGGAAACCCAAGATGTGTTGAAGAAATGCCGGGATTGGGCGTCCGAAGTCGGTGAGATCAAAATCATCGACGACCAAAACCCTATTATCTCCATCCAAGTGACCGGGGTGGACATCGAGCCTATCTTGGCCGGGGCAGCCATTCACGACAATATGGGCAATAAGCGCCGCAAGATTCGGGAAATTTTGTTTGCCGAGTTGGGTATTGCCGATGGTAGCGAATTGTTCATTCGTTTTGGGTTCACTTGGCGAGGAACGGTCAGGGATGCCGAAATCCTCTATGAAAACGTGCGGGAACTGACCGATGACCGATTGCGGGGCCGCGAAGGCAGTTGGACCGTCATTCTGGACTTTCCGTTTGACGAGCCAAATCGCACCCCTGCCGACGACATTGCCCGCTTGGATCGCTATCAAGGCCCGACTACCCATACCTTGGTTTGGCTGCCGTCATTTTTATCAGAAAAGTCGCTTAAGGATTTAGGCCGTTTGGTGGTGTTGGATTACATCCTGACTGGCGACCGATTCGATGATCATGCCAGTCATTTGTCGCAAGTAGACCGTGTTCAGGCAAGGCAACTGGCTCGCAACCAGCGCGACCAATTGCAGCAAAGGGTCAAACAAGCACTGGAAGTGGCTTATGGAATTGCCAATGAACCGCGTGATGCCATCGCCCATCCACTCGCTGCCTACGACAAATTCCGAACCTTGGATCGGACATTCCAGCCCAAGCCACCAGTGGGTGCCAATCTGCGCGAAGCCTTCATCAATCTGCTGGATCAGGTGCTTGCCCATGAATTCCCTGCCCATCCCCATTTTGAAACCGACATCAAACTGGCTGTCCTGAAGAAAGTCCAAGCGGAAATCGCCCGTGCTTTGGAAGAAAAGGATCAGCGGGTGTTCGTTGCCGACAAGGCGGTACGGCAACTGGTTCGCGCTGTGGTCAACCCGTTGCGCTTGGGCAACATGGGGGAGACCCACCTTGTGCTGGAACTGCATTGGCGCAAACATTTTTTGCAGAAACAGGCGGAAGAGGGCATTGGTGGCGAATCCTTGACCGTCGCCCATTTGCGGCGATGGATGGACGAGCCACGCCCCATGGGGCTTCCTACCGAGGTGCAGAATCTCATCATCCATACCTATGCGGCACAAACTAACCGGTCATTTTTTCTCGGTCGCGCACCTTACCCGCCAACGCTTGAAAACACCCCGAATGACTTGGCATTGAGGGAACAGGCTTTGCCCAAGGATGAAATCTGGCAAGGTGCTGTGAAACGCGCCGGACTGTTTTTCGGGCTGGCGGTGGCGGAGTCTTTGAATGCCGCGAATGTTGCCAAGTTGAAGGAACCACTCGAAGAGAAGGCCCGATCCGCTTTGCCGCAGTTGCAAGCTTATCTGCAACACTTGACTGAACGCTGGCAAAGCTTTGGAAATCCCGATGCCGAGTCGGATCGGCTCAAGACAGCAAGGGGCTTGGTCAATCTGCTGTTGGCGATGACGCTAGAAGATGCTGACATCATCACGGTTTTGGCTGAAACCAAAGTCGAGACTACCGACACTGCCTATGGGCAAACCATCGGTAAGGCAAATGTTCTCGTGGAATCCCTGAAAACCGACGGATGGGATTTTTTTACAGCCATTTGTTTACTACAAGATGATCGCCGCAAAGACGCCGAAGTCATGAGCCAGCGTATCGCCGAAATATTGGCAAGCGACGAACATGTCATTGCCCTGAAACCGGCATTTTTAGAGCAAAAGAACAAGGCGCTGAAATTGCTTACCGTGAATTCAGCTTCGCCGCCAGTGACTACTTCTTCATCCCCAACACCGCAGGGAGTCAAGATTATTCATAAATCAGAAAAGATCGATCTTTCTCCTGCCGAGGCAAAGCAAACTTTGGATGACATTGCTGCCGAGATAGGACAGCATCAGGATTATCGCTTAAGCATCACTTGGAAAATCACCAAGCGCGAATGAATATTCTATTAAGCCCGACTATTGGGCAGATTTCGGCGCAAGTGGATGTGGTGTTGATGCACGATGCAGATGCTGCCGTGGTTGGCATTCGTGCCCAAAGCCCCGGCCATTGGCCTGACAGGTTGACGGTCAAGGATAAGGAGTTTGCCTTGGCTTGGTGTCCGTCGCCCATAGCCATTCGTGAAAAATTGTTGGAACGCGAAACGACAGGAAAGGGCGTGGTGATCCTGACTCCGCTGGATGATCAAAAACTGGGAGCCGATGTGTTGGCTAGACTTGCCCGTGGCCGTGTGTTCGCCGTCGATTCCTGGGACATGTTGCGCAACGTATTTCAGGCCCGCGAGATTGATGCCCGATTGGCAAGATGGCCTTGGCTGGCGGAAACTCTGCTCGAAAACCTGCCAATTGAAGGTTACCCCCCTGTACCGGGTGGATTCCTCGATGTGGATTCGGCGTGGGCACAAGCCCTGAAAATCGTTCTGCATCTGTCTGGCGAAACGATGTCTCGCCCCGACCTTTTGACCGTTTTGAGTTGGAGCTTGGATTTTACGCGAGTCAACCGATACGCCAGCCTGTCCGAAAAGGCTAAGAATCAGATATATGATTGGTTAGGCGAAGCCATGGGCACCTCCGGGAAGTTGGCCCTGCAATGCATCAAAGCGGGTTCGGCCTCGGAGTTGGTGGCGCTAGGCATTGTTTGTGGGGTCGTTTTTCACCAAGAAGCCAATACTTCACACGAGCTATTGGCCGCCGCCGTACGTCTGGAAAAGTATTGCGGAGGGTTTCCAATGGTTGCGGGTGATGCCATTCACCTCTATCGGGGAGTGCAGAAATTGCTTGATGGGTTGGATCAAGCCAGCCTTGATCGAGTGTTGGAAAACGCAGACCACTTGTTCGAATCGCTACATCTGGCAAACTTCGACAGTCTATCCGACGATCTTCCTAGCAGCTTTGAGGCTCGATTGGTCAGGTTAGGCCAAGCTATCGGCGAATACTTGGACAAGCCCGACAGTGCAACTGCAACCGCCGTGTATTCCACAGTAGCTTCTGCGGCCCGACACAGACTTTATTCCAAAGGCGCATTGCGCAATCTCAGAATGGAAATGGCAGCCAAACTGATACGGCGGCTGGAATATGAGCGGCAACAACCCCCAACCAAGCCTACCCATTTGGCGGAGTGTGTCAGCCACTATACCCGTGATGGGGCTTTCATCGACTGGGCAAGAATCAGTCTGTTGGGCGGAGACGAATTACCCGGCCTAACTCAAAGTTACAAGGGTTTGCGTGAACGGATCAGGACATTGCGCGAGCAGCAGAATAGCCGGTTCGCCGAATCCTTGAGCACATGGCAAGATACTGGATGCAGTCCGATGATGGGCATCATTCCAGTTGAGAACATCGTGGCGGAAATTGTTGCGCCTTTGGCTGTAAAAACCCCAGCCCTATTGCTGGTGGTGGACGGCCTTTCCTACCCCATCTTTCTGGAGATTTTCGAAGATGCTTTAAACAACGGCTGGAACGAAATACTACCCCTAGACCAAGCACGGCCCTATGCCGGACTGGCAACGATTCCCTCGATCACCGAAATTTCCCGTGCCAGCCTACTGTGTGGACGACTGTGCGCAGGCCAAGCCGCGCAGGAAAAGGCGGGGTTCGCTTCTCACCCGGCTTTGGCTGGCGTTTCCCGGGGCAATGCCAAGCCCGTTGTATTCCACAAAGGCGAGATCGCAGAGGGAATGGGCTTGTCCAACGCAGTCCGTGATGCGGTTGGCAAGACTGAAAGGCGAGTCGTAGCCGTGGTGTATAACGGCATTGACGACCATCTGTCGGGTTCCGACCAGTTGCAACCGCATTGGAAATTAGACGATCTTCGGCTGATCCGTCCTTTGCTGTATGAAGCAAGACTGGCGGGACGGGTCATCATCATGACCTCCGATCATGGTCATGTCCTTGATGAAGCGTCTGTTTTGGGCGGTTCCGGTATTGGCGACCGTTGGCGCTCCAGTGATGCCTCGCCTAGCCCACAGGAAAAACGCTTGCAAGGCGGTCGCGTATTGGCTCTCAACGGAGAACATCAGGTTGTAGTGCCTTGGTCGGAAACCCTGCGTTACGCGCAAAAAAAGAATGGCTATCACGGCGGCATTAGCCTACAGGAAATGGTGGTGCCGATCTGCATGTTGGCTCCGGGCGATGCACCGGCTGGATACCGGTTGGCAGGGCCTTCGTTTCCTGACTGGTGGGAGCCTGTAGCCTCGCCAATCTTAGCAGACTTCAATAAGCAAGCCGCCCCCAAAATCACTGCCTCTCAACCTAAAAAACCGAGAAAGCCAGCCTTATCAAATGACCGTCAAAAACATCTATTCGATGACGAACCAGCAGTGGAAGCGCCACCGCCTAGAAAGAATGACTGGATTGGGCAGGTTATTGCTTCAAGTATCTACCAATCACAAAAGCAACTGGTTGCTCGGGCCGCCTTGAAGGATGAAGAAATCCGCAACCTGCTCGTAGCCTTGTCCGAAAGGGGCGGAAAATTGACTAAAACTGCCTTGGCCCAGCGTTTGGACATGCCCTTGCTGCGCATATCGGGATTCATCAACGCAGCAAGGCGGCTGTTGAATGTCGATCAGGCCAATGTGCTGGCACTAGACGAGGTTGAAGGCTCCATTACCCTCAACAAGGGATTGCTGGAAACACAATTCAAAGAGGGGAAAGCATGAGTTTTGTAGGGGCGAATTCATTCGCCCAAAATATTGCCATTTCAAAAACGGCGAATGAATTCGCCCCTACACCCCATACCTCAGCGGAGCTAGCATGATCAGTCCAGCCCGTCGCCATGAAATCATTGATGCGCTGCGCCGTGGGACGGTTCCGGGCAACGGCCTGGATGCGTTTGCGGTGGGCATCGACCGTTTTCAATCATCATTGGATGAGGAACTCGGCGCAGCCCAGTCAGGGCGAGGGGTGTTCAAGGCCGTGCGTGGCGAATATGGCAGTGGCAAGACATTTTTTGGGCGCTGGCTACAAGAACGCGCCCGATCCAAAGGTTTTGCCACCAGTGAAGTGCAAATTTCCGAAACCGAAACGCCTTTGCATAAGATGGAGACTGTCTACCGTCGCATGATCGAACGGATATGCACGGCAGACAGCGGCGAAGGTTCGTTCCGGGGCATTATCGACGGCTGGTTCTACGTGCTTGAACAGGATGTTTTGGCCGACGGCAAGATTAATCCGAATGACGAAACGGCCCTGATGCGGGCAACCGATGAGTTGATGGAATCCAGGCTAAGTGCCATCAACCGTGTTGCCCCTGCGTTTTCCGCTGCCTTGCGTGGGTATCGTGAGGCAGTGTCCCGGGCAGACTACGCTTTGGCCGAGGGATTGGTCAATTGGGTGGCTGGGCAACCCAATGTGGCCGCTTCCGTTCGCCGGGCAGCAGGCATCAAGGGTGAAATTGATCATTTTGGTGCGGCCAATTTTTTGGCGGGTGTATTGTCGATTCTGCGCGATTCTGGTTATGCTGGCCTGATTTTGGTGATCGACGAGGTGGAGACCTTGCAACGCATGCGGGGTGATACTCGGGAAAAGGGGCTGAATTCCTTGCGGCAGTGGATCGACGAGATTGACGCAGGCCGTTATCCTGGATTGTATTTGCTCATTACCGGTACGCCCGCATTCTATGATGGGCCACAAGGCATTCAACGTTTGCCGCCTTTGGCCCAGCGCATCCAGACGGATTTCTCCACGGACCCTCGTTTCGATAACCCAAGGGCCGTGCAAATCCGCTTGCCGAATTTCACCTTGCCCTTACTGTGCGAAGTGGGGTGCAAGGTGCGGGACATTTATTCCGATGCTTGTTCGTTCCCTGACAGGGTCAAGCATTCAGTGAATGATGATTATGTACATGGACTGGCACAAGCCGTGACCGGAAAGTTGGGTGGCAAGGTGGGTGTGGCCCCACGGATTTTCCTCAAAAAGCTGGTGGGCGACGTGCTGGACCGAGTCGATCAGTTTGCCGACTTTGATCCTCGGCAGCATTACGCACTAACGGTTGGAGCCGCTGAAATGACCTTGGCGGAACAAGCTTCCGCTGGAATGGCAAGCTTGGACGACATTCAATTATCATTGTAGGGGCGAATTTATTCGCCTAATAGATGTTACGCACTGACGTGAAAGCTGCTCATTTTATAGTCTGGCGGGAGCGTCAAAGCCTAGGCTGCTGCGTAACATCAGCACCTAACACTATATTTCGATGTCTCATGGGCGAATGAATTCGCCCTACAAAATAGGATCATTCATTTGAATTCCGACCCTTTCGAACGGCTGCACCCCGCCGTACAGCATCATATAGTCAATTCCTTGGGTTGGCCTTCGCTACGGCCCACTCAACTGTCCGCCATTTCCCCCATTCTGGACAATCGGCATTGCATATTGTTGGCCCCGACTGCCGGTGGCAAGACTGAGGCCGCAGTATTCCCCTTGCTGTCGCGAATGCTCAGCGAAGCTTGGCATGGTCTATCCGTTTTATACATTTGCCCAATCCGTGCGCTACTGAACAATTTGGAGCCACGGCTAAGTTACTATTTCTCTCTGGTTGGAAGACGTGTTGGCGTATGGCATGGCGATGTCAATCATTCCGCCAAACAAAGATTACTCAAATCACCGCCCGATCTGCTGTTGACCACACCGGAATCGCTTGAAGGCATGTTGATATCCACCGATGAGCGCAGGCGGAATTTACTGCTTGGTGTCAGAGTTATTGTTGTTGATGAATTGCACGCCTTTTGCGGGGACGACCGGGGATGGCATGTCCGCTGCCTCATCAAGAGGCTTGCCAAGCTAACTGCCAGAAACATACAAATCATCGGATTGACGGCAACCGTGTCCAACCCTGCATGGCTAATTGATTGGCTGGTTTACGGCGAACCCGCCGAAGTCATCGGTGAAAGCGGTTCTGGCACCGAGGCCGATGTTACCTTGGATTACGTCGGGTCACTGGAAAATGCCGCAACCGTGATTTCCCGCTTGCATCAGGGCGAGAAACGCTTGGTGTTCTGCGACAGCCGGTCAAAAGTCGAGGAACTCTCCGCAATGCTTAGGAACCTAGGCGTGAGGACTTTTGTATCGCATTCGTCACTGAGTCCCGATGAACGGCGACAGGCAGAAAAAGCTTTCGCCGAAGAATCAGTCTGCGTCATCGTGGCAACCTCGACTTTGGAATTGGGCATTGATGTCGGCGACCTTGATCGGGTCATCCAAATTGATGCCCCTGCCACGGTGGCATCTTTTTTACAGCGTATGGGGCGTACCGGGCGACGGTCCAACACACTGCGAAATTGCCTGTTTCTGGCAACCGAGGAAGAAGGTTTCCTAGTGGCTGCCGCCGTCGTGCGGTTGTGGAGGGAAAACCATGTGGAATCTATCATCCCTCCGCCTGAACCTTTGCATATAGTCGCTCAGCAGGCTTTGGCCTTGGTCCTTCATCATAGTGGTATCAGCTATGCTGCGCTCCAAACTGAACTCAGCGACCTGTTCCCGGAAATATCTTCTGAGTCGATAAGGCAAATCATTGGCCACATGATCGAAAACGAAATTCTTTGGGATGACGAAGGGATCGTCAGCATGGGGACAAACGGCGAAAAAGAATTTGGTCGGCGGCATTTTGAAACAGTCGTATCCACTTTCGATACGCCCTTATATATGACGGTACTTTATGGACAAAAAGAATTGGGTACGGTGGATCCCATCAGCATCAGGCTTAAGGGTGATGGTCCATCCGTACTGATAATGGCTGGCCGCTATTGGCGCGTCATCTCACATGATTGGGACTCCAAAACCGTCAGGGTGGAGCCAAGCGAGGATAAAGGCAAGGCCGCATGGTTCGGGTCCTCGAAATCCATGAGGTTCGACCTTTGCCGAATGATCCATGCCATCCTGATTGACCGCAAAGTCCCTGCAATACTCTCCAAGCGGGCGATTGGCAAGCTAGACGAACTGACCAGGCAATTTTCATTTCTTGAAAGCGATAGAACCCTCGTGGTGAGTGAGTCGCCAACCGACTGGCGATGGTGGACCTTTGGGGGGTTGAGTGCCAATTCAGTTTTAGCCGATATTTGCCGTTATTTGGAGGTAAAGGTCGTGAACTATGACAATTTTTCGATAAAGTTGCAGCATCCCATCGAATCATTCCCTTCCGATACGCCTTCGCTTGCCTCCCACCTAAGTACCGATGCGGAAAAAAAGTTAATGTCATTGGCTGATAAGTTGAAATATTCCATTTGCCTTACACCTTCAGCCAGGCTTCTTATTTTAGCCAATAGGGTTAGGAATATTAAGGATGCCTTGATCATTAGAAGGATTCCAATCGCTATATTTTACAATCGGATTATTGACAACTAATGTACCATCAATGAGCTATTTCGGTTACGTTTCAGCTTGGCCCTTAGTGGATGCCAGCGCCAAGAATCATTACATCAAATCCAAAATTTTATGCATATGTTCCGCCCATGATTCCGAGGCATTTTTCTTTTCAGGCAGATAGGCATACCAGTTGGCGCGAAGCAACTGTTCAATGCGCTGCCCGCCGAGGCATAGGTAAAAGATGTGTAGATACCATGCTATCAAGCCATGGCCCGCACCTTGAAGCCGCTTCGTTCGCCCAACGCCAGAGGCTTCACGGCTTCACCCGCTGCGTGAGACTCTGATGATGATGAAGAAATTTGGGACAGGGAAACCTGCGCATGGATAGCGCGATTTGATTGATGGAGCGGTTGCGGACGCATAGCGTCATTATGCGTTCCTACGAAGACCGTCACTGCCATTAAGTTAGCGTTCGTAGTCCCGCCTTTAGGCGAAAGACAACCCCGAAAAGACTGGCTGAAGCCGGGACTACAAACGGCTTTGGCATTTACAAAACCCTTAACTCAATGGCAGTGACGCTCCTCGTGGGAACGCAGGACGGAGGCTGTTGTTAGGTATGGTGAGCATTCAAGTGATAAGCAGGGAACTTGAAAAAAAGCTATCTCAAGGGCTTCAGGTTGAAGAACTAAGAGATGAGTTGGCCGCATTAACAGTTGCCTTGTCAGCAGCCTTAGCAGAAATTGAATATATCTTACCCAAACAAAGCACCACAGAGTGCCGTCAAATCGAATTAGTTCAAGTCTCGAAAATGTTGGCCGACCTAAAAGTATTTCTAAAAAATGACGATATTAAAGCCATAAATCTATGGCGAGATATAGCACCCTTATTATCTGAAGCAATCGGCGATGATAATTGTTTACTGCTAGGTCACCAAATTGAAGGATTTGATTTGTCTGTAGCATTGGTTAGCTTATATGCACTCATTGAGAAGCACCCAGTATTGGGTCAGCCGATACCCATCCCAAGCCCAAGCCCAAGCCGGTCAACCTAACTCCAGCAAATTGATGTTCCGAATATCTTATTTGTTCAACATCCTCAGGTGGACGCCGAGTGTACGCTGGCATCTTCATATACATTTATACCTGATCTCTTGGGCAGCGCTCGGCTTAACTAGCGCCCAGTGAATTGCCGGGGGATTCTTGGTACTATTCTGAGCGGGGGAGGTGAGTAAAGCCAAAGCACCAACTTGATGACCACACAATAATCAAGTGCGGTCATCAAGCGGTAAATAAGGTTCCATCCAATGCCTCAAGCAACATATCGGTCATGAGGGGCAATTCACATTAATTGCCAAGTCAGTTGATGATTTTAATAGTGTGTGTATTACACGCCAAACTCTTCAAGAGTTCTTCCTTGTTCAATCAATTCCCGGAGCCACTTCGGCTGCATGCCGCGTCCCGTCCATTGATGCTTGGAATTTTCCGGGTCACGGTATTTCACTGGAACCTTGGAACCCTTCCTAGAACTTCCGGTAGCCTTTTCAGGGGAAATCTCAGTTAGTTCCACTGTGTAGCCTATTGTTGCAGCCAAATCCTTGATCTGGTTGATTACTTCCTTGCGTTTTCCAAGCTGTCTGTCGCGCAGTGTTTTCTGGGCAGTATCAATCAATTGGGTAAGTTCGACTTCAGAAAGTTCTTTTAGTTCGTTCATGTTTGCTCCTAATCATTTGTTGTGAATAATGTGATATATAATACCCTAGTATTACTGAAAAAATCTAGCGTTAAAAACAATATCCAAGTCTATTTTTTTTACGGACATCTTCCTTCTGGGAGATAAACTTTTTTTCATCGTACTTGCCAAACCCCTGTAATCCAGATTATAGTCACATGGACGGTGCAGCCTGACACAGGTTAAAACCAGCTAAATTGGGCAACTGCAACAAAATATATCGTTACAAGAATTCCTTATGCCATCCAATGAAGATATGCCAAAGTTAGCGATATTTGACCTAGGAAATGTTGTGTTCAATATTGACTGGGAGCCGATGTTCATGAAATGGAGCTCACATTCGGGGGTTCCAGCCAGTACGTTAAAGGAAAGGGCAAAGCCCGATAGAACGGTTGAGCGGTTTGAGTGCAATGAAATTAGTAACCATGATTTTCACCAGCATATCAACACTATGATGGGAATCAACCTGAGTTTTGAAGAGTTTTGCGAAGGCTGGAATGCTATCTTCATGGAAGAAAATATCGAAATTTGCCCTATTATACCCGACCTGAAAAAAATCATGCAGGTGGTGGCTTTTTCTAATACCAACGAAATCCATGCTGCTGTATGGTCTGAGCGTTATGCCCATATTCTACATCACTTCGATGAAATCTTCATTTCATCGAGAATAGGATTTAGGAAGCCGGAGCATGAGGGGTTTCGGCATGTGCTAAAGCAACGCCGTGTGTCTGCGTCTGAGACCATATTCTTCGATGACTCTGAAATTAATATAATCGGCGCTGAACAGCTTGGGATAAGGGGGGTGCTAGTGGACACACCGTCAAAAGTGCGGGACGTGTTATTGCTGATGGGGATACAAGGACTGTAAGCAGCACTCAACAACTAATGCGAATGAATAAATCCATCTAGTTGATCAAAAGGCAAGGGTAGATATCAAACATCTTACAGCGTTTTCAATATCAATTGATTACTTTATTTGATCCGTAGGAGCGGGCCATGCCCGCGATTGTTTGGGCCAAGTCTTCAAAAATAGGCTATTTATCGCGGGCGTGGCCCGCTCCTACATGTTGCATATATTCAT
>CAIWDB010000016.1 GCA_903911305.1 uncultured Methylococcaceae bacterium | reverse complement strand
CCCCGGCCCGCAGCCAAAATCCAGTAGCTTAAACGGCGGCTCGCCTTCGATGGTTTGCAATAATGCCTCGATATTCTGCCGCACATCATGGTCGCGAGTCCCTTCCCAAAAATCCTCCGCCCGTTGGTTGTAATGGTCTAGCGTGATGGCGGAGATGGTGGGTAAGTCTAAGTCGTCTGGGGGTGTGGTCATGATCTTTGGTGGGTTCGGTTAGGTTGGCGATGGCGTGTTGCAAACCCATTATAAATCGAGTAGATTGGAACTCAATTATTCAGAATATTTTTGTTGCTCTCCAAGAATCACCTAAATTTTGTAGAAAGCGAGCTAGTTGAGTGGCAGAACCGACCATAACCCGAATCCGAGAATGCATCCGTTCGCTCAACTATGTTGTTTCCATTCACGCAGCCGAGGAACTAGACGATGACAACATCACGATCCTTGACCTTGAAAACGTCATCTTCTCTGGCGAAATCGTCGAGCGACAGCGAGACAACCATACCAGAGAAGTTAAGTGTGTTATCCGAGGTCACACACTCGACGAACGACAAGCCGAAACGGTCGTCAAAATCGGCCCGACGGGCAAGCTCTTCGTCATTACCGCCTACCTCCTCTGAGCAACTCTGCGCCTCCTGCGGAAAACCGGGTGTGCAAAAGCGCCAAGTGACCCGGAGTTTCGGTCGAGGAAGTTCACTATTAGTGATCGAGGAATTACCGTTATGGACATGTCCGCATTGTGGGGTGTCTTACTTCACAGCGCAAACTATGCACGAAATAGAGCGTATCAAGGCGTTGCGAAACTCCGTTGCCATTGAGCGCCCGATACCTGTAGCCCAGTATCAAGCTCCATGTGCTTAAGGAATCGTTCCATAGCACACTCGCCACGTAGCGAGATACCCGGTTGGTCGCGTCGTATTGCATTTCCATTATTTATCGAGTAGATTGGAGATCAATCTAGTCGTTTCGTTGTTGAAGCGAAATGGACAGAGAGGATGACGCTTTTGACCTGCTAAAGTGACGGGGTTGTTAATCTTGTTGGACACCAGATCAATAACTGATGATCGTTTTGGGATGTTAGGTATCAAAAGTGGTTTTTGTAAAGCTTCAAAATGATAGCTAACTCAAAGTTAGGCGTTATTTATATGCACCTTCTCACAATAAAAATTCATTGGCGTGGCCCTTATTCTTACGAAGAAGTCGAAATGCTTGATGACGGGGATGGACTGTATCTTTTTGCAGGGAAGAAAAAATACCAAAGAGAAGAGTCTTTTATTCAGTATTGTGGAATTACGGAGGGTTTATACAGGAATCGTTTTAAAAACCACCATAAATTATTTGAAATTACTCGAGAGCTTGAGATTTGGCTTGGCGATATTAACTATCCGATTGAGCATTCGCGTATGCACCTTGAAACTGCCGAATCTATAATTGTTTATTTTTGGCAACCAACTCTGAATGTTAGAAAACGGTTCAACCCGCCATATCCGACCACTATAATCTCACATTGGTTTAAGAAAGATGGATCACCAAGGTTTAACCAAAAAAGAATTTACAAATACTTAAGTGATGTTATTTCTTGGGACGGTAAATACTGGCGAACTGGTAATCTCACCGTATATGAGGCATAAAATAGCTAAACAAGTTAGGGCCGTAGGGCGCAATAGCGGCTCCGCCGCGTATTGCGCCGCATGGGAAAGTTGAAACATTCGGCGGAATACGCTAAATCGCTATTCCGCCCTACATGTTTTCATGATAATTAAACAAGCAAAGAGGAAAAACCCATTGATCCCCGGCCTTGTCTCTCTGCCCACCCGCCTAAGCCGCAGTTCCAGCCGACCCGCGCCGTCCGTCGTTTGACCTTGAGTTCTGGTTCCCAAGCTCTTTGCTTGGGAACCTATTATTTGAAGCTCCGCTTCAAATCAGCGGAAGCTGAGCTTCTAGGGTAGCGTTACCAAGCTAGAGCTTGGTAACGAGCGCAACCTATCCCACTGACTCAATAAAGGAGGGTTAGCATTTATGGCCAAAGTGAAAGTGTATTACGACCAAACGGGTAACACGTTGACAGTTTGGTTCGATAACCCACAAGCTGAATATATCTGTGAGGAAACCGGAGATGAGGTGGTTCTGATGAAGGATCAATCTGGTCGTGTAATTGGCTTTGAGAAGTTAAATTTTACTGTTGCTAGTTCCGGTCCTATGCAAATTGCATTTGAAGCAGTATCGGCATGAAAACGAATTAAGAATGTAGGCAAACGGCTTTATCATTGCACACACAAAAACTTTTATAGACACTAATAAAGGGTGGTAACAAATGAATTTGGTTTCTGAGATTGAAGGTGCTATAAAAAAACTTTCTCGCGATGAGCTTTCCGCCTTTCGAGATTGGTTTCAAGAATTTGATGCTGAGGCTTGGGACAAACAATTTGAAGCAGATGTCTCTGCGGGTCGCCTTGATGCGCTTGCAGAGGAGGCACTGCGTGACCTTCGTGAAGGACGCTGTACTGATCTGTGAGACATCGGGCTAACCCAAAGTTTTGGTGTTTTTATGCTAAATTGCCAGAAAATATTCAGCTATTGCGCTTGATCATATTAAAAGCAATACCTAAAGTCCGTGCAATACGTCAAGTTGCTTGCCTAACCTGATCGTTACATAAAGAGAGAGATTCATTTGAAATACAAACAGATTGCTGATGAGAATCCTAGGAGCATTTTTATTTTTTGTCTCCTTTACATTTTTCACATGGTAGAGGAATTCACTCAAGGCTTTGTTGAATGGGCAAATAGATATTTTGGCAGTTTCGACTGGACACAAAATCTAATTGGAAATTCTATATTCTTTGTGTGTCTGACTTTTGGATGTTATCTGTACTACAAGGATTCGACCAAATACTTATGGCTTGGAATGTCTGCCGCTATGTGGGTTCTAGCTAACTCTTTTATACATATTTCATCAACTATACTCGGTGGTGAATACTCTCCCGGTTTAGTGACAGCGATAGTTCTTTATATACCCGGCGGATTATATTTTTTGGCGAAGTGGGGCAGGAAAGGGCTGCTGACTTGGAAAAATCTCATTCTCTCATTTGTAGTCGGCGGTGGTGTTTTTATGCTTATCCCCACATTTATAAGATCGGTATTATTGCGTGCCCAGTTTGCAAAAATATTTCACCTAATCAGTTAAAATCAAAGAGTTCTGACACAGCTAAGTCTTTGATATCGAGTATTCATGCCGAAGAAAATCAGAGAACTGAAAGCTCTTTTACTAAGGGCTGGTTGCCTAGTTGAGAAAGGCAAAGGTAGCCATACAAAATGGTCACATCCTTGCCTACCTGATAAATTGACATTGTTAGGTAGCGACGGAAGTGATGCTAAACCCTATCAAGAAAATTCCGTCGAAAAGTACATAAAAGACATAATAGATAAGAAATGAAAACTCACTACAGTATTATTATTCAGTGGTCGGACGAGGACAGTTGTTATATAGCTTCCCTTCCCGAATTTGGGCAGTATGCGCTTACCCATGGTAAGACGTATGAAGAAGCATTACAGAATGGTAAAGAGGTTTTGGAGTTGCTCATGGGTTCTACCTCACCACTGCCACCCCCGCAAACTTTTAAATCATCAATTACGCAAATCCATGCCTAACCATGCGTTACAGTCGAGTACTGTGGTCAAACGGCTTTATAGAATTTCCAACGCGGTTAAACCTCCATGAGAAGTTAAATTTCATAGTTGCCAACAGCTTGCTCCCAATTGGCAAAATCTAGCTAAATGTTAGGGAGCCTCGAAAACCTGATTACGTTCATGGTTCGACAGGCTCACCACGAACGTAACCTACTGATTAGCCAAATGCCGTTCGCACTGAGCATGTCGAAGTGCGGGGTTTTTCGAGTTTCCCGTTAGTGCGGAACCGTTTTTGAAAACAATTGAATCACGGCTACGCCCAACACGATCAACGCCATGCCAAGTATCGCGGGCAAATCCGGTATCTGCCGGTACAGAAACACGCCGGCAATGGCGACTAACACAATCCCCAAGCCCGACCATATCGCATAGGCGATACCCACAGGAATGCTACGCAACACTAAAGTCAGGAAAAAAAATGCGATGCCGTATCCAACAAGCACCACGACACTGGGCCATAAGCGGGTAAACTCCTCCGTGGCCTTCAAGGTACTGGTGGCCACCACTTCTCCAAGGATGGCAATCGCAAGGTAAACATAGCCCATGGTTGATGATCTCTTCGTGATATTTACTGATGTAACGCGGCGACCTAGGCTTCGACGCTCCCGTCATGCCAGAAAATATAAGCATCTATTGTCTCAGTGCGTAACATCAGTTATTGATGGATAAATTTCCAATCTAAATAGATATTTTGGCCGTCCGTTGTGTTGTAATAATCTGACACGCCGAAATACCTGAATCGGAGAATTTGATGGAAGCTATTATCATACTGGCAGCGCTGGCTTTTGGCCTCTATCTGTTGCTTTGCCCAATTATCGCCTTCATCTCGGCCCGCAATGCACATGCTAAAGTCGCCGAACTGGATCAAGTTGTGCGCAAGCTCAATGAGTTGGTCGTTCGTCTTAGCGGCGAGTTGGCAGCCGCTCAAGCCAAGTCGCCAAAAGCGGAGATTCAACAAGCAACAGAGCCTTTGGCAAAGGCTGAAGATACAGTCATGCCAGACAGTGTTTTAGCTGCTTCTGTCCCTGCATCGACTCCCATCGAAGCGATTCAAGCAAACACAAGCACGGACTCTGTTTCGCCTTCGGAAATCTCCAATATTATACCAGAGCCACAGGTGCAGACCTCGGCAAATGCCAATACTGTTGCGGAATCCATCGCATCAAACGTCGCCACTGACCCTTGGATGGAATATGTAAAGCTTAAGGAGTCCCGTCAACACACTCAACAACCGACCCCGGAATGGATACTCAAGATTAAAGCTTGGCTATTCGGCGGTAATCTGGTCGCTAAAATCGGCTTGTTGATTTTGTTTTTAGGGGTGAGTTTCCTGCTTAAATATGCGGCAGCACGGATTTCGGTGCCGATTGAATATCGTCTCGTCGGCATTGTTTTAGCCGATATTGCGCTGTTGTCATGGGCTTGGCGGATACGTGAAAAAAGGCCAGAGATAAGCTTGCCAGTGCAGGGTTCGGCTGTTGCCATATTAATGTTGGTGACATTTGGAGGCTATAAGATTTATGGCCTATTTCCGGGCAGCATAGCCTTTGCATTATTATTTGTGCTGACGGCACTCACTTGCATGTTAGCTGTGTTGCAGGATGCTTTATGGTTGGCGGTGTTCGGGATTGCCGGTGGTTTTGCCGCGCCGATTTTGACCACAACCGGCGGGGGTAGCCATATTGGGCTGTTTTCATACTATGCCATTTTGAATGCCGGCATATTGGTTATTTCGTTGTATCGCTCATGGCGTTTACTCAATTTAATCGGTTTTGCATTTACCTTTATCATTGGAACAGCATGGGGGGTATTGAAATACTCGCCTGAGCATTATCTTTCCGTTCAGCTATTCCTTGTTTTGTTCTTTTTATTCTATGTGTTGATCACTATTTTCTATGCCAGTCGTCAAGCACCCAATTTAAAGCATTATGTTGATGCCACCTTAGTTTTTGGCACTCCGTTAGTGACTTTTGGTTTGCAATACGGCTTGGTCAAACATATTGAATTTGGCTTGGCGTACTCTTCATTGGCTCTGGGTTTGTTTTACACAGTGGTTGCCGTGCTGTTATGGCATCGTCGAGGCACCTCGTTAAAGTTATTGACGGAATCCTTTTTGGCTCTCGGTGTGGTGTTTGGCACCTTGACCATTCCATTTGCGTTGGATGGGCGTTGGACTTCCGCAGCTTGGGCTTTGGAAGGGGCTGGCATGGTGTGGGTGGGGTTGCGGCAACGCCAAACCATGGCTTGGGTGTTTGGTTTGTTGGTGCAGTTTGGGGCTTGGATGTCATTCGTCGGTACGGTGACTGGATTGGATGCAGCCAGTGCGATGCAGTCCAATTTATGGCTAGGGTTCCTGTTGCTGGCGGTCACTGCGTTCATGATGGCGATTAATTTTAGACGCCAAACCGCCGCCGATGAAGCTAGCCACCCAGTGAACTTAGCCCCATTTGCCACTGCATTTCTGGCATTGGCGGCTATATGGATGCTGGCGGGTGCTTGGGCCGAAATTGCACTGCGCACGGATAACTCGTTAGAGGCTAACTTGTTGGCGATGAGTGGGTTATTAGTGGCAATTATTTTGAGCGTGATCGCGTGGCAAATGCAATGGAAAATTGCCCGAACTTTCGCGATGGTGGCACAGATTCTGGCTGGATTGGTTTTTCTATGCTTGGCAATGGCCGGTTTTGATTCTACCACGGAACCTCAGCCCAACCTATTCGCCGGGCCTTTCTTGGGCGCATTGTTGATCGGCTTGGGGGCGTTTCTCAGCAGTTGGTTCTTTCAACGTCAAGCTGAGGTGGAATACTCAAAGCTATCTAACCGCTTGTTGCTATGGTCTGGATTTTGGTGCTTTGCATTCGTACTGAATGAATGGTCGTATTGGGTGCAAGGCCAATACGGGCTTGCATTTGGCTTGGAGCCTTATCGTGCCGAGAGTCTATCTCTATATTGGAGCGTCTACGGTTTGAGTGTGGCCTTATTAGCCTATGGATGCGCTTTATTGGCAGATCGTTTGTGCTGGCCTGCTTTACGCTGGTTCGGGCTATCGGCTTGGTTTGCGTTGGGTCTGTTCAATATTGTCATGCTGTTAGATATGTTCTTCAATGATGATATCGCTTACCGGGAGACTTGGTGGGCGTATCTAGCCCTGTGGGGAGTGAGTGAATGGTTGATGGCATACTGGCAAAAAAAGGCATGGTCAATGGATGCCCTCTGGCTGAAGACCTTGCATGGGCAACGCACGATTGGTCCGTGGTTGATGATTTGTCCGGTCGGACACCACTTGATCACCCACTGGCTTGGGCTTGGCACACCCGAGGAACAGGTATTATTGGATGATGCTGGCTGGTTTGTGTCAGGGAGTTGGCCGAGCTATCTGCCCGTTTGGCTGATGATTTTGGCGGTTGCTTGGGTTGTGCAGCAGATGCGTAAAAACGCTTGGCCTTGCGTCCCCATTGCGGATTGGTATCGGCGTGTCCTCATTCCGCTAGGTGCTGGCTGGGCTATCGTCCTAGTCGTCATATGGAATCTGACACAAAATGGATTGATGGAACCGCTCCCTTATTTGCCGATATTGAATCCACTCGATATCACCACTGGTTTTGCGGCGCTGCTCGGCTTTGCCGCTTACCGTATGCTAAAAGAGGGGAGGGGGAATACGGCACAACCCCCTCTGTGGGAAGCCAAAATGCCTTGGATTGCAGCCCTGGCTGCTTATGCTTGGTTTAACCTAATGCTGTTACGCACGGTGGCAGTTTTTTTGCCCATACCTTATCAAGTCGATTCCCTGTTCGACTCGCATGTTGTGCAAACCATGCTCTCACTGGTGTGGAGTGCAACCGCGTTGATTCTTATGCGTGTGGCAGCGCAACGACGTTTTCGTAAAATCTGGATGTCTGGGGCTATTTTATTGGGTATTGTGGTTGCCAAACTTTTCTTAGTCGATCTATCCAATACTGGTGGATTGGAACGTGTCATATCGTTTTTAGGAGTTGGCTTGCTTATGCTGGCAATAGGATATCTCGCTCCATTGCCAACCGAGACACGCCAGCAGTCCGACAATGGGCAATCCACTCCGCCTACAATATAATGCCAAGAACGGGGGCTAAACGGATCATTATGAAAATATCACCGGTTTACTTATTACTGATCGCAGTCATGGGGTTTTTTAATCCGCAGACTGTGTTCGCCGCATCATCATCCAATGCAGATGCCGAAGCGGTTTCCGACTTGCCAACAGACTACTCGCATTTCCTAAGCCTAACGGTATCCGGTAAGCAGGGTGTGGTTAGTTTGCGCTTACCGCAATTGGTTTATCTCAATGCCCATTCGGCTGATCTCAGCGATTTGCGAGTGTTCGACGCGAACGGGGGCAAACCACCTTTTGCCTTTTATGTGCCTGCACCGCAAAACAGCATTCAAAAACAATCCTGGCCAGTCAAACAATTTGAGATAAACGCAATTCAGCCAAACCTTCAGTCAGTCGATGGAATTGATATGGATATCAAAACGGGAGCAGATGGCACTTTGCTTTCTGTCAAAACCAAACCCCGAAAGGGTGAAGCTGGATCAAATGGCATCGGTGACAAGCCGGTTTTGGTCGGATTGCTACTTGATTTGGGGCAAGCCAAGCATGTGAACAATGATAATAAGCAGCCTTTAATCAGCGCACTGCGGTTTACCTTGCCACCGGGGAAACAGACTTATTCTGCCCAAGTATGGTTGGAAGTCAGCGACAACCTCAAACAATGGGATATGGTTGCAGCCACCGAGTTGAATTGGCTGGTGGATACGCAGACCTCAGAAACCCTTGTCAATGACATCTTGGAGTTCTCGCCCCGAGCATTTCGCTATGCCAGGCTCAGTTGGCGTAGCGGCGAACCCATACGTTTTGCGTCGATTGATGCAGAGCATTCCGAAAAGACGTCCACCGCGTCATTTTTGGACAAACTGACGATTCAACCCATTGCGGGGAAACTCCCTGATGATTTGATGTATAAGGCGGGAATTGCCATCCCGGTGGAAAAAATTGACCTACACTTCACCGAACCCAATATCGTTTTGCCCGCTCAAATAGGGGCTTATCGTGAAATTCCCAGCAGGCAACTCGGCAAGCCTAACGAATGGGTGTTTCAACCACTTACCCGAGCGGTTTTCTACCAGATCACCCAGCCGGAAAAGACCCGTCGTTCCGGCGAGTTGTCCGTGCCGGTGTCGCATTTTGCGGAGTGGGTCTTGCATCCTCAAGTGGTCACTGCTAGCAAACCCGAACTTAGCCTAATCTGGCAACCAGCCACTTTGGTTTTTCTAATTAACGGGCCACCCCCCTATACCTTGGCGTTTGGCCGAGACAAGATTAAATCAGCCGCTGTCGAGTTATCCCAAGTTGCCCCGGGGTTTTCCACTCAAGAGTTATTGCAGTTGGAACAAGCCCAAGCAGGCCCGCTTCAAATTCGTCAAACTTCGACGGATTTTGAAACGGCTGCAACCACGGCAAAAAATTCAGCGCAGAACCGCACATTGATTCTATGGGGGGTTTTGCTGTTGGGCGTCCTTGTGTTGCTTGCAATGACATGGCGGCTTTTCAAACAAATGAAATCATAGGAGTCAGCGCCATGCAAAAAACCCTTTGGATTAAAGCCTCAGTCGTGTTTGGTCTGACGCTGGCTTTGCTGGTTCCGCTGTTGATGATCCAAGGCTTGGTCAACGAACGCACTTACCGCCAAAACGAGGTGATTGCAGACATAGCCGCCAGTTCCGCCGGTCAACAGCGAGTGTTCGGTCCTGTGCTTGTCGTACCCTACTTAGAGCAATGGCAAGAAACCGTCGAAACCTTGTTAAATGGGCAGTCGAACAAGCGTCAAGAAAATCGTACCGAACATATCAAACTTTATTTGCTGCCTGAACAATTGGACATTACTGGCAAATTGACGGCGGAAACCAAACAGCGCGGGTTATTCAACGTGCGCTCCTATGTGTTGGATTCACAATTCAAAGGGGTTTTTAACATTCCCCAGGAATTTGGCAAACCTCAAGCACGGCACAATGGTACCCTCGCCGTAGGCAAACCTTATCTTGCGGTGACCGTGGCCGATATGCGGGGAGTGTTGGATGCCCCCGGCTTGGAGTGGAATGGCGTACACCATTCCTTTGAGCAAGGCTCGGGATTGAACTTTGGGACAACCCCTGGTATGCATGTGTCTTTGGAAGACTTGGGCAATGTTGAGGGGAAAGTGACTATCCCGGTCAACTTCACCCTCAAATTGCGCGGGCTGGAAGATTTAGAATGGGTTCCCGCCGGTCGGCAAACTCATGTCGCCTTATCCTCATCTTGGCCTCATCCCGGATTTCATGGACGCTTCTTGCCCGACCCTGCCACTCAGCAAGTGGGTGCGGACGGCTTCAGTGCCAATTGGTCAGTCAATTCACTGGCCTCCAACGTGTCTGAAAATCTTAACCAATGCAAGGAGATGGCATGTTTCGATAGTTTTGGAGTGCGTTTGATTGATCCCGTCAACATCTATTCGATGTCTGACCGGGCGACGAAATATGGATTCCTGTTTGTCTGCCTCACCTTTGCAGCCATTTTCCTTTATGAAATTTTGCAAAACCTAGTCATCCATCCGGCGCAATACACGTTGGTGGGGCTTGCATTGGCGATGTTCTTTTTGTTGTTGCTCAGTCTTTCCGAGCATATTGGTTTCACCATGGCTTATTTGTCTGCCGCCTTAGCCTGCGTGGGATTGCTGGTTTTTTATCTTAGTGCTGTCATGAAAAGCATTCGACGTGCCACTGGCGCGGGATTCATGCTGGCTGGGTTGTACGCTGCCTTATTTGGCTTATTGCAATCGGAAGATAATGCGCTCATGCTTGGTTCCCTTTTATTGTTTGTCTTGTTAACGCTTGCGATGACTGCTACTCGACATTTAGATTGGTATGGGTTGGGGCAAGCCAACAAGTGAAGTACCGAATGAAACGACCCTTACAGATTAAAGTGATATTCAATGACGGCTGAAGAAAAACCCTTGCGTGAACAACTCCTCGCTTTTTATCGCTGGATGGTGACGGCCCGTGAGATTGACATCCTTGAACGGGCTTACTGCCAGCGAGGCGAGGCATTCTTCACCATTGGGGGATCTGGGCATGAAGGCACTGTCGCACTGGCACCGTACTTAACGCAGGAAGATTGGATTAACCCTCATTATCGTGATAAGGCCCTACTTCTTGCGCATGGCCTACCTCCAAGTGCCTTTTTTGACACGCTGTTCAGCAAAGACACTTCTCATTGTCGAGGACGACAAATGGCAGATTTTCTCGGGGACCCTGCCCTGAGGATACTCCCCATGACGGTTCCTGTCGGTAACAATGCGCTACCGTCGGTTGGTTTGGCATCCACGTTGAAAGACATCGGAACAGGTTTCGTCTATTGTGGTTGTGGAGGTGGTGGCACTCAAGAAGGGGAATGGATGGAAGCCGTAGCGGCAGCCGTCAGGGATTTTTTGCCCGTGTTGTTTATGGTGGAAGATAATCAATATGCTATTTCCACACGAACTAAAGGTAAGACTTTTTTTTCGCTTCCACAAGGACCCAATGACCGATGGTTTGGGCTTCCCTTGCATCATATTGACGGTACAAATGTTGAAGCTGCTTACAATGCTCTCGGTCCGATTGTCGCCAAAATACGGGAAACTCGGGGGCCTGCTCTGGTAGTTTTTCATGTTGTGCGTTTGTGTGACCACTCCAATGCTGATGATCAATCTAGCTATCGAAGCGAAGATGAATTAAACGAGAACAAGAAGCGCGATCCAATACTGTTGCTTGAACTTAACCTTCAAAAAAGAGGTATTACCAAACAAGCTCTTGAGTCTATCCGGGATGAAATTATTGAGGAAGTCAAGATTGTAGGGGAAGCCTCCCAGAATAATCCTGACCCATCAGTCGATTTAATAGTTAAGCGCCCGAACATGCCAACCCCTCCTAAGCTTGAGTTGCCTACCGAAACTTTATTGGTTATGGCCGATGCCATCCGTGATACCTTAGGTGCAAGGTTGCGAAGAGACCCGAGGGTCATGCTTTACGGAGAAGACATAGAAGACCCAAAAGGTGATGTGTTTAAAGTAACTCATGGTCTTTCCATAGAATTTCCTGGAAGAGTCATCAATGCCCCACTTTCAGAAGCTACGATAATAGGTGTGTCGGTCGGTAGGGCTTTGGGGGGGCTTAGGCCAGTTGCCTTCATTCAATTTGGTGATTTTTTTCCGCTCGCCTACAACCAGCTCTATAGTGAAGTGGCCAGCATGTACTGGCGTACTGCCGGGAAATATGAGGTTCCGCTTATCCTGATGATAACTTGCGGGGGCTATCGACCTGGCCTTGGCCCCTATCATGCCGCGAGTATGGAAGCGACGGCGGCACATATTCCTGGGATTGATGTCCTATTGCCATCCAACGCAGCCGACGCTTCTGGATTATTAAATAGTGCATTTGATAGTGGCCGACCGACCATCTTTTTTTACCCAAAAAATCTACTACAAAATAAGGAGCTTGCAGCCGCGATTCAGCCGGCTGTCCATCGTGTTCCTCTAGGGAAAGCGAGACTCGTCCGCTCAGGACATGATCTTACAATCGTGGCTTGGGGTAACACCGTTCCCATTTGCGAGCAAGCTTCGGTTTTTTTTGAAAAGGAATCGGTGTCGTTGGAAATCTTAGATTTAAGATCCATATCCCCTTGGGATGAAGAGGCTGTAATAGAATCAGCAATGAAAACGGGGCGGATATTAGTTGTCCACGAGGATAACCATACTGTCGGTTTTGGTGCTGAAATCTTAGCCACTGTGGCGGAGAAAGCCCATCGACACATTCAATCGGCGAGACTGGCTCGTGAAGATACATTTATTCCCTATCATTTTGCCAACCAACTCGAAGTATTGCCATCCCTCAAGCGGGTAGTGGAAAAAGTGGCGTCCATGCTCAGAATGGATGTAATTTGGGAAAAGACCACTGAAACTGATCAAGAAATATATTTTGTGGAAGCTATTGGTGCCAGCCCTTCCGACGAAACTGTGGAAATCCTCGAATGGAAGGTGAAGCTGGGCGACGTCATCTCCCCAGGGATAATCTTGGCAATATTGGAGGCGTCAAAAGCCGTCATGGATTTGGAGAGCCCGATTTCTGGCACCGTAGAAGAAATTTTGGTTCCGGTTGGGGAATCGGTCAAACTAGGAACTCCCATCCTAGCCATTCGTTTGCAAAACCCGAGGGTGTCAAAAAAGCCAGTGAGTCGTGAAGATGTTGGACTTCCCGTATTTTCCAAACATAGGCCGAAACCTGTTTTGGATCGACGCATGCATGTACTGCGCGAGCGTCGGCGCAACCTGTTTGCCGGGATAGGGTCGATAGCCTATGCCACAGGTTCCGATTGGGTTGACAATCCAAAGGTTCTAGCCAAGTTAAGCGATCACACTCCCGAGGAATTGGAGCGGTTGACCGGCATAGTCACCCGCCCCCGTCTTGCCGAAGGGGAGACTATACTTGGCTTGGCTGTCACAGCCGCACGCGAAGCCCTGGCTTCTGCGAAGCTAAGCATTAAAGACATTAACCTTTTGATCTGTTCGTCAGGTACGCCATTAAGCATGTGCCCTTCCTTGGCTTGTTTGATCCTCAAGGATCTCTCGATTGACGAAAATGATGTGCAAATCCCCGCCTATGACATATCTGCGGCATGCTCCGGCTATATCTACGGACTCTCGAATGCCTATGATTTCCTATATACTTTACCAAAAGGAAGGGTGTTACTGGTCACCGCTGAATGTTTGTCCAAAAAAGTAGATCCCGAAGATTTTTCCACCTTTCCTTTGTTTGGAGATGCGGCCACGGCCACAGTGTTGATGGGGGGCGATCATTTTGCGCAATGGAAAGCCATGCTCTATCGGCCCGTCATCAGTTCAAAACCAGACGAGGGAAATAATTTAAGTGTCCCCCTTGGTTTTAGCCAAGCACCCTATATTCAAATGAAGGGGCATCGCGTATTCCAAGAGGCAGTTCGAAGTATGATGGCAATTTTGAAGAAAGCTTGCCACGATGCCTCTTTACCGATTGAGCAACTGGATTGCATTGTCCCCCATCAGGCCAACCAACGCATTATTGACGCAATCCGGGGTCGCTTGGGTCTTCCAGAGGATAAGCTTTATTCCAACATCCGGCATTTTGGTAACACATCTTCTTCCAGTATACCCATTTGTTTGAAAGACGTACTCGCGACTCATAAAAAAGGCGAACGCATAGGCTTATGTGCATTTGGTGGGGGTTATACGTTTGGTGCCGGCATCATAGAGATCTTATCGAACCCAATTGAATCGGGCGGCGGGGATGTGTTAGTCATTGATGAAACTAAGTGAAATTTGGGATAAAGGGTGACTTTGAAAAGAGTGCTTTCACTTATCGTGTGCTGATTGCTATTCCATCACGTAAAACTCACCGACCTTGGTTCTGCGACCGGTGGGTTCAACAATAACGACAGAATGAAAACCTGGAGTCACAATGATTTCCTCTGGCATGGCTGTAGTGAGGTAAGTGTCCCACGTATTGGCAGGATATTTTGGACGTAGGTTGCCAAACTCAACCCAAACTTGACCGTACCGATTTAACCCTTGAACGAGAATCCACATGGCAGATAAACCTTCCGTCTGGATGTTGAATCCTTGTCCTCTGACGGTTTCTTTTGGGCCCCAATCTCCCAAAATGACTTCGGCAGTGGGTGCCGCTGCCCATATGATTGACTCAAATCCGTATAGCGCCCAAGTTGATCCGTCGATCAATGTTTGGCGACGCCAAAAACTAAGGGGTTCAAGAAGCAAACCTTTCAAAGCCAGACCTAATGGCCTATAGCGTTTAGCAGTAAAATCAAATTTAAATCCAGCCATTTCGATGTGATGCACCACTGAACTCCAACAAGGAACTTGGTTATGAGTTGGGTCGTCGAAAAAATTTAAACACCCGTCTCTGTGAGGGAAATTGATGCTTTCCTCGCAGGGGAACGACAGGTAAAGTTTTCCATTTGGCTTTAGCGCATTAGTCATGGACGATAACACTGCAAGTTGGTCATTACAGTGTTCCAGATTATGATGACTCAATACTGCATCCATTTGCCCTTTATACTGGTCAATGGCTTCCGAGAATCTATCTGGGCTTGTTAGTATGTACTCGTCTGCAAAAAGTAATGGATTGCCTAATTGGTTATGATCGCTTACATCAATACCGACGTAGTAAATATCGGGTCGTAACAACTTGATAAATTGTGGGGAGTTATTGCCACAACCTACATCAATTAACCGACAATTATAAGGCAGACTCGAAAGGAAACTAATTTTAGAATACTTTGCATTAGTCCACCCAAAGGACAAAAGGAATTTTATCTTTTCGAAATACGACATTTAATGGCTACAACTCGCAAAACTGCACCCGCAGATCTAATTGGCAAAATATCGATAAACTAGATGGGGGAACGCTTGCTCGGCTCGAAGTCCTCGTCCAGAGATCAATTCCTCCTCAACTGCTTGCAAAGCCCCAAGACAAGAGCTTTGCAACGCATCATCGAATATTAAAAATGCTCCGTTTGCAAGATAAGGCCAAGAGCCTATGATCGAGTATTTGACTGCTTCATAAATATCACAATCAATATGGGCTAAACTGAATGACTTGGCTCGTTGCGCGACACCCTCCAAGGTTTTATCGAAAGTCCCTTTGACTATATTAAGGTGGGTATCAAGCCCGTTATCTTTCGTATAGCTTAGCAAGTCTTCATAGCTAGTGTCAGAAAAATCACCTTTACTATGCAGGTCACGAACTGGATCGGTTGTGGGCATTCCTTCAAACGAGTCAAGCGCCCACACTTGAGTCGATCTTCCAAGGGATTTGACTATATCAGCCATAAATACGGCCGATCCTCCTTTATAACTGCCAAGTTCAATGATGTCACCTGGTATGTTTTCTAGGCCAAAATAAATTAGAATAAACAAATTGAAAAGTTTACATTCTGGCAACATGCAACCTCGTTCCATCGCTCGCGACAAGGCGCGTTGGTAGATTGGCAAATTTGAAAATACGGATGACAGTTCGCCATATTCAAGGCCCCATCCACGGTAATAACCAGCTTGGATGTTTCTTCCAGCATCAATTGTCCCTGAACGATGAACTCGGAACAACTGTGCAAAGATTTCTTTATTAGAGTCGGACATTTTGTTTGTCATAAATATAAATGCTTTTGGGAGGATAGGTTGCGATGTGCCGTTTCACTGTAATTTTGGTTGGTTGTTGAACCCAGTCTCAAAGTGTGAAAACTCCACGATCCACCAGTAATTTAGCTGAAAGATGGTGGTCAATGCAACTCTGACGGGCCAATCTATACAGCTGATAATTGATTGACTGCGTCTTTAGCCAAATCACTCAAACCTTCACCACCCTCGTTCAAATGGGCGATGATTGCCTTGCGCATTCTCGGTTCCCAGAATTTACTGAGATGATCGACCATGCCACTGACGGCGGAGGCGTGGTCAGGGTCGCTAGCAAAAAATGCACTGATGTCGTTTGCCATTTTGATTAGATTTTCATTGTTGTGCATAATGGGAATAGTCTCCTTATTAACTGCTAATTTTGTTGGTAATTTATAAAACCAACCGCTGTGAGTTGGCGTAAACCGTGTGCCGATTTTCCCTCGCAAAGCCAATGAGGGTTAATCCAGTTTCTTCGGCAAGCCTTATAGCCAAGCCAGTTGGGGCTGAAATCGCAACCATTAAGCTAATGCCGACCATTGCACATTTTTGCACCATTTCAAAACTGGCTCTACTGGTGACGATGACGAAGCCTTTGTCCCTATCAGCACCCGACTTCACCAATGCACCAATCAGCTTATCCAAAGCATTGTGTCGGCCCACATCTTCACGGATAAACTCGATGCCCTTTTCTGGAACTACCCATGCGGACCCATGGACTGCCCCCGTCTGCTTGTTCAAAATCTGATGTTCCTCAAGGCTACGCAAGGCTTGACGTAATGCTTCAACGGTCACAGAAACTCCCTTGCCGACCGGGGGAGGGTGGCGGACAGCCTGCGCAATCGTTGCTGACCCACACAAACCGCAGCCCGTTCGTCCTGTCAGGTTGCGCTCTTTGTGGGACAGTTGCTCAAAACGTTCTGGCGGAATCCGCATCCATAATTCAATGCCATCCTCCCGATGATAGGCTTCAACAAAGTTCAGTTCGCTTGGCGAACCAATGATACCCTCGGTTAGGCTAAACCCCAATGCGAAATCTTCAAGGTCCAATGGGGTAGCTAACATGACGACATGAGGTACGTTATTGTAAAACAATGCCACCGGAGCTTCTTCGATAACTGCATCTTTCGCTTGCTGCCACACACCTCCTTGCCAACGCTCAACAGGATAGGTTTTGGTAGCCAGCCAGCGTAGTTTACCAGACAAAGCAAAGCCCCCGCTGGTGGGCGAGGGCTTGGATTGACTTAAAATGCAGTTATTATCGCTCACGTCAATGGGTTTCAGACAGCCGTCGTGGCATTCTCCAACATGGACAATTGCTGCTCGGTGAAGCTTTTGAACCCGTTTTGCCATTCCGAGAAGCCAGTCACCTTGGTGACTTGCACCGCCGTCACCTTGTATTCCGGGCAATTGGTCGCCCAGTCAGAATTGTCGGTGGTGATGACGTTTGCGCCGGATTCAGGGAAGTGGAAGGTCGTGTACACCACGCCCGGCTGCATTTTTTCCGTGACTCTGGCGTGTAACACGGTTACCCCGGCACGGCTGGCAATGGACACCTTGTCGCCATCGACAATCCCGCGCACTTCGGCATCATGCGGATGGATGTCCAAACGGTCTTCTGGATGCCAAGCCACATTGTCGGTGCGACGGGTCTGAGCGCCGACATTGTATTGCGACAGAATGCGTCCCGTGGTCAGGAGCAACGGATATTTGCTGTTGCTGCGTTCACTGGTCGGCACATACTCGGTCGGCATGAAACGTCCCTTGCCGCGCACAAACTCTTCAATGTGCATCGTCGGCGTACCAGTCGGCGCTTCGTCGTTGCAAGGCCATTGCACACTGCCCAATTCGTCCAGCTTTTTGAAGCTGACACCCTTGAAGGTCGGCACCAAGGATGCAATTTCGTCGAGAATTTCCTTGGCGCTGGAATAGTTCATCTCATAGCCCAAGGCGTTGGACAGTAATTGAGTGACTTCCCAATCCTCATAACCGGCTTTCGGCGGCATAACGCGGCGAACCGGCGAAATGCGACGTTCGGCATTGGTGAATGTGCCGGTTTTTTCCAAGAACGATGCACCGGGTAAAAACACATGAGCGTATTTGGCGGTTTCATTGAGGAACAAGTCTTGAACCACTACGCATTCCATTGACCTTAACGCCTCTTCAACATGTTGGGTGTTGGGATCAGACTGGGCGATGTCTTCGCCTTCGCAATACAAGCCTTTGAATGAACCATCAATCGCGGCGGTGAACATGTTTGGGATGCGCAATCCTGGTTCGGCTTCCAGCTTGGCCCCCCAAACCGACTCGAACAAGGTACGGGTTTCCAAATCGGACACATGGCGGTATCCTGGCAGTTCATGCGGGAACGAGCCCATGTCGCAAGAACCCTGTACATTGTTTTGACCGCGCAAGGGGTTTACACCCACGCCTTCCCGTCCAATGTTGCCAGTCGCCATCGCCAAATTGGCAATGCCGATGACGGTGGTTGAGCCTTGGCTATGTTCGGTCACGCCCAAGCCATAATAAATCGCACCATTTCCCGCTTTGGCGTAAAGCCGGGCGGCTTCGCGGACCAGTTTGGCCGGGACACCCGTATGCACTTCGCTGGATTCTGGTGAGTTACGTTCTTGGGAAACGACATCGCGCCATTTTTTGAATGAATCAACTTCACACTTGGCGTTGACGAAGTCCTCTTTGACCAGTCCTTCGGTGACAATCACATGGGCGATGGCATTGACCAACGCGACATTCGTGCCGGGACGCAGCTTGAGATGATAATCGGCTTGCACATGGGCCGATCTGACCAGATCAATGTCACGCGGGTCTGCAACGATCAGCTTGGCGCCTTGACGTAGACGCTTTTTCATCAATGAGCCAAACACAGGATGCCCGTCCGTTGGGTTGGCCCCGATGACCATGATGACATCGGATTGCATCACCGAATCAAATGTCTGTGTGCCGGCGGATTCACCCAAGGTTTGCTTGAGTCCATAACCCGTGGGCGAATGGCATACGCGGGCACAAGTGTCCACGTTGTTGTTGCCGAACGCGGCGCGAACCAGCTTTTGCACCAGATAGGCTTCTTCGTTGGTGCAACGGCTGGACGTTAAGCCGCCTACTGAATAACGCCCATACTTCTCTTGGATGCGCTTAAATTCAGATGCGGCATAATCAATCGCCTCATCCCAAGACGCTTTCTGCCATGGGTCGTTGATGCTCTTGCGGATCATCGGAGTGGTGATACGGTCGGGGTGAGTGGCATAACCAAACGCAAACCGGCCCTTGATGCAGGAATGCCCATGATTGGCCATACCGTTTTTGTCGGGAACCATACGCACCACTTCCGCACCCTTCATTTCGGCCTTGAACGAACAACCCACGCCGCAATAGGCGCACGTCGTGGTGATGCTATGGTCGGGTTGACCTTGTTCGTAGATGGATTTTTCCATCAGGGTCGCGGTCGGGCAGGCTTGCACACACGCGCCGCAGGATACGCATTCGGAATCCATGAAAGCTTCATTCTGCCCCGGCGAAATCTTAGAGTCAAAGCCCCGTCCGTCGATAGTCAGCGCAAACGTGCCTTGAGTTTCCTCGCAAGCACGGACGCAGCGCGAGCAGACGATACATTTACTCGGGTCAAACGTGAAATACGGGTTGCTAGTGTCTTTTTCGGCTTTCAGGTGGTTTTCACCTTCGTAGCCATACCGCACTTCCCGCAAGCCGACCGTACCGGCCATATCTTGTAACTCGCAATTGCCATTCGACGGGCAAGTGAGGCAATCCAGCGGGTGGTCGGAAATGTACAACTCCATGATGCCCTTGCGGATTTCATTCAGCTTGGCATTTTCGGTTTGCACCTTCATGCCTTCATAAACCGGAGTCGTACAAGAAGCCGGATAACCTTTGCCGCCTTCCACCTGACACACGCACAAACGGCAGGAGCCAAACGGGTCTATGCTGTCCGTTGCGCACAGTTTTGGGATTTCAATGCCTATGCTGGACGCAGCTCGCATTACCGACGTGCCTTCCGGCACGGTGACTTTAAAGCCGTCGATTTCCACCGTCACATTTTTCTCGGACGGGCTGGCGGGGGTTCCGTAGTCTTTATCGCGTACTAATGACATAAACTTACCTCTTTCTGTTGATTGGTTAAACAGCGGCGTTAACCGCTTTGACCGTTAATTTCGACACGGACTCCCACCGGCCTGCCTATTTTATTAATATTTTGAACAGAATGGCAAAGATCGCTTTGCCCGTCAAGGCAAGGCAAGCCTTGACGCTCCAATCGAATTCAATAGATTAGGTGTATATTCATTGGTGTCTAACGCAACCACCCCATGAACTGTCTTATTGGAGCTGTGATTCGCCATGAAGAACTGGAGAATAGCTGATTTAATGTCGAATTGGCGGCATCAATCTCTTTTCTAAGATTAACAATTTCTTCATCGCGTTTGCCGAGGGTGATATTTAAACGCTCGATTTGTTCGTTAAGAGTCTTGTTCTGATGATCTTCAAAACCTTCACCTTCATGCAAGCGGCAATCGAGATGCTGTTCGGTGAAGTGGTCGGTGACTGATTCACTCGGGAGAAATATATCCCGTTTGGACGAAACTCGCCGACGGTTGTAGCGTTGGGTCCACCACCCGTCTTGGAGCGGGTCGAATGTTGGTGCGTCGGTGCGTCTGAATATTGCCGTGCCTTCCACCAAATCAACAGTTTCGAACATCTCGTCTTCAGCCAAAAAGTCGGCAAGGCGGCCAATGGTTGGAATTTGCACATCATCCAGAATGAGCAACGCGCCCGGACGCAGATGCGGGTAGAAATAGTAGTACTCCAACTCTGGAAACGGAAATCCATGGGGTCCATCAATAAGTAGAAGGTCTAGTGGGCGAAATTGGTCAAACGCGGGTAATGTTTGTTGAGTCGGGCCAGCAATGAATGTGATCCGATCCATGCGAGTTAGCGGGCATTCCTCATAAAACAACACTGAAGAGCCTTCCCCTGCATCTCTGTCATTCAACGCGAAAACGGTATGATGATCTGAGATATTGGAAAATAATATGGTTGATTTGCCACAACCCGTTTCCGCGCTGTTCTCCACCCGCTGAGGCAACAAAGATTCTATGGTACGCAATACATTCGTGTCGAATACTCCTGCTTGATGCGAACGCCGTACAGATTCCCATGCCTCATATTTGTCAATTACCGGACTTTTCATATTATCTACATAAACTTGTCTGAATTTGGAAAAACGATTCTTGGGCTTGTCAGCAATTCTTCCTTTGATATCTCCTGCGCATTCACGCCGGGAATTTCTTCGACCCAACCGAACCAGCAATCGCCGTCCTGTTTAACAATTGCTGTGAATTTGGTTTTCATAATGACAATTGTTCAATTTTTGGTTCATTGGTTAATATTCTGGAATACAAGTATTTAATCATCTTGCCACGCTATTGATGTGGGAGCCAATGCATCAAAGCATTTTTTTGCAATTTATAGTTATCCATTAAACAGGCTTCTATGTTGTCGGCATTATTGCATGATGCGTCTCTGGAGCGAAGCCAGTTTCTCTGAAATATCGATAACTGACTCCTAGCAGGAAGCGTTGAATTTGCATAATAAATATTGTTATATAGCGTGTGAAGTTCAAGGTCAACTCTTGATAGTTCAGGGTTTTTGCAAATGAGGTCTTCTATTTTAGTATTTGCTTTATGGCAATCGAAGCTAGGGCCATTGGCAGTGGGTTGAAATTTCTCAAAAGGCTGAAAGTCTATTGCTTGAAGCCGAATATACTTTCCATGACTGGGTACAAAGTTGACTTGCGTTGGAGTTTTGTCGATTTCCGACAGCCAGCGACGTAAATCGCCAATCGCTGATTTTGGAATGTCGTTGGCATTAATATTGTTGGAAGAGATGGAAAGCCTACCCCCATCATTCAAAATAGCCCCGATGGATTTTCCAGTGTGCATGTCATACCAGTAGAAAGATTTAGTGAAGCATTCATGAGGTTTGCAAGCCGAGGTTGAAAAGTAGCGATTCTCTGATATACGGACAGGGTCAGGAGGGCCACCCAAGCCGTCCAACAGCTTGCCTGATAAATGATTCGGAATGGTTGATTTAATCAGGCCAACCGTGCGCTTGTCCCAAATAAATTCGTTGGCAGACTTTCCTTGGTAGGACAGTAACCACTGCTCTTGGGCTGGTGCAAATGAAGTATGCAGTGCGAGTAATAAAAGAATAAAATAACGATAACGGATCATTATCTACATTACATTACATGTTTATTAGCTTTTTTAACTTTGAAAAATATCAATGCTTAATGCAAGCTTTATTGCCTCATTCAATTCTTTTACAAAAACCCTTGATCTCTTTGGGTCACGCGCCAGAGAATGAGCCACACGGTACAAATCGCCTCTCTTCAAGGCATCACCTGATAATCGAGAACATCCTCAGCTTCTTGGTTTAATTCATCGGCAAAAGCATTGATTTTGTCTAAATCGTCAGAACTTTTCTTGTGCGTTGCGAAAAAGTTACGCAAGGCTTCGGCAATAATATTCGACTGCTCGTTAAGGTCGGGTGTCCATTGAGACAATTCGATGAGCAATTCATCAGGTATATAAATTAATGTTTGATGTGCCATTTTGCTTAACCACCGTTGATTTCATGCTTACCAATATTATTTGCTTTTTGTTCAGATAGCTTGCTTACGCCTTAATTCCAGAATATCTGCTGCGGCTTCTCTAAGGCTAATCAGTAATTCTTCCTTGGTCTTTTCCTGCGCATTGGCACAGGGGACTTCTTCGACCCAACCTAGCCACCAATCACCGTCTTGTTTAACAATTGCTGTGAATTCAGACTTCATATTCCAACCTCGATTTTGTGTTCGTTCCCAAGTTCCGCTGAATCAAACTGAAAGCCTTGTCAAAGCATCATGAAGCCGTATGGCTGTGGAATCGCCTAACACTATAGTCGCGAACCAAGATGATGGATAAAGATAATCTTCGCCCGATTCGTCAATAATCCGCATCATGTCATTGCCAGCATTTTCTTCGACAAGTTCATAAACCCGACCCACAGTAATATCTACGTTGGAAAAATCCCCTAAGTCTTGCTTGTCGAGACAGACAACGAATTTTATAGCCAATATATAACCTATTGCTCGTTTGCTCGTTCCCAAGCTCCAGCTTGGGAATGCGGCTTTTGAAGCTCCAGCTTCCAGAGAAACCACCAAGCAGAGCTTGCAATACATGGGTTCCCAAGCTGGAGCTTGGGAACCAGCCAAATCAGTCTTGGAGGAGACGGAACCCCCGGCCAACGTCGCGGTCAGCGGGGTCAAACCCATAGCGGTCGGCCGAGCGAACGTGGGCCGGCTCGCTGGCCCAAGATCCGCCCCGATAGACCCGGCGGGAAGTGACATCATCTATGCATGATATTTCGCTGCCGTCATAGCCTCTCTCGGTGTAAGCCGAGCACGTCCACTCCCGCACATTCCCCATCATGTCATACAGGCCGAAACGGTTGGGGCTGAAACTGCCTACCGGCGCGGTGTGGACATAGCCATCTGCGCAATGGTGAATATACGAGCTTTCCCAATTAAATTTTTGCTGACCCGTTTCATCGGCCACATTGGCATAACGACAAGCCTGATTCGGGCCGTCACCCCAATACCGCGTCGTGTCCGTCCCCGCTCGCGCCGCGTATTCCCATTCCGCCTCGGTCGGCAGCCGGTAGTGCTTGCCGGTCTTCCCGCTCAGCCAGCGGGCGTAGGCTTCCGCGTCTTGCAGACTCACGCACACCACCGGCTGGGTGCGAGCCTGCGAGTAGCCAAGATTGCGCCAATCCGCCCCCGCTTGCTTCCCCCATTTCGAACCGTTCCAAGTATAACAATCACCGCCGCCTGCATAGCCCGTCTTGTCCACAAATGCCGCATACTGCTCTTTGGTCACCTCGTATTTGCCGATAGCGAAACTGTCCACCCTCACCGAATGGTATGGCTTCTCGTCGGCTTGGCTGTCCTGCTCCGACGAGGACGAACCCATCATAAACTTACCGCCAGGAATCCTGACCATTTCAGGACAGTCGCCGCAGTCGCTGAAGGTTTTACCCCCTGTGTGGCGTAGCACTTCAACTCTGCCCCCGTCTTTATCCGTTTGCTGTGTCGAGTGGCGCGGGGCGTGGTGCTGTTTCGGCACAGGTGCAGGTATGGGCCTTACTTTGTGTTCAGGCTTGGGAGGAGCGGGCACGGGCTCTTCATCCGGCAGGTAGGCCAAGGCCCAGGTCGTCAACAGCGACAGTGCCAGTGCCAGTGCAATGCGGTGGGCGGTTTTCATCGAGGTTCTCTCGGTTTAGTTTAGGTTTGATCGTTCCCAAGCCGGAGCGTAGGAACGATCAATAACAGGCTGATTCCCTCCATCAACTAGGATGGTTCGCTTTCTTCGTATAAAGTTTCCGGGTCAATATCAGCGCCATTCGGCCAAGAGATAGACCAACCATCAACGAAAAACCGTTGAAAATAGTTTTTGTCCTTCAATGGTTCAAATATTTCCCCTTTCAGCCATTTTTCACAGTCGGCAATTTTTTCTTCGCCATTGTCAAAAGCGACTTTGATTTTGTAATTTTCCAAGTAGGTTGCATCTATCACCACAGGTAAGTAATCCATAGTTTTCACCTTTGTTAGTTTAACGGCTCTATTCTATCTATCTGCTTGCCATGTGCGGCTTTGTTCCAATTACCCTGCAATTCTTCCTTATGCAGCAATGCCCATTCTCGGATAAGCTTCTTTGCAGTATTGGATTTCATATTGCCTCTCAGTAGGTTTCCATCAAAATCAAACAAACCCTTTTGCCCTTGATATTCAGCATGAAAATGAGGAGGGTTATGCTCATTATGAAACATTCTAATGATGATACCGAAAAACATCGAGACATAGGGCATTTTGTGGAATTCCTTATTTCACCGGCGCAACGGCGATATTCGGGCTGTCCGGGTTGACAATCAGGCGTTGCATAGCCAAATCAACCAGCACATCCAAATCTTCCATTGGCACTGCGCCGAGCAAGGTTTCATCCCCTAAAACCAACGCCCCAGTGAAACAACGGCGGTTGGCGAATTGCACTTGCAAAGGGCCGACATAAGGCACTAATTGACGTTTGCCGTCAGTCAAAGTTACTTCGCGTTTTTCCAATTCCTCCAACTGAAGTTGCAAAGCGACATGTTGCGGGATACATAATAATAATGCCCCACTGTCAACCATCGCCCGGACTTGCATTTCGGCTTCGGTGCGGGGGTTTTTCAAAGTCAAATCGGCATGGACAAACCCCATGTTGTACTCCTATCATTCCACCCCAAAATCCCCCGGAAAATGGTTCAACGCGCTCAATACTGGATAAGGCGTCATGCCGCCCAAGGCACAGAGCGAGCTATTCAACATGACATCGCTTAAATCCCTCAACAAGGCAATATTCTTCGCCCTATCTTGATTATTGATGATCTTGTCCATGACTTCCACGCCGCGAGTCGAACCGATGCGGCAGGGGGTGCATTTGCCGCAGGATTCGATGGCGCAGAACTCCATCGCATAACGGGCCATAGTTGCCATATTCACGGTGTCGTCGAATACCACCACACCGCCGTGGCCTAAAACTGCCCAATTCGCGGCGAAGGCTTCATAATCCAAGGGCGTGTCAAATTGCGATTCCGGCACAAAAGAACCTAACGGCCCGCCCACTTGCACGGCTTTGATCGGTCGGCCTGTTGCGGAACCGCCGCCGTAGTCGTAGAGCAATTCCCGCAAGGTGATACCAAAGGCTTTTTCAATCAAACCGGGGCGTTTGATGTTGCCGGCCAATTGAATCGGCAGGGTTCCACGAGAACGGCCCATGCCGAAGTTTTTATAATACTCGCCGCCTTTGTCCAAAATAATCGGCACGGAAGCCAAAGAAATAACGTTGTTAATAACGGTCGGTTTGCCAAATAAACCCTTAATGGCGGGTAATGGCGGTTTGTAACGGACGAGGCCACGCTTGCCTTCCAAGCTTTCCAGTAATGAAGTTTCCTCACCACAAACATAAGCACCAGCACCCAAGCGAACTTCCAAATTAAACGCTTTACCGGAACCGCAAATATTGGCTCCCAAATATCCGGCCTGTTCTGCCGCAGCGATTGCCGTATTGAGGTTTTTGTGGGCATGGGGATATTCTACCCGCAAATAAATATAACCTTGGGTCGCACCGACGGCCAAACCGGCAATGGTCATGCCTTCCACTAATACAAACGGGTCATCTTCCATAATCATGCGATCCGAGAAAGTGCCAGAGTCTCCCTCGTCGGCATTGCAGACGATATATTTTTGCTCGCCTTGCGCATTCAGCACGGTGTTCCATTTGATGCCAGTTGGGAAGGCCGCGCCGCCGCGTCCGCGCAAACCGGAATCTGTCACTTGTTTGACGATTTCCGCTGGAGTCAGTTTCAATGCATTGGCCAAGCCTTTATAACCGTCATGGGCCAGATAATCCTCCAAGTTAACCGGATCGGTAATGCCGACACGGGCATTGGTTAAGCGTTCCTGTTTTTTCAGATACTCAATTTCTTCGGTCAAGCCCAGATTTAACGGATGACTACCGCCATTGAGGAAATCGGCATCGAAAAGTCCTGATACGTCTTTGGGTTGAACAGGCCCATAAGCCACCCGGCCTTTAGCTGTTTCAACTTCAACCAACGGCTCCAAGTAAAACAAACCGCGCGAGCCATTGCGAACCAATTCGATGTCAAATCCACGCTTGGCGGCTTCGGCGGCGATGGCTTTGGCGGTTTTTTCTGCGCCCAAAGACAGTGCGCTGGAATCCCTAGGAATAAATACTTTGATGCTCATGCCTGTGCCCTCACTTCGTCCAAGATTTCGTCAAATCGCTCGGGGCTTACGCGACCATGAACCTCGCCATCAACTGAGATAGCCGGTGAACAACCGCAATTGCCCAAACAATAAACCGGTTCCAAGCTAAAAGCCCCATCCGCCGTGGTTTCGTGGTAATCGATGCCGAGCTTGGCTTTGGCGTGGGCTTCCAAATCGCTGCCATTCATCGATTGGCAGGATTCGGCACGACAGACATGAATCGTGTGCTTGCCCGGAGGCGTATCACGAAAATAATGATAAAACGTGATGACCCCATGCACTTCGGCGCGGGAAACATTGAGCGCGTTGGCAATCAACGGTACAGACCCTTTTGGAATGTAACCTAAAGCATCTTGAATACCATGCAAAATCGGCAACATTGCGCCCGGTTTGTCTTTTAAGCTTTCGATCACTTGCGCGACCGTGTTTTTGTCCCAGTCCGGCTGACTCATCGTTTTCTCGTTTTGTAATGCATTGATCTGTTAAGCAATCCCTCACGTCATGCAATAAATTAACGCGTGAGATTGGCATTTAATTGATGAATTTGAATATAAAACGGCGCGTTAATCAATGAATTTGTATTGAATCGCTTATTGCCTGATTTGTCCATGTCAAAAGTCTTGTTTATGAGTTTTTTAATTAATTGAATATAAAGGAATTTCTGAATAGGGGAAAAAATGTCGCTTAAAGTTAAGATGCAAAAACAATACATAAATAGTTTAGACTAAGGCTTTTTCCAAGGACACTACCTTCTTTCTCTACCACTGCGTAAGCCCGCGCCTATCCAAAGTTGACAAATGATGGATTTAATTACAATCTTTACCTGAATAGTTTGATGTTCATTGTGTGTTTAGCGGCTGACAAACCCAAACCGTCAAAAAAACCATCAATTCAAACCTAAGCAGGTACAATTTATGAAACAAAGTTCGAAGCTCAGGGTTTATTTTGGACTCTCAATTTTAGTGCTAACCGCCTCTCCATCTGAACCTAAATGACCATTATCCATTATCCCCGTAATCTTATTGGTTATGGTAAAACTCCTCCCGATCCCAAGTGGCCAGATGATGCCAAAATCGCCGTGCAATTCGTGCTGAACTATGAAGAAGGGGGTGAAAACTGCATTCTGCATGGTGACACTGCCTCAGAAGCGTTTTTGTCTGAAATCATAGGCGCTCAAGCTTGGCAGGACATGCGAAATATGAACATGGAGTCAATCTACGAATATGGTTCAAGGGCGGGTTTCTGGCGCATTTGGCGCTTGTTTACCCGGAAAAATATTCCGCTCACGGTTTTTGGCATTGCCAGCGCACTTGCCCGTAACCCCAATGCAGTTGCCGCTATGCAAGAGGCTGGTTGGGAAATTGCAAGCCATGGGCTTAAGTGGATTGAGTATAAAGATTTTAGCGAATTAGAAGAACGCCTACACTTACAAGAGGCAATTCGCATACACACCGAAGTGACTGGCTCGCGCCCACTGGGCTGGTATTTGGGTCGCTGCTCGGAAAACACTCGGCGTTTAGTCATGCATGAGGGAGGCTTCGTTTACGATTCCGATTCCTATGCCGACGATTTGCCGTATTGGATTCTTGGTGCAAACGGGCCACATTTGGTGGTGCCTTACACACTTGATACCAATGATATGCGTTTTGCCGTCGCGCAAGGGTTTAATTCCGGCGACCAGTTCTTCGCTTATTTGCGCGATAGTTTTGACGTGCTTTATACGGAAGGTGAAGATACGCCTAAGATGTTGTCGATTGGTCTGCATTGCCGCTTGGTAGGGCGACCCGGACGCATCGCGGCTTTGGAGCGGTTTATCGATTATGTGTTAGGTCATAGCCATGTGTGGGTGACACGGCGGATTGATATTGCACAACACTGGCATGAACATCACAAACCAAACTAAATTAATCATGAGTACTGATGAATTCCATATACGCACCATGCGACCTGACGAAATCAGCTTGGCGATCGATTGGGCGGCGGCTGAGGGTTGGAATCCTGGGCTGGCTGATGCAAGCTGCTTTGCCACAATTGATCCACAAGGCTTTTTGATCGGGGAACTCCACGGTCATGCAGCAGCCTGCATTTCAATAGTCAACTATGACGAACATTTCGCATTTCTTGGCTTCTATATCGTCCGTCCTGACCTGCGGAAACGGGGATACGGCTGGCTTGTCTGGCAAGCTGCCATCGCCCATGCGGGACAGCGAAGCATAGGGCTTGATAGCGTTTTGGCTCAAAAAGACAGATATTTGAAGTCAGGCTTTGTCTTTGCCTATCGCAACATACGGTATGCTGGCAAAGCCTCAGTGGTCTGCGAAGATTTACAGCCGGGTATCATCCCTATCGGAGACGTTCCGATCAATCTCATCGAAGCCTACGATACCGAGGTTTTTCCAGCACCACGGCTTGACTTTCTCCGCGCTTGGATTGAAACCGAGGGACACATAGGCCGGGCATTGTTCCCGGATGGCAATCTGCTTGGCTGGGGGGTGATCCGCCCGTGCCGGACAGGGTATAAAATTGGCCCGTTGTTCGCCGATGATAGAACAGCGGCGGAAGCTGTGCTAGATGCGCTAATCGCTGAGGTGGGCAATGAAGAAATCTTTCTCGATGTTCCGAAGATTAATTCAGCCGCTGTAAAACTTGCCGAGGCGCGAGGGTTAAAGCCAGTGTTTGAAACAGGGCGAATGTACACGGGCCCTATTCGCCCTATCAATCATCGTCGGATATTTGGTGTCACTAGCTTTGAGTTAGGGTGAATTGAATTAATGAATTAGCCTGAGTATCCTCCATGAATGAACCCTGTCCAAAATGTGGATATGTCCGCCGAGCCTTAGATGCCGAACTTAATCCTCTGATTTGTCCGGCTTGTGGCATCGCCTATAATAAATGGATTGCCCGACAGAAGGGAGAAATTCCGCAACCCACAAGAATATTAGGTTCAAACGATGAGGATGACAATTCATCATTCCAAAATCTCATGGTGGCGATTACTATCGTGCCCGAACGGGTAGAGCCTGTTGAGTTTTATGCCCGTGCCATCACATTGAGCGGTTTATTTTTTTGGGGGTTAAAATTCATTTTTGGAGGGATTGACTGGGAAGTCATCATGGGTTCGTTTATGCATAACATCAATCTTCCATTTCATGAGTTTGGGCATGTTTTATTTATGCCATTTGGAAAGTTTATGCATATATTAGGGGGCAGCTTATTCCAAGTGGCACTCCCATTCGGCTTGATGTTGGCCTTTATTTTTCAAAGGCGCGATAACTTCGCGGCATCGGTGATGCTCTGGTGGACTGGGCAGAGTTTTATTGATGTTTCCCCTTATATTGCAGATGCGAATTACCGATTATTGCCTTTAGTGGGTGGCGCCTCTGAGGAATTCCACGATTGGGGTAATTTGCTCACTATGATGAATTTGTTGGGAAGCGCACAAAAAATTGCCCATTTGAGTTATGGCATTGGAGCCTTCTTGATACTGCTGAGTTTTGTATGGGGGGCTTACATTCTGTTTCTTCAACGAAAGAACATGGCAGACAATAACTTTTGAAGCAACTTGGATTCCGGCATTCCCGGCTGAAATGCCGAGCCATTTTCCTTCGCGCGATTGCATTGAGCCCTCCCCTTGGTCCATAGGTATCTACGCAACTCATAAAGCATTGATTTACTCCCCTCTCCTGTATTTGGGGAGAGCGTAGCGAGGGGGGCGAAGCCGGTCGGGGGAGAAGGTTTTGGGAAAGTTGATGAGACAACAATCCACTGGTAATTAAACCGATACCCCTCTCCCTAAATCCCTCCCCCACAAGGGGGAAGGGACTTGTGTAGATGCCTATGCCTGTGGGCCTCAGTCGGCACAATGGAACGTGGGGTTTACACATTTAGCTAATGTTGCTTGCATTCCCTTCGTTTTGCTTTAATATACGTATATCCATATATTTGATTCTAAGAACGCGATGTACCAACCCGCACAATTCTTCAAATGTCTAGCCGACGAGACACGGTTGCGTTGCCTTTTGCTGTTACAAAAGCGCGGAGAGTTGTGCGTGTGCGAGTTGACCCAAGCTTTGCAAATGTCGCAACCTAAAATTTCCCGTCACTTGGCATTGTTGCGCACTTGCCGCTTGTTGCAAGACCGTAGGCAAGGGGCTTGGGTGTATTACCGCTTGCATCCCGATTTGCCCGAGTGGGCTTTGGCGGTGCTGACCACTGCCGCCGATGGACTGGTGGGGCAGCCAATGTTTGCCGAGGATGCCGCCCGATTGACTGGCCCTGGTGCATGTCCGTCTGATTGGGTAAATGACAAAGCGGCTTAGTTTTTTTGAAATTATCAAAGAGGATTACACGCATGAAAAAACTTGAAATTTACGAACCGGCCATGTGTTGTTCAACAGGCGTTTGCGGTGTCGATGTCGATCCCGTCCTCGTCCAATTCGTCGCCGACTTGCAATGGATTGCCGAGCAAGGTGTGGAAGTGACTCGTCATAATCTGTCTCAACAGCCCCAGGCATTCGCCTCCAACGCGGATGTGGTCAAGGAAATGGAAGCCGGGATGGATCGCTTGCCGGTGATGGTGGTGGACGGTCATGTAGTGTCCACAGGGATTTATCTTACCCGCGATCAATTGGCGGCAAAACTTGGCCTGACCGGGAAAGAGGCAAAGCCGCAGACCAAACTTACTGAATCTGGCTGTTGCAAACCGAGTAGCGGTTGTTGTTAATCTATATTCAAGGGCTTAGCCATCATGGGACTTCCAAGTGTCGATACCCGTTATCTGTTTTTTACCGGCAAAGGCGGCGTAGGCAAAACGTCGCTGTCGTGCGCCACTGGCATTGCCCTTGCCGAATCAGGCCGGCGGGTGTTGATCGTAAGCACCGACCCGGCTTCCAATCTGGATGAGGTGTTAGGTGTAAAGCTTTCCTCAACACCCACCGCAATACCCGAAGTGGCTGGACTGTTCGCGCTGAATATTGACCCGGAAGCCTCTGCCCATGCCTACCGGGAGCGTATGGTTGCGCCTTATAGGGGAATATTACCCACGGCAGCAATCGCCAGCATGGAAGAACAGTTTTCTGGTGCGTGTACCGTCGAAATTGCCGCATTTGACGAGTTCTCCGCACTGCTTGGCGACCCACAGAAAACCGAAGGCTTTGATCATGTGATTTTCGATACCGCACCGACCGGCCACACCTTGCGCCTGTTGTCCTTGCCGTCGGCTTGGAATGGTTTCATCGAATCCTCCACTGGCGGCGCTTCGTGTTTAGGCCCATTGGCGGGTTTGGAGAAACAGCGAAGTTTGTATGCTGCGACCGTGGCGCAATTGGCCGACGCACAACAAACCACGGTGGTGTTGGTCAGTCGGCCCGAGACTTCGGCCTTGCGCGAGGCGGAACGAACTAGCAGCGAACTGGCAGAGTTGGGTATAGCCAACCAAGTGCTGGCGATCAACGGCCTGTTCCAAGCCGAACCGGGTAATGATGCCATTGCCGATGCGATGACACAGAAGGCCATTGCCGCTTTAAAGTCCATGCCAGATAGGCTGGCAAGCTTGCCGCGTTGTGTCACCCCGTTGGTGGCGCTAGGAATGGTTGGCATCAGTGCTTTGCGTTGCTTGATCGAACTGAACGCCCACGCCGCTCCTGTAACCAATGCCGTTGAATTAAGCGAACCAGTTCCCTCCCCCAACGGGGGAGGGTTAGGGTGGGGGCGAGTAAAATCAGTGGCTTCGCAGCTTTCTGATCGCCCCCCTCCCAACCTCCCCCCGATGGGGGAAGGAGTTAATTCAACAACATTGACTCCTGCAACCCCGTCTGTTGCCAATTCACCCGAACTGCCGACATTTAACAGCTTGGTGAATGGCCTTGAAAAAGGCGGGCATGGTGTCATCATGACCATGGGCAAGGGCGGCGTAGGTAAAACCACCGTCGCCGCTGCGATAGCAGTAGCCTTAGCCCATCGCGGTCACCCGGTGTTGTTATCTACCACTGATCCCGCGGCGCATGTCGCCGTCACCATCGAAAACCCCGTGCCGAATCTTTCGGTCAGCCGAATTGACCCGGTAGCGGAAGTCGAACGCTACCGTCAGGACATCGTGGCGAAGGCCGGCAAAAACCTGGATGCCAATGCGCTTGCGATGCTGGAAGAGGATTTACGCTCGCCCTGCACCGAGGAAATCGCCGTGTTCCGCGCATTTGCCCAGGCGGTTGACGCTGGAAAAACGGGGTTTGTCGTATTGGACACCGCGCCCACCGGCCACACCATTTTGCTGCTCGATGCCGCCGAAGCTTATCACCGAGAAGTGATGCGGGTACAAGGCGACATGCCGGAATCGGTGCGGCAATTGTTGCCCCGCTTGCGCGATCCTGCTTACACGCGGGTCATAATCACAACGCTTGCCGAAGCCACGCCGGTTCATGAAGCAGAGCGGCTTCAACAAGATTTGGCAAGGGCTGGCATCAAACCCTATGCCTGGGTCATCAATCAAAGCCTGTTGGCAAGCGGGACACACGACCCTTTGCTGGCAGAACGAGGCCGCTACGAAATCCCGTTCATCCGCAAAGTCGCCGAAGAATTATCGCCCCGTTGCGCTTTGATTCCATGGCTTGCCGAACCGCCCATTGGTGCGAAAGGATTGGCGGATGTCATGCACACACACATTAATTAAAGCAAACCCCTCGATTTATACATTATTAAGGAGCCATCTATGACCAACCGCCCCCTTAACATTCTCGTTCTTTGTACTGGCAATTCCTGCCGCAGCGTATTAGGCGAAGCCTTGATTAACCACTTAAGTCAAAGCCGCTTCAAAGCCTTTAGCGCGGGTAGCCACCCCATTGGCAGAATCAACACTGGTGCCTTGGCGACCTTGGCCCGTCACGGGCTACCGACGGAGGGCTATGTCAGCCAGTCATGGGATGAATTCGAGGATGCTGAGATCGACATCATGATTTCAGTTTGTGACTCGGCGGCGGGGGAGGCGTGTCCGGCCTATCTGGGTAAAGCCGTGCGTGGACATTGGGGTTTGGCGGACCCCGGTCATGTCAAAGGCACGGAAGAGGAAGTCATCGCAGCTTTTGAAGCCACTTTTGCCACCATGGAAAAGCGCATCCATAAACTGTTGGCACTGCCGGTTGAAAGCCTGTCTCGGCAGGAACTCGGCGAGGCGCTGAACAAAATCGGCGCAGAAACCCATTAATGGCAAACCCCCCATGAACATACGTCAAACTAAAGGACTTAATCCAACCCCTAAACCCGCCATGCCCAAACGGCTAGGCTTCGTCGAGCGATTGTTGACCGTGTGGATTTTCATTGCCATGGGCGTTGGCGTGGCATTAGGCTATTTTGTGCCTAGTTTCACCCAAGTTTTGACCCGTTATCAAGTTGGCACGACATCCATACCTATTGCGGTTGGCTTGATTTTGATGATGTACCCGCCGTTGGCAAAGGTGCGCTACGAGGAACTGCCGCAAGTATTCAAAAACGTCAAAGTGCTGCTGCTGTCCTTGGTGCAAAACTGGATTATTGGTCCCGTATTGATGTTCGGGCTGGCGGTATTATTCCTTCGCGACTACCCGGAATATATGGTTGGCTTGATAGTCATCGGCTTGGCTCGTTGCATAGCGATGGTATTGGTGTGGAATGAATTGGCGGAAGGCGACAGTGAATATTGCGCCGGATTGGTGGCCTTCAACTCTATATTCCAGATGCTGTTCTTTTCGGTGTATGCCTATGTGTTTGTGACTGTGTTACCGGAATGGTTGGGGATAGCCTCCGGCCTACAGGTCAATATCACCATTCTACAAGTGGCCGAAAGCGTGATGATTTACTTGGGCATACCTTTTTTTGGGGGAATGTTGACCCGGTTCTTTCTGGTGCGATATAAAGGGCGGCAATGGTATGAAGAGAAATTCATTCCCAAAATCAGCCCGATGACATTAATCGCCTTGCTATTCACCATTTTGGTGATGTTCTCGCTGAAAGGCGAATACATCGTCCAATTACCCATGGATGTGTTGCGCATCGCCGTGCCTTTAGTCATCTACTTTCTAGTGATGTTTTTGGTTACCTTCTGGATGTCAGCCAAGGCCGGGGCCGGGTATCGCATCAGCGCAACCTTATCGTTCACAGCCGCCAGCAATAACTTTGAACTCGCGATAGCCGTTGCCGTTGCGGTTTTCGGTCTGCAATCCGGCCAAGCCTTTGCCGCCGTCATCGGGCCGTTAGTCGAAGTGCCTGTATTGATTGGGTTGGTGAATGTGGCGTTGTATTTTAGAAAACGCTATTTTACTCATGCTGAGGACGTTTAAATTGTTTCAGAATGATGATACAGTCGAATTTAGATTTTAGCTTAACGATACAATCATTCTCCCGATTGACAACCCATGCACATTGAAGCCGAACTCGACGACATTCACGTCGAACGTCTAAACATTTTGCTAGATCGATTGCAAAAACCCTTGTCTGAAGTACTTGCCACTGCGATTGATGCTGCCTTGGCAAAACCTTTGCCGCAGCAGGAGGAGGATGTTGAAGCATCGCCGTTTTATCAAGCATTGGATGCAATTGGTTTCATTGGCTGTATCGAAACCGACGACCAGCTTTCATCAACTTACAAAGTCACTCCCTATTAGAGCCAATATTCGTGATTTCCGCCATTTGCCCCTCTATCCATTCCTCCGCCTGTTGCATAATGTCGGCTATGCTTTGGCTGCTCTCAATAACGGGTCCGATGCGGAGTTGAATCACACCGGGGTACTTCAAAAACGCTTGCCTAGCCCAAAATTCGCCGGCATTGTGGGCAACCGGAACTACCGGGCAACCGACCCGGTGGGCCAGTATCGCACCGCTGGAATTATATTGGCCTTTTTGACCGGGAGGGACACGGGTTCCTTCCGGGAAAATCACCACCCAACGGCCTTTCTTTAAACGTTCTTCACCGTCACGCAATAGCTTTTTCAAGGCGGCT
>CAIWDB010000015.1 GCA_903911305.1 uncultured Methylococcaceae bacterium | reverse complement strand
CAGCAAGTCTGCTACGGCAAATCGCAGCGCCATCCAGTTCTATCTTCGCTTCCGCGATTGGTATGGCGACTACCCGGTGCATTGCCATAACGTGGTGCATGAAGACCACGCGATGATGTTCCGCGTCAAGGTGGTTCCGCCCACCGATCCGAACGCAGGCAAATAATCTAAGGGTATTTAGCATTCCTAGCGATTTCGTAATTAAGCCCCTTTTCATGCCGAAAAGGGGCTTAAGGGAACGTGTGTGCCTGAACCCCCTAATCAGCATGGCTTGATGCTAACAAAAACGCCAGACATCACTGATTTATCCGTATTCAGAGGTTATAAAAAGATGAATAAGAGAGATTTTCTAAAAAAAATGGGGGCTACGTCTTTGGGCGTAGCCACTGCCGCCGCCATCCCAGTTGTTGCAGATGCGGCCAAAAAGGCTGGCAAAACGACTGTAGTGAGCAACGTAGACAGACGCCGCAATCGCATTCCGAACATCCCGTTAATGACCCACGAGGGTGAAGCGGTCATGTTTTATGACGACTTGGTTAAAGACAAGACCGTCATGATTAATTTCATGTATGTGGGCTGCGCCGATTCCTGCCCCGGCACCACCCAAAACTTGAAAAAAGTCCAGAAAGAACTGGGTGACCGGGTTGGCAAAGATATTTTCATGTATTCGATTAGTTTGGATTCGGAACATGACACTCCTGAATTGCTGAAATCCTATGCCGAGTTGTTCAAAACCAAGCCGGGCTGGAAATTTCTGACTGGCAAGAAGGAAGACATTGAGAGGCTACGCAGAAGCCTTGGCTTCGTCAATGATAACCCGGAACTTGATAAAGACCGCACCCAACATACCGGCATGGTCAAGTTTGGCATTGAGTCCTTGGAGCGTTGGGGTTCTGCCCCGTCAATGACTAATCCAAAGTATCTCGCTGAATATGTACGCTGGCTGGAACCCAATGGCAAAAAACCTAATTTGGCGGAACTGATGGGATAAGCTGCATGTAGGCCGAAAACACCGGTTCTCGCTACGCTTGAGCCGGTTTATTACGGTCTATGTCTCTGAAAAATCGCGTATATAGTGGCTGCATGGTGGGTTTACCACCGTGAGGGATAGGCTTTGTAAAATGGTTATGTAAACCCAATTTAATGACTATTTAAATAGGATGGATGACCGAAAAAATATTCAAAATAATTTGAACCTTTCCAGTCCAACTTAGAATTAACGGATCAATGGATAAACTGAAAGATGACTGAGAGAATAAAGAGTTTAATTTGAAAAAGTATAATTAAACTTTTTGAGGATTTATAAGGATTAACGGATTGACTGGTGATAATTTTTATAGGGTAATAAAAGATAGCCATTTAAAGTTTAAATGGCGCTTTTTTATACCTTAAAACCTGAGTTTTTAACCTTAACCGAATAGCACAATTCGGTGAAATATCGCTTCATAGGAGCCATAGACATGAAAAAACGTACACTAATCGCCCGCTTGGTGAGTTCCATTTTACTCGGCACCGCCGCCACCACTGGCTCAGCACAATTGCTAGACCACGGCCCTTCCGACCCAACTTTGATTTGGCCGCTGTGGTACCGCTCCAATGATGGCGTAGCCCTTGGCATGTGTAGGTCCCAAGTAACCTCGACTAACGCAGCAGCGGGCGGCGCACCGATGTGCTTCCCAACTCCCTTTGACCCGGCTGGATTTGCCGGTAACGTTGGCCCGGAAGTGTTTTACAATCTAATCGACTACAAACAAAAACCGGGTGCAGCAACCAACTTCAATTTCCGCTACTTGGCCGGTCTGGAAGCCAGCTACATACCAGGCCCAGCTCCCGTTCATGGACAGGAAACGGTGTTTGCGCGTATCCGTATCGCGATTAACTTTAATGACCCGAGCTTTGCTGGCAACTACACCATCACCCACCCGTTCGGTGTCGAGCATTTCACCAATGTACAGCCGACCGACACGGGCACTGTGCAAGGGGCGCAGGCGGCAGTGTTCTACACCACCGACGTGCCGCTGGGCGTTGCCAATGACTTTAACGCAGCTTTGGGTGGCCCAATCGGTCCCTTTATTCGCTGGGACGTGCTGAATACGGGTGAAACTTTGACCGTGGGTGGCGAACAATTCCTTGGAGACCCGAACTATCCGCACACCTTCACCGGCAGCCCATTCGTTGATGCCGACGGCAACCCACAGAACTACATTAAGATCGAAGGTCCGGCGAGCGCCGACTTCGGCAATGGTCCCGGTGTTCCGCTGATCATCACCGAAGCCAACATCTTAGGCCAAGTTTGGACTGCGCCGATTGCCTCCAACTTGGTCGTCGATCAAGCCGTGAAAGCCCGCAGCAACACCACGGGACTTAATTCCATTGACGTGTGGGCCACCTCCTCACCCGCTCACAAATTGGTTCTGAGCGGAGCCGGAATGCCCAGCATGCAGATGATCGAAGATCAGACCGTCCAAGGCCATTACCACGGTCATATTGAATATCCTGTGTCACAACCGGTTCCGGCATCCGTGACGGTTTCCGACAACACTAGCGTCCCCATTGTCAGCGCAGACAAACAGCTTGCGGACAATGTGGAAATTAGTATGGCGAATTTCGACACTAATACCGGTGTGATTGACGTCGTGGCCCATTCCACCGATGAGGTTAACCCGCAACCTGGCTTGCAGGTGGAAAATATCCCCGGCCTGACAGCCGCGACGGCAGCGATGAGCGCAGCGGCTTGTACGGCTGCTCAATTTGCAGGGGTGAATGCCTTGCTGAACAAGTGCTTCAGTTACACCCTGCCCAGTACCGTCGAACCGCCCAAGTTTATCGCGGTGAGGTCATCGGCGGGTGGCTCGCATGACGACCAGTTGGTGATGGTGACCGGAAAAACGCAAAACAAGACGCCGGCTCCGCTTCAAGGCAATATCAGCCTGACGGTCAACTCCAACGGCACCACGATTCTGCCGACCGGAACCGGTGTAGGCCAAATCCCAACCAATGCTTTGATTGTCAGTCAACCGACTAAGGGCACACTTGCCTTGGTGGCTGGGCAGTACCAATTCACGGCAAACACCGGTATTGCGTCAGGTACTGACAGCTTCAAGTTTGTCGTGCAGAATCCGACTACCGGGGCGGTTTCGGCTCAGGCAATCGCAAGCTTGAATGTCGTCTTCCAAGCTAATGCACCCATTGGAACCAACGATCAGTTCGCGGCAGGCCCTGCCAGAACGGTGAAAGTGATAAACGTTCTAGCGAATGACAAGCCAGTGACGACGGATGCGGCGAATGCGATCAACCCCAAGAGTATCATCGTGACCTCAGGTGCCAAGTCAGTAACCGCTCCTGCGACCGGCAACTCTGCGGTTCTCACCACAACCCGCGGCAGCCTAACGGTCAGTGCCGCCGGCCTGGTCAATTACACGCCGGCGACCGTCGGTGCAGTGGATACCTTCACCTATACGGTGAAGAATGTTGGTGTCACCGGTCAGCCTACGACAGTTAAAACCTCTGCGCCAGTCACGGTGGAAGTAAGCAACTTCTCTACGGCGGAAGCGATTAGTTTCACTAAAAATCAGTACATCAAAGGCGGATGGACGATCACCCCGAGCACGACTTGGTTTGGCCCGAGCCTGACGCAGACAACGATGTCATGTTTCTTAATTACCAACAACGGTGTCGCTATCACGCCACAGTTGATTGGTTCGTCGATTGTGGATGCCACGGGTAAGGCTCAGATCGTAGCGGGTGCCGACCCAGTCGCAGGCCCAACTTCTGCTGGTGTCCGCTGCACCACCAGTAACGGTGGAACCGCAACCTCTGCGGCAACACTGAAGTAATCAAAGGAAGGTGGCAAGCCTCGGATTAAACCACATTCGAGGCTTGCATCCAAAGGGAAACAATACTTCATTGACAACCAACAGTTGTATTGATGTTGGAAATATATACGGCCAACTTTGAGCAAGCTTAAAATCCCTTCAATAATGGGATTTATCGACTGATCAACTTAAAGTGACTTGGATTCAATAAAAAGTTGGCATTCCGTTAAAAACTCGACACTGAGAATATAAAAACATGATCAACCTTCATCGAGCTAGTCTATTCGCCTTGGCGATGGTCGTTTCAGCGAGTGCTATAGCCAAAGAAACGAGCATCACCCCCACTACTACAACACCCATCATTCCTGCATTGTCATCCGATCCGCAAACCTTGGATGTCGTTACCATTGATGGTATCCAGAGTACGGGCAGCAATTCCTACGTCTTCATTTACATGGACCCCAAGAAGATATCTCAATCTCAGGTTGCCAAAGAACTTGCTACTGTGAATAACCAATTGGCTGGTTTAAACTCAGCGAGTCCAATTTCGGCTTGTAAAGTATCGTTTGACTTTAATTCAAGCGGCATGAATTGCGGGAATGGATTAATGCAGTTTAATACCTATGATTTTTACACTTACAAACAGTCATTCAATCTTCAGTCCTTGCCAATCAGGTTTAATGCGGGCGTAAAAGAAGTTCTCGGGGCCAATTTTGTTACCCCCACAGCTTCTTTTATTGGGGATAACGCGGGGCGTGTGGTTCACATTCACTTTGGCGTACCAGTCTCACAATTCCTGATTCATGTCGATTCAGGGCAGGCCGCAGCCCCATCAGTCGGGAATATTCAGTTCACGGTGTCAAATGGTGCTTTGGATGTGCTCCCTGGCTCTGTTGGGTATGTTGCACCTACCGACGTTGCGGATTCGAACGTTGTTACATTGACTGCGCCAACCCAATTCGTTGGTGTACAGCGGGATCAAGGTTTTACTGACGTGAGGATTACAGCAAGTGGCGGGCAATCGCAAGCTTTTGTCGCTGATCTGTTTTCAGTGGTTACCTCTACAAACTTTAATCATCTTGCTCCTTGATGAGAAATTTGGGTTTGTTTTTTGCCTAGATCTGGTGCGACGGTGTTCGGCGAACCCAAACATCGTCGCATTGGAAAATTCCAATAAATACTTATACAAAATGCAGAAAAATGGGAGTTTGTCGAAAAAATATCCATTATGAGTTATGGCATCAGGAATAAGTATTAGCGGATAAAATTAACAGAACCAGTGCCAGAATAAGTTTCAAGGATGGATGGCAATAATATTTTAATAAACCTTTTGAGTGATGAAATGACCATGAAAAATACTAATAAAATCGCATTGATACTAATAATGCTGGGATTCTCATTTAGCGTTATTGCACAAACCCCAAAAACACCGAATCCACCAGTACCGATCATTCCAACGCTGGCAGCTAATCCAACTGGAACGGCGGCTACATTAATTTCGGGAGTCCAAAGTACAGGCAGCTCTTCCTTTGTATTTATTTACATGGACCCAAAAAAGGTATATACATTCCAAGTTAATTCAGAACTGGCATTCTTAAACGCCCAGCTAAACCCTTATGGAATAGCGCCCTGCTTAGTCTCTGCTGACGTTAATGCAACAGGTATTAAATGTGGGAAAGATAGCGTGACAGGAACATCACTAATATCTTTTTCCACCAACGAATTTTATAGTTTTGTACGGCCCTACAATCTCGCAAAGTTGCCAATCACTTATGACACTGGCGTGAAACAAGTATTCGGAGCCAATTTCAAATCCCCGGTGGGCTTGTTACCCGGCGATGCTTTCGGAAAAAACGTTCATCTGCACTTTGACCGGCCCGTTTCCCAATTCATGATTCATATCGATGCTGGCAACCCGCTCGCCCCGTCCGTCAGTGGTATTCAGTTCTATGTGTCCAATGGAACGACTGCCGTTGCTTCCACACCCGTGAAAACTTTGACGGCACCGACCCAATTCGTCGGTGTGCAACGCGCTGCGGGCTTCACAGACTTGGTCATTGTCCCAACTGGAGGGCAATCGCAAGCTTTTGCAGCCGATCTGTTCTCAGTCGTGCCAACAGCCAATTATATTCCTTGAGACTTTAAACGAAAGCACGAGTGCTCTAGGGAACCTCGAAAAACCCCGCACTTCGACGAGATCTCAAGAAACAGCTATTTTATGGCAATTAGAACAATGACTTGTAAATTGGCGAAAAGTCATCAAACAGCGCCATTAATAACCGTTTCTTGGCAACGCCATGCCACGCGAAGCGGGGCTTACTTCGCTCAGTGCGAACGGTTCTCGTAAAATCAATCATATCCGTTCGTGCTGAGCCTGTCGAAGCATGAACGGAAGATGTTTTTCGAGATACCCTCTAGCGATAGCCAAGCTGTAGTACTCGTAATCTTTTCATCCCTTGCCATATCGTGTGCCACGTATAGGCATGTTTTCAGACGATTAATGGTGTTTGCTACGCGGATACCGTAATTCGTTCAAACATCTTCTTCAAATGATCCTGCCCTCCATCGGACATAAACAGCACATTTTTGGCTGGTTCCCCGTTCCGGCTCTCGTCGTTATACACAAGTCCTGCCGGGCCAAATATGCCGGTATGACGAGGTTTTAAGCTTTAGCTGGATAATCTTGCGAATCAGGTAGTGGAGTGCAAAGCGTGCCGCTTATTTTCGAGAAGCCTTTTCTTCCAAGCCCGACAGCCCAAACCGGCGTTGCAATTCAGCAGTGACCGCTTCCGGCCCTAGCCCCTGTTGCGCCAATAGCACCATGCAATGAAACCACAAATCAGCCATTTCATAGACGATTTTATTAGCCTCGCCATCTTTGGCGGCAATGACCGTTTCGGTCGCTTCCTCGCCGATTTTTTTGAGAATATGATCCAAGCCTTTTGCGTACAGGCCGGCCACATAGGATTTTTGCGGGTCTTGGGATTTGCGTTCTTCCAATACCGCTGCGAGTTGGTTTAGGATGTCTTGGTTTTCCATGAGCTATAACTTAAGCCGCGAGTGAGATTATTTGTTCGAGCAAATGTTTTCCAGCGGTCGGTGGTGGTAATGGTTTGCCTTGGGATTGCATAATACTAATCCATTCTTCAACGATTTGACAAAGCTCCTGATACACCTGTGCTTCGTTTTCCCCATGGCAACAAGGGCCAATAATACCGGGGCATTGACCGATAAAAGACTGATCCTCTTCAGACCATGCCGCGATTTTTAAATAGCCTGCGGACGGTTTCATTGTTTTGACTCTGCAAACAAATCGCTGAAAAATACCTTGGATTTTGCCACCTCGTATTTGAACCCGCCCACCATTAACCCATAACCTAACACGAACATACCAAAAGGAATCAAAATTAGGGCAGGGGGATTGGGTGTTTGCCCGCCATATTGAGTGGCAAAGCCAAACAATAAGCCTAAGAATAACAGACAGGCAAGAAATACAAAACCCAGCCAAACCACCATAAACACTTTCAACCAAGGATGCAAACTCATGCTGATATGGATGGAGCAGCCATTCAGTTCGGGCCTTATTTCACCTTGGATAATCGGCAGGAACGAGTTTCGATAGCCTAGGATACGCGAGACAGTGAAATGCAATCCTTCAATGACACCTTCATAGGGTTTATGTTTTGAATACCCCCACCGGATAGTACGCTTGGGTTCAATCACTGCTTGCAGTTTTTGAAGAGCTTCCGTTGTATGGAGCGAGGTGTTTATGGTTAGCTTTTCATGGGGTATGATCATTATTATTAACACCACATGAATCCGGTTTGATTTCAATGTGTATCATTGTTGGTTCCTAATAAGGCGATATTTCTCATGCTAGGCCTTTTCTTCGCCATGCTGCCAAAGTTCATATTCACTAATATCGATTTCAGAATTCCATGCAACAGCATAGCCACCTGGTTCCACATAGACATTGTTAAAGAAAGCCTGATTTTTTAAAGGTTCAAACATATCTTTATTCAATAAACGATTAATATCGTACTTCTTCTTTTCTCCGTTGTTGAAGGAGACTAAAAGAATATGGCCTTCTTGAGGTTTGACTTGTTCAATTCGAGGGATTTTCATAGGTCTACTGTAAAGGTGGCAACTTCTTGAACTCTTGAAAATATTTCTTCTATTCAATAAGTTCACGCAATAAATCGGGATGCCGCTCGGCCATGCGCAGCAATGTCTTCGCCGCCCCGATAGGTTCGCCTTCGCCCTGTTCCCACGCTTGCAAGGTTTGTACGGTCACGCCCAGCAAATCGGCAAACTGGCTCGGTGACAGGCGCGAGGCCGTGCGCACTCGAGCAACTGGCGATTCGACAATGCGCCCATCTCTCGCCACCACCGAGACCCGACCTAGTTGACCGGCTTTCAAGTGTTCGATGGATTCGAGCAATTCGGCGTTGAGGTCACGCTTGGCATCGCGAGCCAGCAATTGGGTTTCAGATAATTTCGGCATGGTCGACAATCTCCCGCAAGGCATTCAAGGTCGAAGCGGCGATGTTTTCTCGCGCACTTTTGGCGTACACCGTCAACAGCCAGATTCGGCCCCGCGCATCTTGGACGTAATACGAGACAAGGGACACCGCCGCGCTTGCCTGTCTCTTGGCGTTTCCAGCGTAGTTTACGTACCCCGTGCGTATCGGGCACCACGTCGCCCCTTGTCGGGTCGCTGGCTATAGCCATCTTCAACTCTGCCAATTCCTCTTCGGTGAAGTAATCGTCGGCAAATCGGCTGAATATAGGCAGTTCGATGAAAGTGTGCATGAAGAGAAATCTTACAGCATCCGTTGATTCCGGGCAAAGCACAGGTGAAAGCCCAAGGAAGAAGGGGTCATATCTTCCTTTTTGCTTATTTGTTTTTTATTATAATCAAAAGACAAGACCTGACCCTACTCTTTCCATTGCCAAAATCAACTATTGGTACAACCGACAAGTTACCGTCCATGGCCTGGATACCGGCATCCATGCCGGTATGACGGTATTTTTTGCTCGGCAGTATTTGTGTATAACGATGAGCGGAGACCGTGGGAACGATCAAACCCTAAACAAAGTTGACCCCCTGATGATTTTTCGAAAAACACCATCAATGAGGAACCAAGCCAAAAACTTGTTGACATGAAGTCTGGATAAAAGTTAAGGTGTATTTTACCCTTTTAGTATTATCGTTTTTGAGGCTAAGCTTGAATAACGATGATGTCTAAAAGTCAAAGGCAACGTGTTAATATCTTTAACAAAGTTAGTCTTAATTTTACTAGGAGAGATCAATGACAACAAAATTTACCTTGCACTCAGCCATTTCTATTGTGGCTTTGCTTGGCTTGTCCTCAACCGAGGCTTCTGCATCCATAAGCTTTGTGCCTTCATCCCCTACTTCAGGTGTTGAAGCGGGTTATTATGCCCCTCAAGGTAGTTACAGCGTTTTCAATATCAATTGATTACTTTATTT
>CAIWDB010000014.1 GCA_903911305.1 uncultured Methylococcaceae bacterium | reverse complement strand
GGGTCAGGAAGTCCTCGCGCAGGATTTCGCCGGGGTGGACAGGTCTCATGCGGTTTTCAATCATGGCTTTGCTCAATGGTAATCGACACTCAACGTCAAAAACATTGCCGTCCGCCCATCGGAAGCACACGCGCCACTGGTTGTTAACGCGGATGTTCCATTCGCCCTCGCGGTCGCCGGAAAGCGGTTCCAGCCGGTTTCCGGGTGGGCTGCGCAGGAACTCAAGCGTTGCGGCGGCATGGAGTTGTGCCAGCTTGCGTTCCGCAACGCTTTGGAACGCCCGGAATCGATTTGGCGACTGACCTTCAAACAATGCTTGGGTGTCTTTGCAGCGGAATGTTTTAATCATAGTCTCAATTTATTACGTTCAGCGTAATACGTCAATCGTAATTAAAAGGCTTCGAAGCGCGGCGGGGTTGGCAACCCCGGCTCCGGTTGCCAAAGACCGACTCGGTTTTTAAAACCGAGTCGGTCTTGTTTTTGTGCGAGTTGATGACGCAGAGGAAAACACAAAACGTTTCGGACGGGATTACACATCCCGTCCGGCTCCGGATCGTGGGAACGATCAAATTTTGCTTTAGACAGATAAGCTCGTGCAAAACTCCATATTCATCTGGCGGTTTGCGGAACATCAATTATGACTTACCTAAGATATTATTGTCAGGAGAATTTTAATGAAACTTTCTGTACGTTCAAATAGTGCTATTGTGGCTCTTGGGTTACTTTTGGGTGGTTTTATAACTAACAGGGCAATAGCCGGCAATCTGCTCATCAATCCCGGCGCAGAAACTGGCACTTTAAGTGGATGGACTGTAGGAGGAACTTCCAACCCTAGGGTTGACAATGGGACATTCGATCCTTCAATCCAACCTCATACCGGGAATTATGATTTTTTAGGTGGCTCAGGTGGCGCTTCTGGCACGTTGAAACAAAACGTTAATTTGCTGGGAAATGGTTTAACAGCAGGGCAAATTGATACAGGCATTCTATTAGCGCAGGTGAATTTTTTTCAGCAGAGTCTTAATCAATCACCGTCGTCCGATACTGCGGGTGTCAATTTAACTTTTTTAAATGCTGGCGGTTCTTCATTGGGTGCATTTTCTTCAGGAGAAATTGCATCTACAGGCGCATGGAATCAATTCAATGGGGCTTCATTGATTCCATCCGGTACGCGTTCGATTGATTATACGATGAACTTTATAAGGCACAATGGGAACGATTTGGATGCCTTCATTGACGACAACAGCCTTACAATATCACCCTCACTTTTTGCGGGGCTTGGACTGACCGGAGACCCAACGGCATTCTCGCAGTATGTCTCGCCGAACACTCAACAAAACTTCTCCTCGTGGAACCCCGGACCCTATTCCAGCCCCCTATCACTCGGCAGCAACGGTTATACGGCCAATGTCGAGGCAAAGACGTCAGGGTTTACTTCCGATCTCAAGGTCATCTCACCGGGTAGCTTAACCACGAAAGATGCCGGCGCTGAACTTATTTATACGTCAACATCGGGCAAACCGACGGGAATAGGTGGGTACATGCGACTCGTGGATGCCGACGGGAATAATACATCGGGCGGGGTCATCTTGAATTCATTTATTACGTTAGCCGATGGTACACAAACCTCAAAGATAGGGCCTACTTATTTAAGCTTCGATCCGGTCACCGGATTCGATCTTTCGGCTTATGGTTTACCTTCGTCATTCTTCATTGGGGGCTTTCTAAAGCAGTCTTTTTATGCATTTGATCCGACGGTTTATTTTTCCGGTATTTCATTGCAGCCCAACCCTGTTACCAGTTCGACGCTTTTTGCCACCTTTGATACCGCTGGGTTTGGCGCATCGACGCAGTTCACCAGCCCCGTGCCGGAACCTTCGACCGTCTCTCTGCTTGCCTTGGGTGTCTTCGTCCTAGTTAAACGCGGTAATGCCGAAGCGCGGCGGGGTTTGCAACCCCGTCGCTAACGTTTTGTGCGAAGTTACGGCATCCGATATGGCACAAAACATTACGGACGGGATTATAAATCCCGTCTGGCTCCGGGAAAGCACAAAACGTTTGATGGTCCCCACGCTCCGGCGTGGTGACCCTTGACCGCCGCTCCTGCGGTTTCTTTGCTCGTTCCCTAAGCTCCGGCTCTCATCGTTATACACAAATGCAGGAAGCCCGTCATTTCGGCATGGATGCCGAAATCCAGCGTCCATGGATGGCAAGCTAGAATCAGCCCGAGAGGCTTAAACAAGCACTTATACCATCTGATAGTTACCGTCCATGGCACTGGATTCCTGCATCCCTGCTGGAATGACGGCATTTAGCTCGTTCCCAAACTCCAGTTTGGGAACCTATGCTTTACCGTGATTCCTTGCTATGCCATACGCGAGTAATAATCACGTTCTGATTTTTGTCAATTTGGATTCTTTTCATGGATAAATCGGTGCAACCTCTCCAAATCTTTCAACGCCCTCGGCAACCATCCTACACTGGACACGGATGGTTTTCCCCTCTTTCAAGCGCCTCCTCCATTCGATGGCATCCTTGTTTGATATGGAAGCACCTGTTTGCTCATATTCTTCCCAACGGGCGGAATCACTGTCGGCAAATGCCTTCAAAACTTCGGCAATCAGGCGTTCTGTATTCTCATGTCTACTTGCTGCGATAGCATTTAATCGTGATGCGGTTTCGTCATCAATCATGACCGATAAAGTCGTCATTGTTTATACTCCTGATAGGGATTATTCGTACTGGTTATCGACGAGTGGATTCACACGACTTTTGCTCGTTCCCAAAGCCCTGGCTTGAAAACGCGGTTATTGAAGCTTCTGCTTCTTGTAGGATTCGAGCCAAGCTCGATCTCCCTTGTGGGCACATCCGGCGGTGAAATGCAAAGCCGAATATCTTAGATGGTAATCCATTACGGTATAATTTGGACATTGAAACATTCATCGCGAGAACCTCATGGCAACTTTGACTATCTCTTCAACGGGGCAAATCGTCTTGCCAGCCGACATTCGGCGGCGACTTAGGCTGATGCCCGGCACTCAAATCGAAATTATTGAGGAGCTTGACGGCTTAAAACTGGTTCCTTCTCATCCAGTCAATCCCACCACGGTTGCGGCCTGTGCCGGCATGATCACCGCACCTAGCAAGGGCAAAGCGCGACGGTTGGCGGATTTCGACCCGGCTTTATTGGCTGCGAAAAGTGAGCCATGAAATCCGTTGACACAAATATATTGGCGCGATTTTTCATCGACGATCCCGATGATGAAGAAGCTGCAAGGCAAAAACCCGCCGCCGTTGCAGTGATGTCTCAACCGGTCTTTATATCCAGAACGGTGATTTTGGAATTTGAATGGGTCATGCGTGGGTTTTACGCCTTGCCCCGCAGCGATATTGAAAAGGTTTTTTTGGCGTTGTGCGGCTTGGAAAACGTGACTATCGAAGGTCGTGGGGCGGTACTTTCCTCGTTGGCTGCCTATCATCAAGGGCTTGATTTTGCCGATGCGCTGCATTTGGTCAGTTCGAGTCATTGCCTAGCCTTCGTCAGTTTTGATCAAAAGCTGCAAAAACGCGCAAATATGGCTGGTTTATTGCCCTTGGTGGAATTGCCGGATAGGATGCGCACCAGTAACGAAGAATCATAGCCAGCGAAAAAGACCGACTCGGTTTTTAAAACCGAGTCGGTCTTTGCTCGTTCCCAAACTCCAGTTTGGGAACCTATGCTTTAACGTGATTCCTTGCTATGCCATACGCGAGGTTGTAGGCCGGAATAAGGTCGCACTGCGACCGTTTCCGGCTAACGGCGGGAATTTTTTGCTACTCCCGTCTCTAAATCCACTGTATTCTTAAGCTTGACGAGCGCAATTAAATAGAGTATCAAATAAAGCATTCTCCCTGTTTGTCCGTAGCACAAGGAATTCGAATCCATGCCAGTCACCCAACAAAACCGAGCCATTCAGATCACCACTCCATTGGGTGCGGATACTTTATTGCTTTATCGGATGAATGGCGTGGAGCGGTTGAGCGAGCTATTCGAGTATGAACTGGAATTATTGAGCCTTAAGGATGAAATTAAAGCGGATTCAATCTTGGGCGGAAATGTCACTATCCATCTCATTCTTGAAGACGGTGGTAAGCGGCATTTCAATGGCTATGTCACTCGGTTTGGTCAATTTGGGACAAAGGGGACATTTACCTGTTACCGCGCCATTGTCAGACCGTGGTTATGGTTCTTGACCCGCACCGCCAACTGCCGGATTTTTCAACAAAAAACGGTTCCTGACATCATTAAGCAGGTTTTTAGGGATAAAGGTTTTAGTGATTTCAAAGAAAAATTGAGTGGTAGTTACAGTTCTAGGGAGTATTGCGTTCAGTATCGGGAGTCCGATTTTGCTTTTGTCAGTCGACTGATGGAGGAGGAAGGGATCTATTACTATTTTAGCCATACGGATGGCAAGCATAATCTTGTATTATCCGATTCGGTCAGTTCCCATGACAAAGCTCCCGGATACGAGAAGATTCCCTATCACCAAGACGATAACCCGACCGACCGTTCTCGTAAGGAACATATTTATGAATGGGAGGTTGTGACTGAAGTGCAGTCGGGTGTCTGTGCTATGACTGACTATGATTTTAAAAAGCCTAGGGCTGGCTTGTTGCAGAGTTTATCGTCGAATCGGCAGCATCCCCATTCGAAATATGAATGGTTCGATTATCCAGGTGAATATAAGGAATTAGGTGTAGGCGAGCATTTAGTCCGCTGTCGGATCGAAGAACTCCAAGCCCAATTTGAATGCTGTGAAGGGAAGGCGAATACCCGTGGTTTGTCTGTAGGCAACCTGTTCACATTGACCGAACATCCACTTCCAATTCTTAACCGTGAGCATTTGATCATTTTTGCCGCCTATCGCCTTCAATTGGACGATTACCTATCGTCTCCCGATCCTTCTAGTACGGGAAAGCTATTCGAATGCAGTTTTAAGGCGATGGATAGGACGGTTCCTTTTCGCCCGCCACGGGTCACCACTCGTCCCGCTGTCCGTGGCCCGCAAACGGCCGTCGTGGTTGGGCCATCAGGTGAGGAAATCTATGTCGATAAGTATGGCCGGGTCAAGGTTCAGTTTCACTGGGATCGCGTCGGGGTTCACGACGAGAATAGTTCGTGTTGGGTGCGCGTCTCCCACCCTTGGGCGGGTAAGCAATGGGGCATGATTGCCATTCCTCGCATTGGTCAGGAAGTCATCGTCGATTTTCTCGAAGGCGACCCCGACCAACCCATTATCACCGGCAGGGTTTATAACGCCGACCAAATGCCTCCCTACGATTTGCCCGCCAATATGACGCAGACCGGCATTAAAAGCCGATCCAGCAAGGGGGGTGGTCCCGATAATTTCAACGAGTTACGCTTCGAGGATAAAAAGGGCTCCGAGCTGGTGACCTTGCATGCCGAGAAGGATCAGACCATTGAGGTTGAAAATGATGAAAGCCATTGGGTTGGGCATGACCGGAAAAAAAAGGTAGATCATGATGAAAAGGTGACGGTGGGTCATGACCGTACCGAGAGCGTAGGGAATAATGAATCCATTACCATCGGCAAGAATCGCACTGAAAACGTTGGGGCTAACGAAACCATTGCGATTGCAAAAAATCGCGACGAGTCGGTTGGGGAAAATGAAACCATAGCCATTGGCAAGAATCGCACGGAAGATGTGGGTGAAAATGAGCAAGTCAATATTGGCAAGGATCGTCAACACACCATAGGCGCAAACGAAAAAATTGAAATTGGCAAGAATCAAACCCTTGAAGTGGGCGAGAAACGGCAAACTACGGTTGGCAAGGACGACATGAACCAAGTTGGGAAAAAATATTATCTTGAAGCGGGCGATGAAATCACCCTTAAAACCGGCGATGCCAGTATCAGCATGAAAAAGGACGGTACGATCCAAATCAAAGGCAAAGACATCACCATCATCGGCAGTGGAAAAATTTCCGCCAAGGCTTCCGGCGACATGGTGCTTAAGGGTTCCAAGATTGCCGAGAACTAAGCCATGTTGCAAATCGTCAATCTAACCCCATTTTCAGCTTCCTTATCGGTGTTTTCAGATATCGACGGGGTGGAATGTGCCTATGCTGTGGTCAAAGCGACATTTGCTTTGTCGCCCAGAGGGGAGCTTGTGGTTGCGGAGGCACAAATGCCTTTGGTTGCTGTTGATGCCTATTGGGGTGAGCCGGATAAAACCAGCCTTCGTGCAGCGAGTGAATTTTCGCTACCCAAGCTATCGACTGATGTCCTGTTGGTTGGGACTGCGTTTGCGGGGAGGCAAAACATTCGAGTCAGCGAGGTGAGTTTACGAGTCGGCCCATTGTCCAAAACGGTCAGGGTTTTTGGTGATCGGCAGTGGGATAAAACTAGCTTGGGCTGGGAATTTTCCCCACCCGAATTTTGGGAGCGAATGCCCCTCCGGTGGGAGTTGGCCTTTGGCGGCAGGGCAACAAAGCAAGAGGAAGGGGCTGCACCCGAGTTTGAACCTTACAATCCTGTTGGCAGGGGGTTTATTGGTAATAAAGAGAACGACTTTGAGGGTCGATTGCTACCCAATTTGGAAGATCCTACGTGTTTAATCCGTAAACCGTCAGATCGTCCGTCGCCCGCCGGTTTTGCTCCGATTTCCCCGGCGTGGTTGCCGCGCCGCCATTATGCGGGAACTTACGACGACGCTTGGCAAAAGAATCGAGCCCCACACTTGCCGCGAGATTTCGATGTGAAATTTTTCCAGACAGCGCCGCAGGGCTTGATTGCGGCCGGTTTTCTGCAAGGAGGCGAATCAGTTGAAGTGAAGGGATGCGCAGTCGAAGCTCCGTTGCGGTTTATGTTGCCGGTTTGTTCTGTTGGTATGGAGTTTGATTTTGACGGAAAGAAAATCCCCAATGTGCCTAATTTGGAAATGGTGCTGATCGAACCGGACGAGATGCGCGTACAGTTGTTGTGGCGGGCTGGAATCAAAGTGGACAAGCATTTGCTTAAGCTTCGGGAAGTGACGGTGACGTGCAGTGAGTTTTCACTCAAGCAAAGGGAGTCCTAATTGATGGCTGGCGAACCCATGGTTGTGGTGGGGATAGGGATGGTTTCCCCGGTTGGGCTTAGTTTGCCGGAAACTGCCGCCTCCGCCCGTGCGCGCATCGCCCGACTCCGCGAGATTGAATGGCGCGATAGACGATTCGAGCCGTTTATTGTGGGCGCTGTCCCGGATGATGGGCTGGCGGAATTGGAACCCAAACTCCAAGTCTTAAATCTTCAATACCGTGAAGCCCGGATGTTGCGATTGGCGCATGTGGCTCTTGAGGAGGTATTGAAGCCATTAGCCGGAAACAATATCGTGCTTCCATTATTGCTAGGCTTGCCTGAACATCACACTACCAAACCCATTGATGCAAAAGGTTTTCTTGCCAAGCTGGCGCATCAGGCCAAGCTTAGGCTTGACCCTGCCCTGAGTGTGGCGGCTCCCAAAGGCAGGGCTGCCGGTTTGATGGCCTTCCGTCGAGCGGGTGCGATGTTGGAGTCTGGTGAAGCTGAATTCGTGTTGGTCGGAGGGGTTGATAGTTTGATTGATCTCTATGTTTTAGGGACATTGGACATGCAAGGACGGATACGCAATGAAGTCAATAGTGACGGTTTCAGTCCCGGAGAGGGCGCTGCTTTTATGCTGCTGACTCGTGCGTCAACCGCAAGCAAGCAGAATTTGAAACCATTGGCCCATGTCTTAGGTTGCGCGTTTGGGTTTGAGGCGGGACATTTGTATGCGGAAGAGCCGTATTTAGGTGAAGGTTTGGCAGCGACATTTGCTAGCCTGTTTGCCGAAACGCCGCCACCTAAGCCAATCGGATGTGTCTACTGTAGCTTCAATGGGGAGCGTTATTGGGGGAAGGAATTCGGTGTCGCCCGCTTGCGACAATCCGATAAGTTTGCCCCCGACCATCAAATGGAACATCCTGCGGAATGCTTCGGCGACCTTGGCGCGGCCCATGGCCCCGCATTGGTGGCGTTGGCAGTTCATGGCATTCATCAAGGCTATCGGCGTGAGCCTTGTTTGGTTTATGCGTCATCTGATTATGGCGACCGTGCCGCACTATTGCTGGGTAAACCCAGTTAACTCATTTAGGAGGGTCATGCAATGCCTTGTACAGTCCATAATATTCGAGGCTTCGCCCATAAAGGCAGCGGAGGCATGAGCATGGTTTTCCCCGATGTCTGCAAAACCCCAACACCGGGTGGTCCAATACCCATTCCTTATCCCAATATTGGCAAGTCTTCCGACACCTCCCAAGGCACAACCACCGTCAAGGCAGACGGCAACATGGTGATGATCAAGGGCGCGAAATATATGATGAGTGCCGGCGACGAACCGGGTACGGTGGGCGGCGTAATGAGCAATACGTTCAAGCAGGAATGCGAATTTCTGTTGTATTCGTTCGATGTG
>CAIWDB010000013.1 GCA_903911305.1 uncultured Methylococcaceae bacterium | reverse complement strand
GGCACGGGCGGCGACAGAATTGCCTGGCGGCCATGGCGGGCGGGAACCACCCGATCCCATCCCGACCTCGGAAGTGAAACCGCCCAGCGCCGATGATAGTGTGGACCCCCATGCGAAAGTAGGGCACTGCCAGGCACCCAATCCAAAACCCCCAACCGCAAGGTTCGGGGTTTTTTTTTGGTCTAAATATTACCCTGCAAGTGCTTCATTTGTCCAATTTAACAGGTTAAATGTCATGGCTGAAGTCATTTAAAATGATCGACATTCATGGTGAGCTTGCCGAACCATTAGCGCCCTTCGACAGGTTCGGGGCAAACGGTTCTATAATCAAATTATAGCACGGCTGAATTTTTGCATCCCTGCCAAAATGACTCTATATTTTTCAACTGCTTGCCAAACAATGTAAGGGAAGGATTGACTCAAATAATGGCGAACAATAAAATGCCCCTACCGATAGCGGAACAAAGCAACCTTGGTGCTTTCTATCTTATCTTGGCTGCTTTCTATTAGGTACGCAGCTAGGTTAAAGTAGCCACTCTACTTGAGCCTTGGCTTATCTTGAACCACCAAGGAAACATTCCTTATGACCCCTAATTTAAAAACTTCCTTGCTCCTCGCAGCACTCAGCCTCGCCTATGCCAACCCCGGTTTTGCCACTGCCATCGACACCATTCAGGGCAGTGCTTCCAACGCCGGGCCGATTGAGTCTACTCAATCCGCATTGTCTTTTCGGACCGGACCCGGCGGATCTTATCATTTCACCGTTCTTAAATTTGACTTCCAAAACGGAGACGTATCACCTTTAAACTTTACCTTCAATGTCGATTTGTATGCCGTGGGCAGTTCCCCCGGTTATTTTCCCACCGGTACCAGTTTGGCCCAAACCAATTTACTGACGGGAACTATGGACGCGCTTACGACCGCAGTGTTGACTTACACGACGCTCGGGGCCTTGGGCAGCTACAGTCTCGCCGCCAACACCGGCTATGCCTTGGTGTTATCCGGGACTTCCGGGAGTTTGGCATGGCTTGCAGGGGGCAGCACCCCGGTCACCGGCGATGGCTTCACTTTGCTGCAAGGCTTTAATTTCAACGATGGTTCATGGTATACCGCCGGCAACGATCCGTTGCGGGTGACGATTCAGGTGAGTGAGACCAGCATCCCTGAGCCGGCCAGCTTCGGCTTGTTAGGTTTGGGCTTGGGCTTGATGGCATTTGCCAAGTCGCGCAAGGCCAATCAGGCTTAAGTCTGCTTTTGATCGTTCCCACGGTGCGAGGGTGTGCTTTGCGCACCCTCGAAGGCTGACTATTTATTTTTAGGTTCGGGTCAAGGTTCTGTTGACTAAAGACATAACCTTGAAGAAACACCGATGACCTAATTCAGTTTGATTTTTATCGAAGCCATTTGACAATGAGTCGATTCTATTTCGCTCAGGATAGGTTTGGCGCTCCAATACTAGACCGTTACTTAAGATCATCTGATAACATTAAACTTCAGTGGGTAATTGCATGACATCGACATCCATGCCCCACAGTTTCGAAATCAATTCTTTGGCATTGTTCGTCGAACCGCTGGTCCAGAATTGTTCATTGCCTCTTCGCTCTTGCCGTGACAACTGACCGATGGATGCCAAACGACGGCGAAGTTCACGGGCTATTGCTTCGCCGGGATCGATGATGTTGACTTCAATGCCAGCCATGGAACGGATCAAAGGGGCGAGAAAAGGGTAATGGGTGCAGCCTAACACTAGTGTATCCGCGCCTTTTTCCAACAGAGGGAATACAAACGTTTCCAATAATGACCGGGTTTTGTCGCCATGCAAATCTCCGGCTTCCACTTGTTCGACCAAACCGGGGCAAGCTTGAACCATGATATTGGTATTGCTGCCGAATCTTGCCAGTAAGTTTAGGAAATTATCACTGGAAACCGTCCTGCGGGTTGCCAATACCCCAACTACGCCTGATTTGGTGGTTTCGACGGCGGGTTTCACTGCGGGTTCCATGGCAACTATGGGTATCTTGAATCTAGTGCGCAATTGGGCGACAGCGGCACTGGTCGCAGTATTGCAAGCAACGACGATGGCCTTGACGGGCTGGTCTACTAGGAATTGGGAAATCGCAATGGAACGGGTTTCTATATACTCGGCTTCTTTGTCGCCATAAGGTGCATGATTGGAATCCGCCACATAAAATAAATCCTCATTCCATAATTCTTTGCGTATATCGCGTAGCACCGACAATCCGCCCACACCGGAATCGAAAATGCCTACTGGTAGGGAGCTTTTCATGGCTTTATTTGGTTTTTGTCAATTCTTCGATTGTTTGGATGATTCTTGAATCTTCCGGCGGGATGGCAGAAGGGTAGTTTTTGACGACTTGCCCATGGGCATCAATCAAATATTTATGGAAATTCCATGCTGGCGCGACACCCGATAGTTTGGCGAGTTTGCCGAAAAACACATTGGCCTTGTCCCCGGCCACCGGGCTGGATTTAAACATCGGAAAGCTTACGCCATAGTTTTGATAGCAGACCTCCGCTGTTTTTTTCGCATCAGTGAATTCCTGATGAAAATCGTTGGAAGGGAATCCTAAAATGACAAAATTGCGGTCTTTGTATTTCTGGTACAAGGTTTCCAAGCCTTTGAACTGTGGTGTAAAACCGCATTCGCTGGCGGTATTGACCACCAACAGCACTTTGCCTTGATAGGCTTTGCAGAAATCCACGGTTTCTTTCCCTCGCAATGTCTGAGCGGTGAAGTTCAATAAGTCCGGGCAGGTTTCGGCTTGGGCTGAAAGCAAGAAGCTTATTAAAAGAAAAAAAATATTTATAAAATACTTCATATCAATCTCGATGTGTAGCCTTTGATAGTCAGTGACTGAAGCTGGGTCATAGTGGAACGACACTGTGAATTAGAAGCATGAATTATTTAATCATCGATATTTTGAACTATCCCCACTATTACGCCTAGTCGTAACTGGCATCAGGCTTTCCCTCCCCGGATGCGGTTCGCCCCCATTTTCACCATGAATGAAAGAAGCGGGGTCGTCCAATGGTTCAAGATGCGTGGTCACGATAATTTCACCGATGGATTGTCGTATGTCATGTTCTATGCGGTCTAGCAAATCATGCCCGGCTTTTACTGTCATGTCGCCTGCGACTAATACATGCACGGTCATGAAGCGGTCTGCCCCCGCTTGTCGGGTGCGCAAATCGTGAAATTCCACGCCTTGTCGGCGGTAGAGGTCAAGGATATCGTCAATCTCGGCATTTTCTTCTTCTGGCAATGTACAGTCTAAAAGGCCCGCAGTGGAACGTCGCATCAGCGTAAATCCAGACCAAATGATATTGACGGCGACGGCAAAGCCAATGATGGGGTCCAATTGTTGCCAGCCAGTGATCGACACTGCCATCAAAGCCAACAAAACACCCCCGGAAGTCCAGACATCGGTCATTAAATGCTTGGCATCCGCTTCCAAGGTGATGGAGTTATGTTGACGGCCAGCTTTTAGTAGAATTAGAGCCACACCCCAGTTGATTAATGATGCCAGAGTCGAGACCCCTAAGCCAAGACCCAGCGATTCCAATGGTTGTGGATTGAGCAACCGTTCATACGCGGCAATGCTTATGCCAATGGCGGCTACCAAAATCAGTGAGCCTTCCAAGCCGCTGGAAAAATATTCAGCTTTGCCATGACCGTAATGGTGTTGGTCGTCTGGAGGTTGGGCCGCCAAAGAGAGCATGGCAAGAGCCATGATGGCGGCAACCAAGTTAACCACTGATTCCATGGCATCGGACAGCAGGCCGACTGAGCCAGTCATCCGCCAAGCCCAAGTTTTCAAAGCAATGGTGATAACGGCGGCGGCAATCGACAACCAAGCAAATCGCGTAAGCGATGCCCGGTTGGTTTTGACGGCGGGCTTGATGGATTCATTTTGATGATTAATCACGGTATTTTTTTTCCGCCATGCCATGACAATCCGGCCTAAGCCTTTTTCCATTTCCACGACTAAAAACAGTAACAGACCAAAGGCCATAATCCTTTCCCAGGATTCAAGGTTGATAAACGTGGTGTCAAACAAAGCCTGCATCGGTGGGGCATAGGTGAAAGCCAGTTGTAGCACAAGCAGTATGGCTAGGGCGATCCAGATATAACGATTTCCAAGTAGGCTGCGTAGGGAAAGCGCGGATGCATGGATAAACCGGCTATTGAACAAATAGAAAATTTCTCCCATGACCAATGCATTGACCGCTGCTGTACGTGCCGTGGCTTCAATCGTACCTAACGACTTTTCGTATAAAAACAATCCCAATAGGCCGCAAACCAGTAGTATTGAGACAAATAGAATCCGCCAGATAAAAAAACCACTCAGCAAAGCCTCGTTGGGATCACGGGGCGGACGCTTCATCACATTTTCTTCGGGCGGTTCAAAAGACAAAGACAATGAAAGGGTAATGGCAGTGACCATGTTGACCCAGAGAATTTGCAATGGGGTAATCGGCAAAGGAAGGTCGAGCAGAATCCCCACCATGATGGCACCGGCCTGGCCGAAACTGGTGGGCAAGATGTACATGATGGCTTTTTTCAAATTATCATGAATCGTGCGACCCTCCTCTACCGCATGGACAATGGTGGCGAAGTTGTCGTCGGCCAAGACCATCACTGCTGCCTCTTTTGCCGCCTCGGTGCCATTCTTGCCCATCGCCACCCCCACGTCGGCTCGTTTGAGCGCGGGTGCGTCATTCACGCCATCACCGGTCATGGCGACAATTCCGCCTTTGGATTGTAGCGCTTCCACCAATCGCAACTTATGTTCAGGGCTGGAACGGGCGAACACATCGGTTTGCTTCGCTGCGCTAGCCAAGGCCCGGTCGGACAGATTTTCGATTTCAGCCCCTAATAGCGGTAATTTCCCTTTGCCTATATCCAATTGACTGGCAATGGCATTAGCCGTCACGCCATGGTCGCCGGTAATCATTTTGACCCGAATGCCGGCACGGTGACACTCGGCTACAGCACGGACCGCCTCATCACGGGGCGGGTCGATTAACCCACACAATCCAAGCAAGATGAAATCATCGCCCAAGGTGGAAAAATCAATCTGAACACAATCCAAAGGAGCGGGTTTGACTGCCAGAGCCAACACCCGTTGGCCTTGCCCTGCCATCGCCAAGACCTTGTCATGCCAGAAATCCACCTTCAAAGTAGCATCTCTGCCTTCCTCCCGTTGCTGCGAACACCGATCCCGCACTGCTTCCGGTGCGCCTTTGAGATAGATCAAGCTCTGGCCATTATCCCCATGGGTTAAAGTCGCCATGAAACGATGTTCTGATTCAAAGGGAATTGCGTCTAGGCGAGGGAAAACACGCCGGGTTTCGGTTATGTCCAGCCCTGCCTTGCTTCCCAGTGCCAGCAAAGCCCCTTCGGTGGGGTCACCTTGTAAAATAGACTCCCCATCAAGGAATGACAAATCTGCATCATTGCAAAGCACACTGGCACGGGCCAATTCTAGTAAAATTGAATGTTCGGCAGGGTTTGCCGCTTGTCCATTTAAATTGAATTGCCCTGTCCAGCCATAACCAATGCCCTCAACAGAAAAATCCTTGCCTGCAATAGCCACAGAACGGACGGTCATTTCATTTTGGGTCAGGGTTCCGGTTTTGTCGGAACAAATAATGGAAACCGAACCCAAGGTTTCCACCGCCGGCAAATTTTTGACGATTGCATTTCTCTTTGCCATGCGCTGGACACCGACGGCAAGCGTAATCGTGACGACGGCGGGCAAGCCTTCAGGGATGGCGGCCACGGCGATGCTAACCATAGCCATGAACATTTCATCCAGGGTGTATCCACGAACATACACTCCGAAGGCAAAGCTGGCTGCTGCAAGCAATAAAATGGCTAGCGTCAGCCAATTGCCAAATTGCGCCAATTGCCGTTGCAGTGGAGTGTCCAAGGTATCGACCCGATTCAACAACGCACTGATTTTACCCAACTCAGTAAGCTGGCCGGTGGTGGTGACAATCCCCTCGGCTTGGCCGTAAACCACGAGAGTGCCGGAGAATGCCATGCATAAACGGTCACCCGGCACGGAATCTTCCGCCACTGGGGCTGTAGACTTCTCCACCGCTTCAGACTCACCAGTCAGAGTGGATTCGTCGATGCGCAAGTTTTTGACATCCAACAGGCGCAGGTCAGCCGGTACTTTGTCCCCTGATTGCAGGAATACAATATCTCCGGGAACGAGTTCTTCGGCAGCCAGGGTCACTTTCTTGCCCTCCCGCAAAGCCGTTGCCGAAAGCGATAGCATGTTTCTAATGGCGCTTAAAGCACTTTCCGCCTTGCCTTCTTGAACGAATCCAATGATAGCGTTGATAAGGACGACACCGAAAATTACCCCGGCATCAACATGGTCACCGGTAAGCATTGCACCCACAGCCGATGCCAGTAACACATAGATCAAAATATTGTTGAATTGCCTGATGAACCGCAGCCAAGGATTAGGGGGTTTGGCTTGGGGCAGTATGTTTCGCCCGTAGCGCCCCAACCTTTGGGACACCTCATCGAAGGGTAGTCCATCATCCCGGTCGACTTGCAAGGTATTGAGGGAAAACTCAATGGGCAAGCTATGCCATAGGGTCCTAAGTTCGTCAGGATTGGCTGATTTAGGCTGTTTATCCATTGATGATATCCTGTTGCTTTGCAATGGCTTTGCCGATCACTTCTCCCAATTTTTGCGGAAGGGTCAAGGATAGGGCCGCAGTTTGACCTGCGTCAGACATTTTTTTCCAGGTTTTACGAACAATGTCGATCAATTTGGCCTCATCGTATTTGGTGGCAAATGCGGGCAAATAATATTCGAGAAAAACCAGACAAGCCACATCTTCCAATAATTGGACATCTGGGTCGCGTTTGATACCCTGTTTCCCCACCATTTTTATTACCAGCGCAATGGTTTCACCGTCATAATCAATTTCGCGCAAAATGCGTTCAACTTCTTCAGAATGGAAACGATACAAGGAAGTGCGCCAACGCAAATAGGCTTCCCGCCCTGCCGGAAAATCCTCCCTAGGGACTTTCCAGCGTCTTATGTGCTGTGCGCGGATGGCGATTTGTCGGGCATCGGAAGGGGATGGGTCTAATTTTTCCAACCATTGGGTCATTCGTTCCGAGTATAGTAGTTCCTTAGGGCATAATTTTCCTTGCCAAATCTCAGTATTGGGGTCTTCGCTATTGGCTTGGTCAATTGCGGCAATGGCTTGTATCAGTTTATCTTTGCTCATTGGTCATACACTTAGGCATTAAGGTGAACTTGCGTACTTGGTGAAGTAGCCAGATAGGTTTATATTGTCCTCAGTCAAACACATAAAGGAAAGCCCTCATTATGCTAGTTTTAGATACTTGCGTGTTCACCATCTTCGGCTCGACTGGACATCTTTCCCGTACCAAGTTGCTGCCATCACTTTACCACCTCGAAGCGGAGAATAGGCTTCCCCAGGGCTTAGCTATCGTTTGTGTGGGCAGAAGACCATGGGATGACGAAACTTGGCGCACAGAGGTGAGCCGCTGGCTTGAAGAACGCATTCCTGACGGTTTGGATGCGGAGTGTCTGGCACGATTTCTGGGCAAAGTGTTTTATTTCCTTGGGGACATTGGGAAGGAGGAAACCTTTGGCCAACTCAAGGACTACCTTGAAAAAACGCCAGCGTTTCCCGCCAATTATGTATTTTATCTTTCCTTGCCCCCTGCTGAATACAAAATGGTGGCGCACCGGCTGGCCGATAATGGACTTAATAAAGAAGATGCGGGATGGCGTAGGCTGGTGATAGAAAAGCCATTTGGCTATGACTTGGAGGATGCCACTACATTAGACCATAGTCTGCGCTTGGATTTCTCGGAAAACCAGCTTTACCGCATTGATCACTATCTTGGCAAAGAAACTGTGCAAAATGTCTTCGTGTTTCGCTTCGCCAACTTGATGTTGGAGCCATTGTGGAACCGTAACTATATCGACCACGTGCAGATCACCCATGGCGAGGTGGCCGGCATCGAAGATCGGGCGGAATTCTATGACAGCGCCGGCGCCTTGCGCGATATGATCCAAAGCCATTTATTGCAATTGCTCACGTTGGTCGCCATGGAACCGCCGCCGAACTTGGATGCCGAATCCATACGCGACGAAAAGGTCAAAGTGTTGAAGTCGATCCGTCCCATCCCCAAAAGCGCCGTCCATGCCCATGCCTTTCGCGCCCAGTATGGTCGGGGCAGGTCGGGTGACAAAAATCTACCAGGTTATTTAGAAGAAAAGGGCATACCTGAAAAAAGCACCACGGAAACTTATGCGGCAGTAAAGCTCTATATTGATAATTGGCGTTGGCGCAATGTGCCGTTTTACCTGCGAACAGGGAAACGCATGGCGGAAAGCCACTCAATGATTAGTATTCGGTTTAGACATCCACCGCAGCAATTATTTCGCGAAACCCAAATTCAAGAAATTGCCCCTAACTGGTTGTTATTGGGCATCCAACCGGAACAGTTTATCCGTGCCGAGTTACAGGTTCGTGAACCTGGCATCGGAATGCGTACTCGCAAAACCATTTTGGATGCCAGCACCTGTGATGCCACGGAAGGTTATCATCTCGATGCTTACGAGGCTTTGCTGTTGGATGTCATCGAGGGCGACCATTCCCAATTCCTGCGTTCCGACGAAGTCAACTGGGCATGGCGTGTGGTCGATCCAATTCTCAAGGTTTGGGCGGTGGAACGGGATTTCATCCCCACCTATCCGGCCGGCACGTGGGGTCCGCAGGAATCAAACCGTTTGTTTGAGAAGGAAAGCCAGGCATGGAGGAATAATATGGGGGGTGATGTCTGCTTGTAAAAGTGATCGGTTTGAAACTGGATACTGAATTCGCTGACGATATTGGTTTTCCGGTTCCGATATAATCTGTAAAAAATATTAGTCAGGAGTAACTATAATGGCAAAACCTCCGCATAATAGAGAGGGTGTCAGTCACATAGAGGCGCAACACCAACTTTTGGCCATTCTGCACCATAATGCCGAAGAGGGGCATCGTGCGGTCCTCGAACAAGCCATGGATACTCAAATCAGCACGGAAGCTTCGCAACGGGCCATGTTTAACCATGCCTTGAACACGCAACTTCGAGCGGCCAAGACTCACAGGCAGATTATCGAGCGCGCCTTGGACAAGACTCGTAGCATTGAAGCCGAACACCGCGCCACGCTGCAACGCGCTTTGAGCCGAACCCACCGCAAAAGCCTTTCTCAGGTGTTGTTGAAAGTGCCCGAAGCGCGGCGAACTAAAGACCCTGCTGAAGCGCAGGAGTCGGACGCTGACGAGCCATCATAAATGAAGGGTCCGATTGATCCTCGTTGGTATCAAATCGGGGTGCTTGCTTGTTTGTTGGTTTATGGTTTGTCCAGCCTTCATTTTGAAGTTTCATGGCTGCAAGGGTTGGTCACGCTTGCTTCGGTTCTTGTGTTTCAAGCGTTGCTTACCCCTATTGTCGGACTTCGCTTTTTTGAATGGAAAAGTGCGCTGATTTCAGGCTTGTCTTTATGCCTACTCATGCGGTCCAATGCCTTGGCGTTGGTCGTGTTGGCAAGTTTTTTGACCATAGGCAGTAAGTTCTTTCTGCGCTTCAACGGCAAGCATATTTTCAACCCAACTAACTTTGGCATAGGCATTACGGTGCTTATGACAGGTCAAGCATGGGTGTCCCCCGGTCAATGGGGTTCGGGTTTGTTGATTGCGGTGTTTGTCTTCTGCTGTGGTCTGATGGTCGTTCAACGAGCGGAACGCAGCGATGTCACCCTGACATTTTTGCTGGCTTATCCAGGTTTATTCTTTGGGCGTGCGCTGTGGTTGGGTGACCCTCTGACGATACCTCTCCATCAACTTAGCAATGGCGCATTGCTTATCTTCACTTTTTTCATGATTTCAGACCCAATAACTACGCCCAATTCACGAACGGGCCGCATTTTGTTTGCTTTATTGGTAGCCGGCCTTGCTTATGTTCTGCGTTTCAAATTTTATAATCCAAATGCCTTGATCTACTCGTTGTTGATAAGTTCGATTTTCGTGCCGGCTTTCGATTATTTTCTGACTGGCCCTAGGTTTGACTGGACAGGACACGGACAGAACCCGCAAAATAAGCCAACGCTCGAAGTGACCCGGATGGAGGCTCCGGTCAAATTTGGGAATAAATGGTCGCTAAACCTACGGCGATTAGGAATTTCACACCTATTTTAGGCGATAGCACCCTATGTTTAAACGAACCCTAATTCTGACAATCGCCATAATCACCCTTTATGGACTCATCCCAATTAAATCGGTCATGGCTTTCTGTGGGTTTTACGTCGCCAAGGCCGATACTAAAATTTTCAACCAAGCGTCCAAAGTCGTATTAGTCAGGGACGGTGACCGGACTGTACTCACCATGGCCAATGATTTTAAGGGCGACCCTAAAGAATTTGCCATCGTTATACCTGTCCCTACGTTTTTGGAAAAAGGGCAGATACACATAGGTGAATCAGCTATAGTCGATCATTTGGATGCTTATACGTCACCCCGTTTAGTGGAGTATTTTGATCCCAATCCCTGCTCACCGCCATTCAAGTATGAGATGGCAATGCCTGCGCCCATGCTGGCAAAAAGCGATGCGGTCAGGCAAAGAGCCAATCAGTTGGGGGTTAAAATCGAGGCCGAATACACGGTGGGGGAATATGACATAATTATCCTATCCGCACAAGAAAGTAATGGTTTGTCTATCTGGTTAAAGGAGAATGGCTATAAATTGCCCAATGGCGCTAAGGAGGTGTTGGGTAGTTATATCAAACAACAAATGCGTTTCTTTGTGGCAAAAGTCAACCTAGATGAACAATCCAAATTGGGCTTTAAATATTTGCGCCCTTTGCAAGTCGCTTTTGAATCGCCCAAATTCATGTTACCGATTCGCTTAGGTACTTTAAATGCGAATGGCGATCAGGAATTATTCATTTTCACACTGACGAAAAAAGGGCGGGTGGAAACCACCAATTACCGCACAGTCAAACTACCCGAAGGCATGGATATACCCATATTTGTGAAAGATGAATTCCCCAGTTTCTATCAGGCGATGTTCACCGAGCAAGTTAAGCGTGAAAATGGGAATGCGGTGTTCATGGAATATGCTTGGGACATGAATTGGTGCGACCCCTGCGCGGCGGACCCGTTGACTCAGGAAGAATTAAAGAAAATAGGTGTGTTTTGGGTGGGCGATCAAACAAACATCCCGACACCGCCCGGATTACGTCAGCCAAGACCGCCCATGCCGGGTGCTTCCGAGGTTTTCGTGACTCGCTTGCATGTCCGCTACAATCTGGATCATTTCCCTGAAGATTTGATGTTTCAAGAAACTGCCGACCGCAGCAATTTTCAAGGCCGTTATGTATTGAGACATGCTTATCAAGGCAGTGATTCCTGTCCTGCCATGGAAACTTATCGAAGCGCTTTGCGTGACCGGCAGGAGAAAGAAGCGACCACGTTGGCCAATTTGACGGGTTGGGATGTCAACCAAATTCGATCCAAGATGAAAATCGAACCCGAAAAAACTCCAAATCCTAAAAGCGGGAAATGGTGGGAAAATGTTTGGGAATGAGCAATTTTGAGACCGACCCGGCTTTCAAAACCGAGTCGGTCTTAAGGGATGAAACCTCCACCGGATTACACCATGCAAAAACTATCGGCTTCATTATTATGTTTGCTTATCATCGGATTGTCATTATCGGCTTGCACCACGCTCAAAGAATTCATTTATGACCGTCCGAATAAACTGGCTCCATTATCGACCGAGCAGTTAGGTTCCACACCTAGGGATGACATAATCAAACGATTTGGTGAACCTGATGAAATTAACAAACGGGTTGTTGATTCTCTAGATGTCGAGGTTTATTTTTATTATGACCGGGACGAGAGTAATGGGCCTCCCATACAATCCCGGTATCTCGCTTGCGAATTCGCCAAAGGGGTATTGACGGCATATTCTTTTTACGAATCTGCTGAATCCGAACAGAAAAGTGCTGATGAAAACGAACGGTTCAAATTAATCAAAGGCCAATCGACTCGACATGAAGCCGAACGGCTATTAGGTGTGCCTTATAGTAAAGCCTTACTGCCTACCACCATTACGCTCCCGGCTTTGAATATGCAACACCGAGGTGCTAGTTTCCCACTCACTAAGATACCCGACGATGCTAAAGAAGCTTGGCAGTATTTCTTCCCTAATTTTGACGATTATTTGCATAAAACTGCCCAAAAAACCCTGACGGTATTCTTTGACGCGCAAGGTGCTTATTTAGGTAGTGTGATGATGCAGGAGTTGGTTATTAAATCCCAATGATAGGGTTGGAATAAACTTATACAGCGTTTTCAATACCAAATAGTTACTTAATAATGAATATATGCAACATGTAGGAGCGGGCCACGCCCGCGATAAATAGCCTATTTTTGAAGACTTGGCCCAAACAATCGCGGGCATGGCCCGCTCCTACGGATC
>CAIWDB010000012.1 GCA_903911305.1 uncultured Methylococcaceae bacterium | reverse complement strand
GAATGCCGTCCAAATCGGTTTTGCCGCCCAGTTGTGGCAAGTGTTTAGGGCGTTGATATCGGGCGCGCTGGCCGAATTGAAAACCCTGCTGGGGGATGCGGCCACGCTGGTCATGGAGACGATTGAAGCGCACGTGCAAGGCTTCTTTGTGCAAGCCCTGCAACTTGACCCCCGGACTCTGCGGCTGGAGGCCAAGTAATTCGCGGCTTTGCACGGAAATTCATGGGGTAAATGAGCCCCGAAACTTTAGGAATAAGATCATCCGCCAGTCTTACCTGACTAATCTTGGCACGTTTATCTTGAATGACACCCTGATGTCGCTGATGTCGCTGATGTCAGTGTCTGTGCTGTTGGCGATGGACGAAGACTTTTGTCATTGGGGACTGCTTAGCTCAACGACGGCTTCATTTGCGATGTTCCATCATGCCAACTTTTCCTTCAGGGAGGAAGCAAGGTATGGAGGGTTATTCATTGTACCCTCCCTACACAGGCTGCACCACTCGGTGCTACGGCAAGAGCATGATCAGAATTATGGCTGGGTCGGCCTTTTGATTGATTCGGTGCGAAAGACTAAGCTTCCGCACCGATGGCTTGCTTATTTCTCTGACAGCACCGCATGAGCCGCCGCCAGACGGGCGACAGGAACACGTGGGCCGGAACAGGAGACATAGGTCAAGCCGGCTTTGTGGCAGAAATAGATCGACTCGGGGTGACCGCCTGCTTCGCCGCAGATGCCTACCTTGAGATCAGGCTTGGTTTGACGGCCTTTGGTGACCGCAATTTCCATCAGCGGACCCACGCCGTTGATGTCCAATGCCTCGAAGGGGTTGTCGCTGATGACACCCTGTTCAATGTAAAGCGGCAGGAACTTATTCTCGGCATCTTCACGCGAGAACGATAGCGCAGCCTGGGTCAAGTCGTTGGTGCCGAAGGAGAAGAACTCGGCCACTTCTGCCACCTCACTGGCCCTGACACAGGCACTGACGGTTTCAATCATGCTGCCGAATTTGACATTCAGCTTGATACCGGCCTTAGCTTCGACTTCCGCCGTGACTTCGTCCACCCATACCTTCACCTGCTTCAGTTCGGCGAGATTGATGACTTGTGGCACCATGATTTCGGGGTGTACGTCCACGCCAGCTTTCAAACATTCGGCGGTGGCTTCCAATACGCCGCGAATCTGCATCTTGTAGATTTCAGGATAGGTGATGCCTAGGCGTACCCCGCGATGGCCGAGCATGGGGTTGACTTCGTAAAGTTCCCGCACCTTGCGCAGCATCCGTTCCTTCTTTTCCAATGCGGCGTTGAGTTCGTCAGGCGTCAAATCGCCACCCAACAACGAACCGCCGGCCGCCAAATGGCCCTTGACGACTTTTTGATAATGCTTGATGTCGTCAATGTCTTCAACCAACTGACTTTCGTTCGGCAGGAATTCGTGCATAGGCGGATCGAGCAGACGCACCGTCACGGGACGCGGGGCCATGGCGGTGAAGATTTGGTTAAAGTCTTCACGCTGGATGGGCAGCAATTTGTCCAATGCCTCCTCGCGCTCCTCGACGGTGCGGGCCAAGATCATGTCAATGACCAAGGGCAACCTTTCGGAAGCGTTGAACATGCGCTCGGTGCGGCACAGGCCAATGCCCACTGCGCCGAATTCGACGGCCTTCTGCGCCGCGTCGGGGGTGTCAGCATTCGCCATGACTTTTAGGCGGGCGACTTCATCTGCCCAACTAAGCAGGGTTTTCAATTCTTCGGAGAAAACCGGGGGAATGGTGGGAATTTCGCCCAGATAGACGTTACCGGTGCCACCATCAATGGTGATGACATCACCTTCGCGTAGCGTAAGGTCGCCAATCGTCGCCATGCGGGCGCGAGTGTCTACATGGATGCCTTCGGCACCCGCCACGCAAGCCTTGCCCATGCCACGCGCCACCACAGCGGCGTGCGAGGTTTTGCCGCCACGGCTGGTCAAAATGCCTTGCGACGCAAAGAAACCGTGGATGTCTTCCGGTTTGGTCTCTTCCCGAACCAAGATGACTTTTTCACCCGCCCGTCCACGCAGTTCGGCATTGTCCGCATCGAATACGCAGATACCGCTGGCCGCGCCGGGAGAAGCGGGAAGCCCTTGAGCCAATGGTTTCTGACCGTGTTTCGGGTCAAGCCTTGGGTGAAGCAACTGTTCCAGATCGTTCGGCTGAACGCGCAACAACGCCTTTTCTTTGGAAATAATCCCTTCCTTGAACATTTCCACAGAGGTGCGGACCAAGGAAGTTGCGTTCATCTTACCATTGCGGGTTTGCAGGCAGTACAGCACACCCTTTTCAATCGTGTACTCGTAATCTTGAACTTCCGAGTAGTGCGTTTCCAATTTATTGCGCAATTCCACCAACTGGCGATACAGGTCCGGCATTTCCTTGTCCATCTCGTGGACTGGCTTGGGCGTGCGGATGCCGGCCACCACGTCTTCGCCTTGGGCGTTGACCAAGTAATCGCCGTACATCTCGTTCTCGCCCGTCGCCGGGCTGCGGGTGAACCCAACGCCGGTGGCGCAATCATTGCCCAAATTGCCGAACACCATGGTTTGCACGTTGACGGCGGTGCCGTTTGCCATCGCCGGGGTGATCTTGAATTCGCGGCGGTAATCCACGGCGCGCTTGCCCATCCATGAATTGAACACGGCCTTAATGGCGATTTCAAGCTGCTCAAACACATCTTCCGGGAAGGGTTTGCCGGTGTAGTTGCGCACGACATTCAGGAACCGTTCGCTGATGTCCTTCAAATGTTCGGCATTCAGGCCAATGTCCGCCTTCACGCCGGCATGGCGCTTCACTTCATCGAACTCTTCGTCAAACAGTTCATCGGGTACACCCAGAGCCACTTTGCCAAATAGTTGGATGAAACGGCGGTAGGCATCGTAACCGAAGCGCTCGTTCTTGGTCTGGGCAATGAGGCCCGGCAAAGTCGATGCGTTCAGGCCAAGGTTAAGGACGGTGTCCATCATCCCGGGCATGGACATCGCGGAACCGGAACGCACGGAAACCAATAAGGGATTTTCCGCGCCGCCAAAGCTCTTGCCTGTTTTTTGTTCAACGGCTTTGATATGGCTTTTGACTTCGTCGAGTACGCCCGGAGGCAAGCCTTTCAAATCCTGATATTCCAAGCAGGCTTCCGTGCTGATGACAAAACCCGGCGGCACATTCAGGCCAAACTGGGTCATTTCGCAAAGGTTTGCACCCTTGCCGCCAAGCAGATGCTTGTTTTTACCATCGCCTTCCGTAAATGCAAAAACGTATTTCTTACTCATATAGATAAAACTCCTGGTTTAGAAAAGATCGTTGAGTGTTGGGCCATTCAACAGGCATGTCACCTGTGTTTATTTTGTAGTTTGGCCATTTCGGTATGTTCCAGCACCCGCAACTGGGCGAGTGCCTTGACTAATTCAAGCTTTGCCACGTCACGAACAGAGTCGATTGGACTGGTTTTTAGCACCTCTTCGGCTCTGGCCTTTGCTGCTTCGGCAGCACTGCGAATGATTTCGTTGGAGCGCAGCATTTGATCGGCAAGCACCGTGACGGTGGAGTTTTTCACTTCTATGTATCCACCGGAGACGTAATACAATTGCCGTTCGTTTTGGTCAGTCAGAAGCCTGATTTCCCCAGGATTCAATTTGCTGAGAAATGGGGCATGCCGAGGCAATATGCATACCTCGCCTTCTGCGGCAGGGGCTACCAAACTAATGCATTGCCCGGAAAAAATCTGCTGTCCGACATCGGCAATATCCACTTGCAGCAAATTTCGGGAATCAAGGTTTACGGATTGCACAGGGGAATCTCCTTGAATAAACCTGCCTCTCGAACAGCCAGCAGGATCAATGCAGTTGCGCCATCGGCTGAAATATGATCGGTATTGATGACTAAATCGAAGTTTTTCGCCAATTCCAGCGAACAATGTTCGATTCTGTCATTATAAAGATCAATCACTGCCTTATGCCGTTTGTTATTGATTTCAAAAACTTTATGTTCGGCTTGCATCAAAGGCATGTCAAACTCTTCGGCAATGCGGTGAGCGCATACCACTTTCGAGCCAACGATACGAACACGGAAAATAGGCTTGCCGGAGAGAATCAAGTGCGCGCCACGTCCAATAATGATGCAATTCTTTCGTGAAAGCTCGGTGACAACGTGACAGAGATGCCGTCGGTAATCATGCAAAGTGGCGGGATTGCCACTCACCAGACTATACAGATAGGCGCTGAGACCCGCGCTAGACTGTTCGTCGTGAGTCTCGAAATTAAATTTATCCGTCTTCGCGTGCTGGGCAACCATATCAAGGATTTCCTTGTCATAGACAGGAATGCCTAGGGATTTAGATAGCTTCTCGGCAATCACTTCACCCAATGCCCCGTAATCACGGGAAATGGTAACGACGACAGAATGAGGCTCTTCTTGCGGTCTACGATGGGCATGAGATTTTTCTTCAAAGTCTCTGGCAAGGACAGTTTTTAAATAAGTCAAAGGATCAATGATAGTCATGGCTGGAGCTTCCTCTTGGTATTGTACTTAAGCCACGGAATCAGTGGGCTTATTGCCATCGGCCCTACCCGTAGGTGTGGGAATGGAATTTTGGCGTTGATTCCGATCACGATGTCGGTTCATAACGGCGACCACTTCTAGCGGGTCGTCAGTGATAGAGATTAATTCAAGTTCGTCCTTTTCGATCAAATTGTTTGACAGCATGGTGTCTTTGATCCATGCCATCAGCCCTGACCAATAGCCTGACCCGAACAATATCAGCGGCATGGGCGGGGTTTTGTGAGTTTGCATCAACGTCAGTGCTTCAAACAATTCATCCAATGTGCCGAAACCTCCCGGCAAACACACATAGCCCATAGAATACTTGATGAACATGACTTTGCGGACAAAGAAATATCGAAACTCCATGTCCAGATTTTGATACGGGTTGGGCTTCTGTTCGTGAGGCAATTCGATGTTCAGTCCGATGGAAGGCGCGTCCCTTAAAAAGGCCCCCTTGTTTGCAGCTTCCATGATACCGGGACCACCGCCAGTTATAATGGAATAACCGTTTTTGGCAAGCAGTTCGGCAATGGTTTGGGCAGCATTGTAATATTGTGTGCCGGACTTAAGCCGAGCCGAGCCAAACACCGAAACCGCGTAACGTATGTTCGCCAGTTTCTCGAACCCCTCAGTGAATTCACTGATGATGCGGAACATTCGCCAAGATTCGTCACCTTTAAGGTCTTCAATCATGGGTTTTTATAAGGGATTATCGCTCTATTTCAAAATAAATTAGCCAATTATTGCAGATTGGAACGCATTCTGATACCAATCTGTTAGGAATTAACTATTGTTGCTCAGTTTCACAATTCGACACTTGCATTTTCCGCTTCCAAGGAGATCAATTTCAGGATAAGTGTCCTCAAGGCTTGCCCGCGATGGCTCAAATGGTTTTTGACATCTGGCGGCAACTCGGCAGATGCACACGCATGGCTAGGCACATAAAACAAGGGGTCATAGCCGAAGCCATTGGTTCCAATCAGTTCGTAAAGGATGCGCCCTTCCCAAGCCGCTTCGGCGATTAATGGATTTTCATCTTCGGCATGACGCACATACACCATTGAGCAGCGGAAACGGGCCGTGCGCCGATCTTCATCTATGTTTTCCATTTCCTTCAGCAGTTTTGCATTGTTTTCGTCGTCGTTCGCATTAGGTCCGGCGTAACGTGCCGAATAAACACCCGGCGCACCGTTTAACGCATCCACCTCCAAACCAGAGTCATCGGCGATGGCGGGCAAACCACTCAGCTTTGCCGCGTGTCGGGCCTTGATAAGGGCGTTTTCCAAAAAAGTCTGCCCGGTTTCTTCGGCTTCCTCTTTAAAGAATAAACCTTG
>CAIWDB010000011.1 GCA_903911305.1 uncultured Methylococcaceae bacterium | reverse complement strand
CGTATGCCTCCGGCGCATCCACGTAGGCGGCAATATTCCCATTCAGCCAGCTTCCTGATCCCACTTCAGCGGCAATAATTCGTCGATCCGGCTGTTGGGCCAAGTGGGGAGCTTGTCCAAGGTGTCTTTGAGCCATGCGGCGGGGTCGAGCCCGTTGAGCTTCGCCGTCCCCAGCAGGCTTTGGATCACCGCCGCCCGCTTGCCCGCGCGCTCGGACCCGGCGAACAGCCAGTTCTTCTTGTTATGCCGAATTCGGCATAACAAGAATTGGACTAAACCGCTTCGCGGTATTTAATTCCGACATCCTCTTTCTCCCCGGCGGCGATATTAGCTGCCTGTCATTTCTTTTCCCATAGATACCCCAGAAGCCCGTTTTGCAGGAATATGGTGTCGCTGTCCGCAGCATTCCATCCATTTCCTACAGGAGCACTTCCCATGACCCCCTTACGCCAACGCATGCTCGACGATATGAAGGTGCGCAACCTTGCCAGCAATACCCAAGCGTCTTACTTGCTGCAAGTTTCCGCCTTCGCCAAATTCTTTCACCAGTCACCCGAGCGACTCGGACCCGAACACATCCGCACCTACCAAGTCCATCTGACGACGGTGAAGCGGCTGGCCCCCAGCAGCCTGGGCATTGCCGTGGCCGCGCTTCGCTTCCTCTACACCGTCACGCTCAAACAGCCCTGGGTTGCCGAGGAAATCCCGTCGCCCAAAAAGCCGCAAAAATTGCCCGTCGTCCTCAGTGCAGAGGAGGTGGCCCAATTTCTCGGGTGCGTGAGCACCCTCAAGCAGCGCACTTTGCTCAGCACGATCTACGCGACGGGGTTGCGCGTCTCCGAGGCGACGCACCTGAAGGTGACCGACATCGACAGCCAGCGCATGACGCTGCGCGTCGAACAGGGCAAGGGGCAAAAGGACCGCTATGTCATGCTCTCGCCCCGGCTGCTCGAAAACCTGCGCGCCTACTGGAAGGCGGTGCGCCCGGCGGGGTGGCTCTTCCCTGGCGAGGTGGCAGGCCAACCCATCGGCAGGGCGGCCGTGGAGCAAGCCTGCCAGATGGCCTGCCGCCGCTCCGGTTTGACCAAACCCGTCACCCCCCATTCGCTGAGGCACGCCTTTGCCGTCCATCTGCTGGAGGCGGGCACGGACATACGCACCATCCAACTGTTGCTCGGCCATCGCGGCCTCTCGACCACCGCCCGCTACCTCAAGCTTGCGACCAGCAAGGTCTGTTCGGCCAAAAGCCCCTTCGATTTGCTCGGACGCCCGGAATCACCCGCCAAACTGGGAGGCTCGCCGCCGCAGCCCCATTGAGCGCCTGGCCGTGTCCAAGCCCTCCCTCGAAGTCGCGGATGTCTTTCGCCGCTATGGCGCAACCTTCCTGCAGGCGTTAGGCGATGCGCTCTCGCACACCCAGCGCCGGGTCATGAACGCCATTGAGGCTTGCCGCACCGGAGCCCTCGGCGGCCATGTGGAGGAGTGCGACCAGTGCGGCCACCATCGCAATGCCTACAATTCGTGCCGGAACCGGCATTGCCCCAAGTGCCAGTCCCTGGCGCGGGCGCAGTGGCTGGAAGACCGCCGCGCGGAGCTTTTGCCGGTCGGCTATTCCATGTGGTCTTCACCCTTCCCGCCGCCATCGCCGCCATTGCCCTCCAAAACAAGCGCGAGGTCTACAACCTGCTCTTCCGCGCCACGGCGCAGACCCTCCGCACCATCGCAGCCGACCCCAAGCACATGGGCGCCGAGATCGCCAATTATAAAGCGTGTCTTGGGGAATGCCCGTCTCGCATGCCAAATCGGGGATGTGGCGATCATGCGGCGGCAGCATCTGTGCAATGATCTTGGCTTTGAATTCTTTTGGATAGGTTGTCATCGTTTTCCTCTTGAT
>CAIWDB010000010.1 GCA_903911305.1 uncultured Methylococcaceae bacterium | reverse complement strand
TTGGCGACAGGCAAAGTGATGATTACCAGCCAGAATCATGGTTTTGCGGTGGACGAAGATACGCTGCCGAGTCATCTTAAACCCACTTACCGTTCCTTATTTGACGGAACTTTGCAAGGCGTGGAGCGCACCGATTGCCAAGCCTTCAGTTTCCAAGGACACCCGGAAGCCAGCCCCGGCCCGCATGATTTGGCCCCGTTGTTTGACCGGTTTATGGGGATGATGAGTTAGAAAAATTTTAGGGAGGGTAAACGATAAAGCCGTTTGCTCACCCTGCATGTTTTCCGTAAAATGCGTAAATTACGCATTGGAGAGTACAAATGTTAGAAGTTTCGGCAACCGAATTTGTTAAAAATTTTGGGCAATACAAAGAGAGAGTCCAGCGGGAAATTATCGCTATAACCAGTCATGGGCGGACGAGCGGATATTTCCTCTCTGAACATGAATACCGGGAATATATGCTACTTAAAGAACATTCCCGACATGCCTATCATATTAGCGAACTGCCTGATGAATCCATTACTGCGATTGCCAAATCACAGATGAACCCCATGCATGACCATCTGAATGCTTTGATGGATTAGGATAATATCGGTGCATTATGACGCTTGCCGAACCTGAATGTGGGCTAGTCATATCCTATTCTTATTTATGGAGGCATGAATACAAAGCCGGAAAAGTGGAAGGGGCAAAAAATAGGCCGAGTGCCATTATTTTGGTAGTTAAAACTGAGGATAACAGCCAAAAAGTGACGGTTGCACCGATAACTCACACCCCTCCCTATAGTTCCGACATTGCCATTTTGCATTGAAACAAGTTTAGTGGAGGTTTTGACTGTGAATATAGAAGACATTGAACGTGAAGTTTCCCAACTTCCTAGCGAGGATTTAAGGAAGTTTTCAGAATGGTTTGAAGAATTCAAAGCCGATTTATGGGACAAGCAGATAGAAGAGGATATTCTGGCAGGGCGGTTGGATGCTTTTGCCGAAGAAGCCCTGCGCGATTTGCGAGAAGGTCGCTGTACTGATCTATGAAACATCGTGCCAGCCCTAGGTTTTGGCAATATTACGATAAACTGCCCAAATCTATTCAGAGGCTTGCTGATAGTAATTATGAAATCCTTAAGCGTGATCCTCGCCATCCTTCATTACATTTTAAAAAAGTCGGGAGATATTGGTCAGCAAGAGTAAGCATTGATTACCGTGCAGTAGCAATTGAGGATGGGGCAGACTTAGTTTGGTTTTGGATTGGGCCGCATGTTGAATATATGAGGTTGTTAGGTGGGCATTAATGCTTAAGTGCGAAATTTGCGGAAGCACTGCGATTCAAGATGAAACCATAAGCGAGGTTTTCCATGTCAATGGTCAATACAAATTGATAGAGAATATTCTGGCATCTATCTGTACACAATGTAACCAGAGAACTATTAGCCGTGAAACCGCTGAACATATTAGAAAGCTAATGAATACTCAACAGGGCATGGATGAGACGGCTTATCTTTTACAGCAACCCGCCAATGCGCAACGTTTAATGAAGTCCATGGCGAATCTTCGAGCAGGATGCAATATTGAACAACGGGAATTGTTGCCAGATGATTAGTTTGAGGAAAATTCTAAATTCATACTGTGACCGCAAACCAAGCTCAAGCAGAATTGCCAAAGCTGATTGACAAGGCTGCAACGACTCACGAGCCTATCGAGATTACTGGCTTTAACAATAATGCCGTGCTAATAGCCCAAGAAGATTGGAGTGCCATTCAAGAAACTTTGTATCTTCTTTCTGTTCCGGGTATGCGGGAATCCATTCGTGACGGGCTAGAAACTCCTCAAACAGAATGTGGAACGGAGTTGGATTGGTGAATTGGCGTTTGGTTTATACCAAGCAGGCTCAGAAAAATACCGTTGTAAGGTGGGCAAGCGTTTTTTTGCTTGCCCACCATTTGCCGTGGTTGAGACTTCGTTACGCGTGGGCAAACGATAAAACCGTTTCACCGTATCTGACTTACCGCACCAACTATCCTCACATAAATAGACATTAAATTAATCATGGGGTATATATATCATGTTAAACAATCTCAAAGTAAAATTATATATTTGGAAATACAGAAATAAAACTACTGAAGGGAAAATATATACTATAAGTAAACTGGAAAAAATAAGATGTTGGCGAAGTGTTCAAGCATTGATCCAAATATTGGAAGATGATTATTTCGAGATTCGTATTAGGGCAATACAAGCTTTGGAAATATTAAGAGATGTTCATGCTGTTGAACCGCTAATTAGAATGCTGGGCGATGCTAATGAAGATGTTCGTATTAAATCCGCAGAAGCTTTGGGAAATTTAGGTGATGTGCGTGCAATTAAACCTCTGATATTAATGAGAGTTGATAGTAATCGATTTGCACGCGAAAGTGCCTCTGAATCAGTAAGAAAGTTGGTTAACGAAAAAGAGGTTGGGCTACTAATTCATGTGCTATTAAATGGTGTAGGAGGATTTATAGGAAAAGCAAGTCAAGTTGTTACAAGATGGGATAGTGAAGGAAATCCACTAACACTAGGCCTATATATAAGAGAATTGGTAAATAGTTCCCTCTATGGTAGCCCACTTCTAGGAGGAAAATCAGCAGATGAATTAGCCAATTTTGGTAATGACCGAGCATTGGGATTTTTAGTCTGGGCATTAGGCAGTGGATATTATTATTCAGCAGTTGATACCAATATCTCTAGAAAAGCAGCAGATGCATTAGGGGAATTAGGTGATAGAGAGGCGATTAAATTTTTAATCTGGGCATTGAGTAACCATGAAAATGGTCTTGTAAGAAAGGCCGCAGCAGAGGCTTTAGAGAAATTAGGGCAAGTAAAATGGCAAAAATGGATACTAGGAGATGAACAAGATTTAATTAGAATGGGAGAATCTGATGATTTAGAAACTGTTGCTTCTTTAATTATAGCACTTGAGCACAAATCAATATTATTTCGCTGTAAAGCTGCCGAGGCATTAGGATATTTAGGTGACACAAATGCATTCGAACCACTTTTCAAAACTCTGGTAAATTCTTCGGATAAGAAATTACGCAGATTGGTAGTAGAGGCACTATTACTACTAGCAAAAAATCCTTCTCCCAAAATGATAGAGTATTGGGATGATATCAAAGATGAAATTTGGTGTTTTGATAATGAACTTCAATGGCCAGATATACCCCCTAATACAAGATACTAGAATTCAAAGGAATAATATGACTAGAAAATATAGCTGATAAACTGCATTTGAAGCATAATGTAAAGACAGAAGAAATCATTGAGATTCTGCAAAATAAGCCAAGATTTATACTCAAGGAAGCAGGTTTCAAGGCTGGCTATGATGTATATGCGGCATTTGGCACAACAACCACAGGTCGATTCTTTGGGAGTGTTTTTCGTCTATAACAAGCCAGCTTAGCCCGGACGAAGCGTGGCGGAGTCTGGGATAAAACCTTGATAATCTAGGATTCCTCTTCGTTCTATTTGGGCTGCTTGCTAATTGGGTTTGTTCGTTTGAAATGGTATGACAAAAAGAGAAAAATTATTAACTCAAGCCATATTAAATCCTGCCAGCTTTATTTTTTCTGAATTTCAAATGAAAGATGAACGTTTTGATGGCTTCACGTTGAATCTCTATTTCGACGGAGAACACTGGTTGGTTCATTTTGTGGAAATGCCTGAAATATCCGCATTCTCAGCAACGCCGGAGATGGCTGTGCAAGAATTGCAAACAGTTTGGGAAATGGTCAAGGCTGATTATTTGGAAAATGGTGAATCTGTGCCAGTTGCACCTAGAGTTAGGAAAGCGGCATAACTCGATTATCACCGATCCATTAGTGGTAGCTTTTAGTGTGCTGCAAATATGCTGTATTTCGGCAGTAAACAGTAAAACCAGTTATTAATCTATTAGGACATATTATGCAAATCGCAGTCAACCTACCTAATGATTTTGTAGATTTTCAGTTAGCTGAAGATATAGAAAAAGAAATGCGCTTGAGCTATTCCTTGTGGCTGCTTAAGAATGCTCGCCTCACATTATCGAAAGCTGCTGAACTGGCAGGCATCGATATTTATGAGTTTATCGCAGCCTGCAAACAGTATGATGTGCCTGTCATTGACATCAGTAAGGAGGAATTGCTGGAAGAATTGGCAGGGATGAACGGCTTATGATTCTGGTAGCGGACTGTTCCGCGTTGATTGCGTTATCAGTAAGCCCACAGCTTATTGCTACCGTTTTAGAATTGGCGGGAGAATATTGAAACCTCCACAACGATACGGCACAAGCTTAAAATGGAACGTGAAAACCTTTTTCTTAATTTAATAATATACCAACCCAATACCCATAACACCCCATGCCAAAACGCACAGACATAAAAAGCATACTACTCCTAGGCGCCGGTCCCATCGTCATCGGACAGGCTTGTGAATTCGACTACTCCGGGGCGCAAGCCTGCAAGGCGCTGAAAGAGGAGGGGTTCCGGGTCATCCTAGTGAACTCTAACCCGGCGACGATCATGACTGACCCGGAAATGGCCGATGCCACTTACATCGAACCGATAGACTGGCAAACCGTCGCCCGCATTATCGAAAAAGAACGGCCCGACGCGCTGTTGCCGACCATGGGTGGGCAAACCGCCTTGAACTGCGCCTTGGACTTGGACCGCGAAGGGGTCTTGGAAAAATTCGGCGTGGAAATGATCGGTGCCAAAAAGGAAGCCATCGACAAAGCCGAAGACCGCTTGAAGTTCAAGGAAGCCATGACCAAAATCGGTCTAGGCTCGGCGCGTTCCGGCATTGCCCATACTATCCAAGAAGCCTTGGAGGTGTTGGAGCAGCTCGGTTATCCCGCCGTCATTCGCCCATCGTTCACGCTTGGCGGCAGCGGTGGCGGCATCGCTTATAACAAGCAGGATTTCATTGAAATCTGCGAACGCGGTTTGGACCTGTCGCCGACGCACGAGTTGCTGATTGAAGAATCCTTGCTTGGTTGGAAGGAATATGAAATGGAGGTGGTGCGTGACAACAAAGACAATTGCATCATCATTTGCTCGATAGAAAACTTTGACCCGATGGGTATACATACCGGCGACTCGATCACCGTGGCTCCGGCGCAAACGCTGACCGACAAGGAATATCAGATCATGCGCGATGCCTCGATAGCCGTGTTGCGCGAAATTGGCGTAGACACAGGTGGCTCGAATGTACAATTTTCGGTCAATCCGAAAGATGGGCGCTTGATTATCATCGAGATGAACCCCCGCGTGTCGCGTTCTTCGGCCTTGGCTTCCAAGGCAACCGGTTTCCCGATTGCCAAGGTCGCCGCCAAGCTTGCCGTTGGTTATACGCTGGACGAATTGAGG
>CAIWDB010000009.1 GCA_903911305.1 uncultured Methylococcaceae bacterium | reverse complement strand
AGTCCCGTTGGGGAAATTCGCTTGCCCCTGCTGTGGATCGCACTTCTGCACGGGAAACTGAATGCTTCCATAGCGGCCACGCGAGGCGTGGAGAACCCCGAAGATGTCATCAAGTACCTTCTGGCCGGTGCCGACGTGGTGATGACCACCTCGGCGCTGCTGCGCAACGGTCCAGCCCACATTGCCACGTTGATTGATGGATTGGAGCAATGGATGGAGGCGCGAGGTTTTGCATCCGTGAGACAGTTTCGAGGCAGCATGAGTCACGGCAATGTCGCCAACCCCGATGCGTACCATCAGGCCAATTGTGCGCGGGTTCTGGAAGGCGGGCTACACGCTACCGCCTAATCCGCCTTGTGGCGAGGGTGGGTTTAACCCCCACCCTATGTGCTGCGAACCCAAACCAATATCCAGCAGACGCCTCGGCCTATGCACCTACTCATTAATTTTCTAATACACATCGCCTAAAAGGGCAAACCTTATGAATGCACCCGAAACCAACCTTAATCTGAAACCCTGGCGCAGTTTTGCAGTCGGCGAATGGCAGCAAAGTGTCAATGTCCGCGACTTTATCCAGAAAAATTACACGCCCTACCTAGGCGACAGCAGCTTTCTCGCCCCAGCCACCGCCCGCACTCAACAACTGTGGGAGGAACTCTCCGTGTTGATACGGGAAGAGCGGGCGAAAGGCGTGTTGGATGTTTCCGCAAACATTGGTACGTCCATCATCGCTCACGGACCCGGCTATATCAACGAGAGCCTGGAAAAAATTGTCGGCCTACAAACCGACGCGCCACTAAAACGTGCCATTGTTCCGAACGGCGGCTTGCGGATGGTGGAGGCCGGCCTTGAGGCTTACGGCTTTAAGCTGGACCCCAAAGTGGAGGAGGCTTACCGCCTATATCGCAAGGACCACAACCAAGGCGTGTTCGATGTTTACAGCCCCGACATCCTCGCCTGCCGCAAAACCGGCGTGATCACCGGCCTGCCCGATGCCTATGGTCGCGGCCGCATCATTGGCGACTATCGCCGTGTCGCGCTTTACGGCATTGACTTCCTCGTCAAGGTCAAGAAGCGTGAAAAGACCGAACTGGACGGCATCGAGTTCAGCGAAGACGTGTTGCGGATGCGCGAGGAGCTTTCCGAGCAGATCAGGGCGCTTGATGAACTTAGGCAAATGGCCGACAGCTACGGTTACGACATCGCCCGTCCGGCGACCACCGCGCAAGAAGCCGTGCAATGGACGTATTTCGGCTATCTTGCCGCGATCAAAGAGCAAAACGGCGCGGCCATGTCGATTGGACGGATTTCCTCGTTCTTGGACATTTACTTTGAGCGCGACATTCAAGAATGCCGCTTGGATGAATCAAAGGCCCAGGAATTGATCGACGACCTTGTCATCAAGCTTCGCATTGTCCGCTTCCTGCGCACCCCCGAATACGACCAGCTCTTTTCCGGCGACCCAGCCTGGGTCACCGAATCCATCGGCGGCATGGGCGAAGATGACCGTACATTGGTCACCAAGAACAGCTTCCGGTTTCTGAACACCCTGTACAACCTCGGCCCTGCCCCGGAACCCAATTTGACGGTGTTGTGGTCAGTTGACATGCCGCAAGGCTTCAAGGACTTCTGCTCCAAGGTCTCGATTGAAACCAGTGCCATACAGTACGAGTCTGACGATTTAATGCGCGCCCATTGGGGGGATGACTACGCAATTGCCTGCTGCGTCTCAGCGATGCGCGTCGGCAAGCAGATGCAATTTTTCGGTGCTCGTTGCAACTTGGCCAAGGCCATGCTCTATGCAATCAACGGTGGGGTGGATGAAAAGACAGGGTTGAAGGTAGCCAAGGGTTTTGAACCCATCCTCTCCGAATATCTCGACTATGATGAGGTTGTCGAAAAATTCAGTCAAATGATGGAATGGCTTGCCGCGACCTATATCAAGGCGCTGAACGCTATCCACTACATGCACGATAAATACCATTACGAGCGCATCGAAATGGCGCTGCATGACCGCGATATTTTGCGCACCATGGCATGTGGCATCGCTGGCTTGTCGGTTGCCGCCGATTCGCTGTCCGCGATCAAATACGCCAAAGTCAAGGTTGTCCGCGACGAAAACGGCATTGCCACCGACTTTGAGGTCGAGGGCGAATTCCCTGCCTTCGGCAACAATGACGACCGTGTGGACGACATCGCCGTATGGTTGGTTGAGACGTTCATGGAAAAAATCCGCAAACACAAAACCTACCGTGACAGTGTGCCTACCCAGTCAGTATTGACGATTACGTCCAATGTGGTATACGGCAAAAAGACCGGCAACACGCCTGACGGTCGCCGCTCCGGAGAGCCGTTCGCCCCTGGTGCCAACCCGATGAATGGCCGCGACACGAGTGGTTTTGTCGCTTCGGGTGCTTCTGTTGCGAAATTGCCCTACCATGCTGCTCTTGACGGAATTTCATACACGGCAACATCCACGCCGCAAGCCCTAGGTCATACTTTGTCCGACCGCGTGAACAATCTGTCGAATTGCTTAGACGGATTCTGTTCCGCCAATGGCTTTCACGTCAATGTCAACGTGCTTAACAAGGAAACGCTGCTTGACGCGATGGAGCATCCGGAAAATTATCCACAACTCACGATCCGCGTTTCCGGTTACGCGGTGAACTTCATCAAACTGACCCGCGAACAGCAGCTTGATGTGGTCAACCGCACGTTCCACATCCACTGTTAATGCGACTAATAAGATGCCGCCCCGCCCAAGGATAGGCGGGGGGCGGCGAGCATTGCAGCGACCAACCTCCCTGTCGTCATTGATAGCGGAAATTAACGATCGCCAATATCCCCACATGACTCAGACCGACCCGACCAAACCGCTAGGCATCATTGCACCCGCCTGCATCGATGAAAACGGACGACTTTCAGGTTTTGTACATTCTTTTGACACAGGTGGCGCAGTCGATGGTCCCGGTATGCGTTTTGTGCTGTTTGTTTCCGGTTGCCAATTTACTTGCCTGTATTGCCATAACCCAGATACCGGAAAAATGCATAACGGCAAAATGATGGATGTCGATGACATCATAATCGAGCTTGGAAAATATGCCAGT
>CAIWDB010000008.1 GCA_903911305.1 uncultured Methylococcaceae bacterium | reverse complement strand
TTGGTGAAATGCGTAAAGATATGATGCGAACCTCTGACACCCCGTAACACCCATCCATCATCTTGTAACCGCTTAATTATGTATGCGCTGTTCATTAGTGTGTATTATACATATCACAGTGTTTTCTTTGCATCAAAGCCTAATCCACCGCCCCGCTTCATCAAGCTGGTTCAGCGTAAAAAACTCAATCTCGGTTTCTCTTAATCCCTTTCCCGCAAAGATGAAGGCGTTTTCCTTCCAGCGTTCATCGCCAACAATAGCCATCTTAGTGACGGAATCCCCGTACTCCACTAGAAAACCCATATCTCCCCAGTCGTCCTTTTTTGACCATCCTTGGAAATTTTTGGCCATCACGAGCAGTTTGACGTTGCTGTATTTTCCAATGATGCCTTTCATTACGTCCTGGATCGCCTCTTGATCCTTAAGTTGCAAGATGCCATCCATTCGTACCGTCAACAAGTTGTCTTCTATTTTGATGATTTCGCAAGTCATATTCTTACCTTTTGCTTGAATTTCGGCTTAAACACCCCCATGTACAGCGTCAGTATAAACTGATTCATAAGGCTTCCCCCATGCGTACCGACAAATTGACCGCGAAATTACAAGCCGCTTTAGGCGAGGCGCAAAGCCTGGCTTTGGGGCGGGACCACCAATTCATCGAACCCATCCATGTGATGGTCGCATTGATCGACCAAGAAGGCGGTTCGGTCAAGCCATTGCTGTCCCAATCCGGGGTCAATGTCGCCAATTTGCGCAATGCCTTGGGCGAAGCATTGGATCGCTTCCCCAAAGTGGAAGGCACGGGAGGCGATGTGCAAATTTCCAATGAACTCTCCCGGCTGCTGAACCTGACCGACAAGCTATCGCAAAAACGCGGCGACCAATACATCGCCAGCGAGATTTTCGTGCTGGCGGCATTGGAAGACAAAAGCATCTTGGGCGATACGCTGAAAAAAGCGGGCCTGACCAAAGACAAGCTGGAAAAAACCATCACCAATCTGCGTGGAGGGCAAGCGGTGAATGATCCCAATGCCGAAGACCAGCGCCAAGCGTTAAGAAAATACACCATCGACCTGACCGAACGGGCGGAGCAAGGCAAGCTTGACCCGGTGATAGGGCGCGACGACGAAATTCGCCGTACCATCCAAGTGTTGCAGCGCCGCACCAAGAACAACCCGGTATTGATCGGCGAACCCGGCGTGGGCAAGACCGCCATTGTCGAAGGCTTGGCTCAACGTATCGTCAATGGCGAAGTGCCGGAAGGCATCAAAGGCAAGCGTTTGTTGGCCTTGGACATGGCGGCGTTGATTGCCGGGGCGAAATACCGGGGTGAATTCGAGGAACGGCTGAAAGCGGTGTTGAACGACATCGCCAGGCAGGAAGGCAATGTCATCCTGTTTATTGACGAATTGCACACCATGGTCGGCGCGGGCAAGGCGGAAGGCGCGATGGATGCCGGCAATATGCTGAAACCGGCCTTGGCGCGGGGCGAATTGCATTGCGTGGGCGCGACGACTTTGGACGAATACCGGCAATATTTGGAAAAAGACAAAGCCTTGGAACGGCGCTTCCAAAAAGTCGTGGTGGACGAGCCGAATGTGGAAGACACCATCGCCATTCTGCGCGGCTTGAAGGAAAAATACGAGGTTCACCATGGCATTACCATCACCGACCCGGCGATAGTGGCGGCGGCGGTGTTGTCGCATCGTTACATCACCGACCGCAACTTGCCAGACAAGGCCATTGATTTGATTGACGAAGCCGGTAGCCGCATTCGCATGGAAATCGACTCCAAGCCGGAAGAAATGGACCGCTTGGAACGCCGATTGATCCAATTAAAAATCGAGCGCGAAGCCTTGAAAAAAGAATCTGACGAAGCCTCGCGCAAGCGTCTTGAAGCTTTGCAAGACAATATAGACGATGCCGAGAGGGAATACGCCGATTTGGAGGAAATCTGGAAAGCGGAAAAAGCGTCCTTGCAAGGCGCTGCCAACATAAAAGAACAGTTGGAGCAAGCCAAGCAGCAATTGGAGGTTTTGACGAGGGCGGATAATCGCGACTATAACAAAATGGGCGAATTGCAATATGGCGTGATTCCTACGCTGGAAAAAGAATTGGAACAAGCAGCACTGGTGGAAAACCAAGCCCCCCAATTGCTGCGCGACAAGGTGACGGAAGAGGAAATTGCCGAAGTCGTGTCGAAATGGACCGGCATTCCGGTGTCCAAGATGCTGGAAGGCGAACGCGAGAAATTGCTACAAATGGAGACCAATCTGCATAAGCGTGTGGTCGGGCAAGACGAGGCGATCAAAGCCGTGTCCGATGCGATTCGCCGCTCGCGTTCAGGCTTGGCTGACCCGAACCGGCCCAATGGCTCGTTCCTGTTCTTAGGGCCGACTGGCGTGGGCAAGACCGAGTTGTGCAAAGCCTTGGCGGAATTCTTGTTCGACACCGAAGAGGCGATGGTCCGCATCGACATGTCCGAATTCATGGAAAAGCACTCGGTTGCGCGTCTGATTGGCGCACCTCCGGGATATATTGGCTATGAAGAAGGCGGACATTTGACTGAGACAGTACGCCGCAAGCCTTATTCGGTGATTCTGCTGGACGAGGTTGAAAAGGCCCACCCGGACGTATTCAATGTGTTGCTGCAAGTGCTGGATGATGGTCGCTTGACCGACGGCCATGGGCGCACGGTGGATTTCCGCAATACCGTCATCGTCATGACCTCCAACCTAGCGTCCAACCGGATTCAGGAGTTGGCGGGCGAGTCGAATTATGCCCAGATGAAGTCGGAAGTAATGAATATCGTCGGCCAATATTTCCGCCCTGAATTCATCAACCGGGTGGATGAGGTGGTGGTTTTCCATCCGCTGATGAGAACGCAGATTCGCGCTATTGCCAATATCCAAATCCAGCATCTGCGCAAGCGTTTGTTGGAGCGGGATTTGCAATTGGACATCACCGAAGCCGCGTTGGATAAACTAGGCGAAGCCGGTTTTGACCCGGTATATGGTGCGAGGCCGTTGAAACGGGCGATACAGCAACAATTGGAAAACCCGTTGGCCCGCGACATATTGTCAGGCAATTACCAACCGGGGGATATAGTCAAGGTGGATGCGGATGCCAGTGCGTTGATATTTGGCAAAGGCTGATTATTATTGAGGTGAGCAAGCTTTTAGCTTGCCCACCTAAGACGAGTATAAATTCAGATTTCGTTCCAATTGGGCAAATGATAAAGTTATTTGCCCAATCTGCTTGGGACTTAGCCCTACCTTGGTCCTCACTGAAATTCATCCATATTAAGGGTCTGGATTTCTTGAGCTTTTTTAGCCCGCAAGTCCATATGTTTTTCTTCTGCGCGTTTAAGCACACCCTTATTAAACCCTCCGATCAGGCTTTCTAAGGTATCGTATTCTAGTGGGGTGAGAACCCAATCAGGATGTTTAAGCCAAAGATCCTTGAACATGGAAAATGGTTTTTCATCAGATTGAATTATGGTTACCAATGGAATCATATAATTCGGTACAAGTGCCTGTAATTCAAGCGGAGATGATTTAGGATTGGTAATGTCCGCGATTATGAATTTGCACATGCCTGCAAGTGTCATTATAGTTTCAGTAAAATCCCTGTCGGTCGGCTTTTCAAAGTCAAACACTATCGGTAAATAATTGCTATTCCTTAAAGCGGTTCGCATTGCGTCGAGCACATTCATTCTTTCCGCAATGGCAAATCGACCTAGTATAAGTACCCCTTTGTTACCGACAGTATTAATCACTTCACCAATTTCTTTGTTTTTAAGAAGTAAGTAAACAAACTGGGCAACTTTAAGATTATCAACCGTTAATTTAGGTTCGCCGTTTTGGTTTATTAATAAATCTTTTTGAATTGTATTATCGTTAGTTAATACACTCCAAGCAGAAATGCCATATATTTTACAGCCCGTCATATTGGCACCGTTAAGCGTCGTATGAACCAAGCTACTTTGCCTAATATCTGCCCCGGATAGGTTGGCATTAGTCAGATCAGCATCAAACAAATTTGTCCGGCTAAGATTTGCTTCCATTAAATCAACGCCAGTAAATTCTACCCTGGATAGATCACGATTACTAAGGTCTGCGCCACTCAGGTTTGGTTTTAAAGTAGGGTTTTTATTTCTCCAACTATTCCAAATGGGAACGCCACTATTGATCAACTTAAGGTGTCTATGATTAGCCATGGTTACTTGACAATTACCTTAATTTTCAGAAGTGAAAGGGTTAAACTATGTAGGATACTCATTAAAAATGCAAGTACACACTCCAACATTAGACAAAACGCTGAACACAAGCTAAATTATTTCTCCATTTGATCGTCCCCATGCTCCGCGCTCATCGTTATACTCAAGTCGTTGCAGGAGCAGCAGAACTCCGAAGGGGTTCAAGCAATTAGCCGGGGGTTGAGCGAAGCGACAACCCGGGACGGCAAACCAAATCAGATGGCGACCCCGGAGGGGTCACAGTCTTTCCTGCGCAGTTTTGGGATACCACCAGGCTGAACCTATCATTAATTCATTCATATTTCAAGCTATTTGGTTTCTATTTTAAACATTCTTCAAAACTGGCAAGAAAATCTTGTCAGTTGGGATGATCAGAAGTATGCAACTGAAAATAACGGTTTAACGCAGAATTTAGTTGAGAAATCAGCTTGAAACCACAACAATTACTTTAATATCAGAAGTTGCAGCAATCTTAATTCTCAGAGTATATCAACGAACGAAAATCAAAAATAGAAGAACTCGAAACACTGTACCAAGAAAAACTACGGCTAGAAAAACCCGCTACCTACTGGAATAAATCTGCAAAAAAACACGGTAGGCAAGGAGCTTTATTGATGTTAGCTTTAGTAGCATCTGTAGTACTAGGCGTTTATTATCTGCATGATTTATTTGTTTCATGGCTGATGGGGCAAGAACTCAATCTAAAGCTTCAAAATATTCAAGGCGTAGTTATATTTGGTTCATTATTAGCAGTTTATACATTTCTGCTTAGGACTTTCTCAAGGCTAACGTTTAGTTCGTTTCACCTGATGAGAGATGCAGAAGAAAGGGAGCAGTTGACTTATCTTTATTTAGCATTAAGTCAAGAAAAGCAAATTGACGAGTCATCCCGTAGTATTGTTCTTCAAGCATTATTCAGTCGTTCAGAAACTGGATTGCTAACTTCTGAAGGCGGGCCTACGATGCCGGGAGTTGGCGAAATATTAAAGTCGGCAACTAGCTCAAAATAATCGTAAGAATCATCAGACGAATTGAGGGCATCTAAGCCTTACCTAAGCGAAGTCTAAGGGTGCATCATCTTCATGATTCCGATTGACCTGATTATCAAATTGTTTCAGCCAAAAAAAAGCCAACATTATGGCATGGATGCCAAAATCCATCGACAAACTATGGTAAGCTACAGCGTTTTCAATATCAATTGATTACTTTATTTGATCCGTAGGAGCGGGCCATGCCCGCGATTGTTTGGGCCAAGTCTTCAAAAATAGGCTATTTATCGCGGGCGTGGCCCGCTCCTACATATTGCATATATTCATTATTAAGTAACTATTTGGTATTGAAAACGCTGTAACATTAGTCCGATTGGCTCAATTAAGCACTTATGCCATCTGATAGTTACCGTCCATGGCCTGGATACCGGCATCCATGCCGGTATGACGAGGTTCTTACTTTTAGCGGAAGAATCCTTGCTAATCAGGCTAATTGATGCGCCTCCTTAGTCGGTATATCCTGTGATACCCGATCCAACCTCACCCAGTCGGAATACTTTGAACAAAGGATTGCCCCAAACTAAGGATGTCAATAAAGGATATGAAGCTATATGCCTTGGCTCTCAAACAGAACAACCTTCTCGGCGGCCAACCTAATGGTGATGGTTTTTGGGTCTTTTCCCCATGTGCAGCTTTTGAACGCAAGCAAGGTTTCGCATTTTTCGGGATCGCCGAGTAGGGCGGTCACTTCATCATACCCCATGCCCATTTTCAGTTTGTCATAGTTTTCTTTGTTGACTTTACTGCAAGCCAATAATCCGAATAAAGCGATGCCTAGCAAAGCGATTAGCCATGGACGGTGGTTTTTTTCAGATGTATTCATTATTATGCCTCCTAATTAATATGTTTTCGAGGAGAGTATCTTTAAATCTTAAAGATACCCCTCACCCTAACCCTCTACCCAAGGGGCGAGGGGACTCAATTTCAGGTTCTAAACCTCCGCATACCTCACCCCATCCGCCAGCCAGCGCCGCAATAATGGCTCCACGGCTTCAGGGTGATGTTCGAGCAAAGCCTCGGCGGTGGCTTTGACCTGATCCAGCATGTCACTGTCGCGGGCTAGGTCGGCGATGCGGAATTGGACTTGACCAGTTTGGCGTATGCCCAATAATTCGCCCGGCCCACGCAGTTCCAAATCTTTTTCTGCAATCACGAAACCATCGCTGGTTTCACGCAATATGCCCAGCCTTTCCTTGGCACCTTGGGTCAACGGCGGTTGATACATCAACACACAAAAGCTATCGCCGGGTCCGCGCCCGACCCGACCGCGCAACTGGTGCAATTGGGCCAAACCTAGGCGTTCGGGATTCTCAATAATCATCAGCCCGGCATTTGGCACGTCCACACCAACTTCGATGACGGTGGTTGCCACTAACAAATCAAGCGTACCGGATTTGAACGAGGCCATGACCTCCTCCTTTTCAACTTGCTTCATGCGTCCGTGAACCAACCCCACACGCACATTGGGCAATGCTTCGATGAGGGTGGCGGTAGTATTTTCCGCCGCCTCGCATTCTAGGGCTTCGGATTCTTCAATGAGTGTGCAAACCCAATACACTTGCTTGCCGCCTTTCACCCAGTCGTCAATGCGAGCGGTGACTTCATGCCTTCTTGTCGAGGGAATCACCGAGGTTTTGACGGGGCTACGACCCGGTGGCAGTTCGTCAATGATCGACACATCCAAATCGGCGTAACCGAGCATGGCGAGTGTGCGGGGTATCGGTGTGGCGGTCATAATCAGTTGGTGCGGGTATAGCCCGTCACGCGCACCCTTTTCACGTAAGGCCAAACGTTGGTGTACGCCAAATCTGTGTTGCTCGTCAATCACCACCAAACCAAGTCGATGAAATTTAACCTCTTCTTGAAATAACGCATGCGTACCTAATACCGCGCCCGCCCGGCCATCGGCTATGGCTTCCAAGGTTTCCCGGCGAATTTGGCCTTTGTGCTTGCCCGCCAAATAAGCAACGTGAACACCTAGCGGTTCCAGCCAATGGCTGAAGCTACGGAAATGTTGCTCAGCCAACAATTCAGTCGGAACCATAAAGGCAACTTGGAAGTCCGACGACAGGGCCGCCAAGGCCGCCCAAGCTGCGACCACGGTTTTGCCGGAACCCACATCGCCTTGCACGAGGCGCATCATTGGTTTGGAGGCGGCTAGGTCGGCGGCAATTTCGTGAATCACCCGGTTTTGCGCCCCAGTCAGCGCGAAGGGCAAGGAATCTAGGAATTGCTTGGAGATGGTCTCAGGCAAACTCAATAGCGGGGCGGCCTGTTGCTTCATATGGTTGCGAAAGCGACTGACACTGAGGTGATGGGCCAGTAACTCTTCGAAAGCCAACCGCTGTTGGGCTTGCCCCAAAATTTCGGCTGCTGCATCGGCGGTTGGTTGGTGTAGCACCCTAATGGCTTCAAATAAGGGTGTAAACTCCAAGGCAGACAAAACTGATTCGGGAATCCATTCCTTCAAAATGGCATCGTTTTCACGGCACAAGTCCAAGGCTCGTTCGACCAAGCTACGCAGGGTTTTCTGGTGCAAGCCTTCTGTGGACGGGTAGACGGGCGTTAAGCTTTGATCGACATGTCCGGCCTCTTCGTCGGCTATGTGTTGATAGTCGGGGTGAACCATCTCCGTGCCGTAGTAACCCTCCCTTGCTTCGCCAAAACAGCGCAGCCTTGCGCCCGGCTTCAAACGGGAGAGTTGGTCGCCTGTAAAATGAAAAAACCGCAGATACAAAAAACCGGTTCCGTCACTGATCCGGCAAACCAAGGAACGGCGTGATCGGGCTATGACCTCTGTCACTTCCACTAAACCCTCCACCAAAGCTTGATCGCCAGGCTTGACTGATCCCAAAGGCATCAGCGAGGTTCGGTTTTCATACCGTGAAGGCAGATGGAACAGCAGGTCCTGAACCTTATGAAGGTTCAATTTTGCAAGGCGTTCCAGTGTCTTTGCGCCCACACCCTTGAGGGAAGCAATCTTAGGGCTGTCTGTTACCTCGGAAAGCGACATGCCAAAATTAATCTGTCGCTAAACTAATCGACCAACACCATGATGGCATCCATTTCTATGCCAGCACCACGCGGCAGGGAAGCCACACCAATCGCGGCGCGGGCAGGGTAAGGCTCTGCAAAATAGCCGGCCATGATTTCATTGACCAAGGCGAAATGGGTCAAATCGACCAGAAACACATTCAGTTTGACGATATCGTTCAAGCTTCCGCCTGCTGCTTGGGCAACCGCTTTCAGGTTGTCCAGAACCCGTCGTATTTGCGCATCCATGCTATCGGTCACCATTGCCATGGTCGCGGGGTCTAGGGGGATTTGCCCGGCTAGGTAAACGGTGTTGCCAACTTTCACCGCCTGTGAATAGGTTCCAATCGCAACGGGTGCTTCATGAGTGTGAATGACTGTTTTGCTCATAGTTTTTTGGGTTTGGTTTCTGACTTGATACGGGAGATTTTCAATACTACAGACAATTTTCGCAGTTCGCGCATGACGTTGGCTAGATGGGCACGGTCTTTGACAGCCAAGGTAATGACATCGGTGGATAGTTCGCTGTCTTGGTTGGTGATCTGCACGTTTTCTATATTGGCATTCATTTTTGAAATGGCCGCTGCCACTTTTGCCAAAGTACCGAGTTTGTTGAGCAATTCCAATCGAATATCGACGGAAAAATCGCCATTGACCAGCCTGTCCCACTCGACATCTATCCCGGTAAACTGCTTTTTGCGCAAGTCGATGATATTTTTACAGTCGCTCAAATGCACGACAATGCCTTTGCCTGGATTGAAAAAACCGACAATGGCATCGCCAGGAATGGGGCGGCAGCATTTAGCCAAGCAAACCACCATGCCTTCCGTCCCTTTGATGGTAAGCGGGATACGGGGGGCTTTGTCAGAACCATCTGTTCGCGGCACTTGCGGGTCGATTTCCTCTTGCATCAACAAGCGGACGACAAGGAAAGGCAAACGGTTGCCAAGGCCGATGTCTTCCTGCAAAGCTTCTAAGGAAGGTAACTCCATAATTTTCAATAATTCACTGAAGCGCGCATCGCTGATGTCTTCCAGCCTCATGCCGCGGGCGCCCAGTTCCTTTTCCAGCAACTTGCGTCCCAAGTTGATCGCTTCCTGTTTTTTGAAGTTGCGCAAGTAGCCGCGTATGGCAGATCTGGCTTTGGCAGTGACGACAAAATTGAGCCACAAAGGATTTGGCCTTGCCCAAGGTGCAGTGATGACCTCCACGGTTTGACCGTTCACCAATTGCGTGTGCAAGGGGGATAAAACCCGGTCAACACGGGCAGAAACACAGGCATTTCCGACATCTGTGTGAACCGCATAGGCAAAATCGACAATGGTTGCACCCTGCGGCAATTTGATGATCTTGCCTTTCGGCGTTAAGATATAGACCTCATGCTGAAACAGATCAACCTTGAGGTTGTCTAGGAATTCCAAGGAGTCGCCAGCGTGTTTTTGGATCTCCAATAAGTCGCGTAGCCATTCGTGAGCGCGGGATTTCGAGGAGATGGAAACCTGTTCGTTTTCGGATTTATAGAGCCAATGAGCGGCGATGCCACATTCGGCCATATGATGCATGGCAGATGTGCGTATTTGTAGCTCCAGAGGCTGGCCATAGGGCCCGACAAGCGCGGTATGCAGGGATTGGTAACCGTTGGCCTTGGGAACTGCAATATAGTCTTTAAAGCGGTTTGGAACAGGCTTGTAAAGGTTATGAGCCATGCCCAGAATGCGATAACAATCATCCACTGAGTTGGTGACGATTCGGAAAGCGTAAACATCCAACACTTCAGCAAACGAGATGTGCTTGGTTCGCATCTTCTCGTACAAACTGAAAAGATGCTTCTCCCGGCCGGCTACATTGAAATCGGTCAGGCCACAATCCCCCAAACGGGCGTTAATCGAGTTTTCAATGTTGGTAATGATTTCCTTGCGATTTCCGCATACTTTTTTCACTTCTCGCTTCAGAACCCGGTAGCGTAACGGATGATAGGCGGCAAAGCCCAAATCCTCCAATTCCATCCGCAATTCGTTCATCCCTAGCCGATTGGCTATGGGCGCGTAAATGTCCAATGTTTCCTTGGCAATACGGCGGCGACGCTGCGATGCCATAACCCCAAGCGTCCGCATATTATGAAGACGGTCAGCGAGCTTGACCATGATCACCCGCAAATCCTTCACCATTGCCATGACCATCTTGCGCACATTCTGGGCTTGGGCTTCGGCGCGAGACTTGCTGTCAAGTTGAGTCAACTTACTGACACCATCCACCAACTGGGCAACCTCCTCGCCAAATTCCCTAGCAAGTTGCTCACGGGTAATGTCAGTGTCTTCAATGACATCGTGCAGCAATCCCGCCATGATGCCTTTCGCATCCATCCTCATACCCGCCAAGATCATAGAAACTGAAATCGGATGGCAAATATAAGGTTCACCGCTGACCCTGTATTGGCCCTCGTGGGCGCGTTCGGCCTGACGGTAAGCGCGCATCACGTCTTCCACTTGTGCCGGATCAAGGTAATCCTCCAGCATGACATTCAAGCGCCGGATCAACTTGTCCTGCGGAGTTTCAGCCGGATCTTGAGGCAACGGTTCATGAACCATTAAGCCACCTACGCTGACGCTTGGCGTTTCATCTGGATTTTCCGCAAGATCGGTTTCACAAGTGTCCCCGGTCATGCCGTTGGGACTGCTTTGTTGCTTCAAAGATCGTCGTCGTCCATATCTATGTCATCATGACGAATCTTAAAGGTAGGCCGCTCGACCTGATAGCGATCATGTTTGGGCCCTTCTTTCAAATAAGCGCGGGTTATCAATCCAGCGGCTATTTCACGCAAAGCCAAAACCGTCGGCTTGTCATTGTTCCAGGGCAGCTTTGCGTCGTCTGAGTGGCGTGCCAATTGACGGGCACGCTTGGAACCCAGCAACACCAGTTGAAAACGGTTGTCGACCTTATCTAGGCAATCTTCTACGGTAACTCTGGCCATGACGGCATAACCTCTAAATAAAAGTAAAAAGGGTTGGAAAGGTATCTATGACTCATTTAACCCCATGGCGGGCTTTCTGTACAGACTTTAAGGCGAAAAAGCCAGTAACTTAGCTGTTTTTAGGTTTTGACCATTCACAAAGTCCATCTAAAAAGATTGATAATCGTAAAATAGTCGGTATTCTTAGTTTCGTAGAGGTTGATAAATAAACTTTCGTAAAAAACTGAGGAGACACTCATGATTATCCGTACTTCACTTGCATTCATCTTAAGTTTTGCATCCGTGTCAGCATTTGCCGGGGGAAGCCAACTGGATGGTGAGATACAGGCTTTGCGTGCATATTGCAAGGCAGACGTGGAAAGGCTTTGCCCCGGAGTGGAACCGGGTGGCGGTCGGATCAAGGCATGTCTAATGGCAAACAAAGAACAAATGTCGGTAGGTTGCGCTCAGGCGCTGATGAAGTTGAAAGATATGAAGAAGAACTAACCATTTCAATCGACAAAATTAGCCGTTCGTACACCACAAACCCCAATAGCGGATGCTCGGCGTTCCTTGATGGTTCTTAACAGACGTTAGCGCGTCGTTCCGCGACGCGCTAACGGAACAACCACTTGATTATTCTCTAACGAAACTGGAGCGTCAAAGCAAGCCCTTCGACTTCGCTCAGGACAGGCTTTGACGCTCCAAATACTAGGCCGCTGCGTAACATCAGGTATTTAAGCTAGAATTAAGTCAGAGGTGTTATAAATTCAACTGTTCGGGAATTAAATAGCATTAATCGAGCGGGGCATGATGATGAACGGCATAAAGAATTTAAACAAGAAATTCATAACATTGGCGGTTGTCTTTGGATTGGTTCTAATTTTCCAAGGCTGTGCAGCCTATCCCGGTTATGGGTATTCCCCTTACGGCTATAGTAACAGCGTCTACTATGGAACCGGCTATGGCTATCGCCCTTATGGCGGATATTATGGCTACCGGGGTCCCATCGTAGGCTATTACGGAGGTTATGGCCGTGGATGGGGTGGCGGCGGATGGGGGCATGGCGGCTGGCAAGGTGGAGGCTGGCGAGGGGGCGGTGGAGGATGGGGACACGGTGGCGGATGGGGTCATGGTGGTGGTTTTCGTCACTGATTAAAACGGTATTGCCCGCCAACAAAATGGGAACTGCTGCGCGGAAAACCTGCCAAAATGGGAAATTCCAAGGCATCACGGCGAGTATGGTTCCTAACGGTTGGTAAGTCACAAAACTTCGTGCCGCCTCGGTTGAGACCATTTCCTCGGCGAGCAACTGTTCGCCGTGGGCTGAGAAGTACTCCAAGGCCCAGATGCATTTGTCGATTTCCGACCTTGCTTCGCCAATAAGCTTGCCCATTTCCAATGTAATCAAACGGGCGAACCTTTCCCTTCCATTCTTGAGTATCTCGGCACTGGCGACCAATAGTTCTGCTCGTCTAGGTATAGGCAAGATAGACCAAAAAACAAAGCTTTGGGTCGCAGCGTCAATTGCGGATACTAATTGCTTTACGGACCAAACCGGGTAACTTTCAAGTGCTTCCCCGGTAGCAGGATTTATGGTGATGAATTCCATGACTTTTGACTTATAGCGAACTATGGATGTTGATATCAATGCTCCATATCTGTGTAAAACACGTTATCTTCGCCTCCGAAATGCAAGGATACTCGGATAATCTCTGCGGTGAATGAAGCCTCTTGACCGGCTGATAGTGCTGTCATGTTGCTAGGGTCATTGGTTTTGAAAAATTTGTTAATAATAGGAGTTATCTTCTCTTCATAGACTCCATCTGGCAGTGGAATCAGTGTGCCAGAGGACATATGGAAGTCAGCAAACGGCAATAACTTTCCAGTAATGGTGAGTCCTAAATAACCTGTTTCACTAAGCCCTATATCAATTATATTTATTTCATTATCGGTTAATAGGTCTAGTAGATTTGCTCCTTGGTTAGGAATTATATTAATAACCCTGAATATGGAATAAAATGATCCTCGCATTGCTTGTAATATGTCTGATTCTATTGAATCGGGCAAAGGAGGAGAATTATCAAAAAAGCGTTCAATAGTATTCTTTCCGCCACGCTTATAATAGTATAAGCAATAATCATATAAGATGGCGATTTCGTCATCATTATTCAAAATCAGCGTCCCTGCTTTAAATAGTCCAAGCTTTTTGCCGCATTCAGGCACCGCTGCCTTCGGCAGTTGCTTGACAAGCGTTAGGTTCAGGTCACGGCCAATCGCCCGCAACTGTTTGTAGTAATCGACTAATTCTTGATTGATGTTTGAGGTTTTTTTACTGAGCGTAAAGGGCCATTTCATATTGGGCAGACTTTCAATTGGTTGTTGGGGGAGCCATGGAATCAAGAAACCCGGAAAGGGTCAAGCATTGTTTGGGACAAACCAGAGAAAGCTTATTATAATTGATCCCATTGAAATATCGGGATTATCGTTCAACGCGACTTAGGGCTTGACAGATGTTAGAGGCAATTAACGAATTGACCCGCATGCCGGCTGATTTACAGGCACAAATTGAAAAGGCATTTAAGGAGGTTTTGAATTCCGGGTGGTATGCTTTAGGGCCGCAGGTCGCCCGCTTTGAAACTGCATTTAGCGATTATTGTGGCGTTCCTTATGCGATTGGCGTGGCGAACGGCACTGATGCCCTTCAATTAGCGTTATTGGGCTTGGGCATTGGTGAGGGTGATTATGTAGCCACTGCTGCCAATGCCGGAGGTTATGCGACACATGCCATCTTTTCTGCTCATGCCCAACCCCGCTACGCGGAGATTGAACCTGATACTCTCACAATTTCCGCGTCAACCCTACAGTCCTTGGATTGGCAAGGAGTTAAAGCGTTAATTGTCACCCACTTATACGGCCTTATGGCCCCCATGCCGGAAATTATTGAGCTAGCTGCGAGGCATGGCGTGGCAGTGATCGAAGATTGTGCCCAGGCTCATGGCGCATTGCTTGACGGCCGCAAGTCCGGTTTTTGGGGAGAGGTGGGGTGCTTTTCGTTTTACCCGACGAAGAATTTGGGCGCATTGGGCGACGGCGGCGCGGTAGTGACTTCTGATGCGGAATTGGCCGGCAGAATCCGTCAACTGCGGCAATATGGCTGGAAATCAAAATATAACGCGACCCTTGAACATGGTCGCAACAGCCGTCTGGACGAAGTGCAAGCCGCGCTGCTGATGGAAAAACTGCCTAGGCTCGACGGATGGAATGACAGACGGCGCGAAGTGGCTCGACAATATGCAAGTGCGATTATCCATCCAGAGGTTCTCCATCCTGCGATTTTGGACGAACGCTATGTGGCCCACCTTTATGTCATTCGCACTCGCCACAGAGAAAGCTTGCAACGCCACTTGGGCGTTTGCGGAATTCCTTGCGACATTCATTATCCCATTCCTGATTATCGCCAACCTAGCCTGATCCGCCATTTTCGAGGGTTTAGCCTGCCGAAGACGGAGGCAGCCTGTGCAGAAGTGTTGACTTTGCCCTGTTTCCCCGAAATGACGAATGAGGAAGTCGGGCAAGTGGTTGATGCGGTCAACTCTTGGAAGCCCTGACATGTATTCTCTTATCATCCCTGTATATAAGAACGAGGATTCAATTCCCTATCTCGTCGCCGCTTTGTTGTCCCTTAATCATGAATTGAATGGCAATGTGGAGGTTGTGTTTGTCGTCGATGGCAGCCCCGACCATTCTCATGCTTGTTTGCGGGAGGCTTTAACTGAGGCTGGCTTGAGAGCGCAACTGTTGCTTCTAGCAAGAAATTTCGGGTCGTTTGCCGCCATCCGCGCCGGTTTATCGGTGGCTTGCGGCCCATTTTTTGCCGTCATGGCCGCAGACATGCAAGAACCCATGGAACTGATTCGTGACTTTTTCATTTCCTTGGAAAATGAGCCGATAGATGTGGTAATCGGAGCCCGTGAAAGCCGCGACGATCCTTGGTTCAGCAGGATATGTTCACAAACTTTCTGGTATTTATACCGTCAATGTGTCATCTCGGACATGCCCAAGGGCGGAGTGGATGTGTTCGGTTGCAACTTGGCATTCCGAGACCAACTGTTGGCCCTTGATGAATCGCACACATCTTTGGTCGGGCAGCTTTTCTGGCTGGGTTTCCGGCGTAGAGTCATTGGCTACCGGCGGCTAACCCGTCAACACGGCAAGTCTGCCTGGACTTTTCGAAAAAAATTCAAATACTTGTTGGACAGTCTCTTTGCATTCACTGATCTTCCAGTCCGTATTTTGATCGGCATTGGCGGCATTGGCCTATTGGTTTCCTTGGTGGCCGGTATGGTCGTCATCACTGCCAAGCTATTCGGATGGATTGACGTACCGGGTTATGCAGCCACTATGTTGACAGTGCTTTTTTTTGGGGCGCTGAATACATTTGGCCTTGGGTTGATCGGCTCGTATGCTTGGCGCACCTATGAAAATACCAAGCGCCGCCCATTGTCGATTACGCTGATGAATGAAACCTTCCCCAAACCACCACAGCCGGAGTGACTATATGGAATATTATGTACATCCCCATGGGCTTTGTGAAAGCCAACAAATTGGCTACGGCACCCGAATCTGGGCCTTCGCCCATGTGTTGCCCGATGCGCGGATTGGGTCTGAATGCAATATCTGCGATCATGTGTTTATCGAAAATGATGTGGTCGTGGGAAACCGAGTGACAATCAAATGTGGTGTGCAACTGTGGGACGGCATTACGATTGAAGATGATGTATTCTTAGGGCCGAATGCAAGCTTCACGAATGACCATTTTCCGCGCAGCAAACATTACCCAGAGGCATTTCTGCGCACCATAGTCCGCAATGGGGCTTCAATTGGAGCCAATGCGACCATTTTGCCGGGGCTTACCATTGGTCAACATGCCATGGTGGGGGCGGGTTCCGTTGTGACTCATTCGGTTCCGCCGTATGCGATAGTCCAAGGCAATCCCGCCCGGATTTCCGGTTACATTGAAACCAAGGATAACATTTGTGGATTATCATTATCCGTAAAACCGGGTTCGGACTCGGTGACGGAAACGGGTGTCCCCGGTGTGCTTCTGCATCGTTTCCCGCATATCAAAGATATGCGTGGCAATCTGAGCGTGGGGGAATTTGACAGAGACATTCCGTTCAAGCCGGAACGCTATTTTCTGGTGTTCAACGTGGAAAGCGAAAAAACTCGCGGACAACATGCCCACCGTGAATGCCAGCAATTTTTAATCTGCGTCAAGGGCAGCGTGGCAGTAGTTGCCGACAATGGTGTCAAGCGGTGTGAGGTGTTGTTGGACAGCCCCGCATTGGGTCTTTACCTGCCTGCCAAGGTGTGGGGCATTCAATATAAGTATACTAAGGAAACTGTCTTGCTCGTCTTCGCATCCCATCGTTACGATCCAAATGATTATATTCGCGATTACGATCAGTTTTTGCAAGAATGCACCGGAGCCGTTAACCTAGATTTCTCACAAAATTGAGCCGAGCCTGTTCCCTAATGGGCACCTCGAAAAACCGCTTCTTTTTATGGCGCGACCCTTCGCGACGAAGCTATAGTTGGGGCGTAATTTCCAGTTTAGCAATAGTTTTTTTCATAATAAAATGCAGAAAGTGCGCTAAATACTACTTCTTGTTATGACAAGAGTGGCGCATACTCTTCCCGGTCTCTACTTCACTTTCGAATAGGCCAGCTATTTATCGGTAGCAGTAGAACATAAAAACTAAGTATTACAATACCATAGAAGGGAAGGAGTCTCATCCTCATGGCTAAAATTCAAGATATTCCTATCGTTGTGGTCGGAGACAGGGCCACCGTGTCAACTTTCGATGCCCCGACGAATTCAATTGTCCTCGCCCTGCTCAGTGAGATCGAAGCTAAGCTAGAGGCTTTGCTCGGCAGTGGCGAAGAGTCGAACATTGATTTGCGCTGCCTGATTGGAATGCCTCAAGACATAGAGCTACTGCGCAAACTATTAGGCGAGGGCGAGGTTTCAGCGAGTATCGACAACATTGGCAAAACCTTGGTGCAAGAAACTGCCGTACCCTGTGTCTGGTGGATTTCTCACCGTGACTTCGACGGTAGCCGCCAAGGGGAATTCATCGAAATCGCCGAAGTCCCCGATCTACTCCGTTCCGACCGACAGTGCATTCAAAAAGGGCTTGCCGAACTCCGTGTTCGTAGCGCCCAGCTTGACACGCCAAATTCATTTTCTTCCATGTAAGCAATATTCAAGAGGGAGTTATATTTATGAGTAATCAACAAACGTTTCTCGAAGCCATGCAACAACGGGGCATATCGCGCCGGGCATTTATGAAGTTCGCAACCATCACCGCCTCCTCGCTGGCCCTGACTGGCAAGCAAGCCAAGGTGTTTGCCGACTATTTGTCCTGCTCGGTCAAACCTAGGGTGATTTGGCTTTCATTTCAGCAATGCACGGGTTGTTCCGAGTCATTATTGCGCGCTTTCAACAACCCGCTGTCTCCACCCCCTAGCCCATGTGATGCTAACGTCCCCCCCAGGCGGCCAGCATTTCAGTTGAAAACCTGATACTTAACTTTATTTCGCTAGATTACCACGAAACCTTGCAAGTGGCGGCTGGTTATCAGGCCGAGAAAGCCCGCAATGTATCCATGGAAACTCCGGGGTACGTGTTGATCGTGGACGGAAGCATCCCCACTGGTACGGCTGAGTACTGGTCTTGCGCTGCGGGCAATTCCAATCTGGCTACCTTGAAGGAAGCGCTTTCCGGCGCGGCACTAGTGATTGCGCTTGGAACCTGCGCCACCTATGGCGGCATTCCTAAAGCCAATCCAAACCCAAGCAATGCCAAGGGTTACCAAGACCTGATCACCGCTGGCTTGCTTCCCGGTGTTACTGTGAATAGCCCACCCTTAATCAACCTGTCAGGTTGCCCGCCGATGGCACAAGTGATCACTGGAACCATCGCCTACTATCTGGCCTATCGTGCCCTACCGACATTCGACTCGACCTCATTGAGACGGCCTGCTGTGTTTTACGGGACATCGGTTCATACGACCTGTCCGCGCTACTCGCACTGGTTAGCCAATGAATTCGCCACTAGCCATGGCGACGAGAAAGCCAGAAAGGGTTGGTGTCTATTACATCTCGGCTGTCGAGGCCCGGAAGTGCGCAATGCTTGCACCAATCTTGGATGGAATAAAGACCCATCTGATAATCCTGCGACGATCCTGAATAATTCCCCCATGCACACGGGCCACGGATGCATTGGTTGCTCCGAGCCGGATTTTTGGGACACGGGTTTGACTGGCCGGTTCAGCAAGGGTTTTTACACCATCCAGCAGTGAACCTTGGCGCCGACATTTCAAACCAGCGGCAAGGCTGAACAGCAAATAACTGAATTATAAGAGCATCACCTATGAGTAAAGTAATCGTAGACCCCATCACCCGAATCGAAGGCCATTTGCACATTGAAACCGATGTGGCTTCGGACGGCACTATCACCAAGGCTTGGAGCAGCGGAACCATGTTTCGCGGTATCGAGACCATTCTGCAAGGCCGCGACCCACGCGACGCATGGGCTTTCACCCAGCGCATCTGTGGTGTCTGCACCATCGTTCACGCGATGGCATCCGTCCGCGCGGTAGAAAATGCCTTGCATTATCCCATCCCGAAAAATGCCAGACTGATACGCAACATCCTAAGCGGTGTCCAAATGGTTCAAGATCAAGTCGTGCACTTCTATCAATTGACTTCCCCCGATTGGATGGATGTGGTCTCGGCCTTGAGCGCAGATCCGACAGCGGCCTCCAACTTGCAGAAATGCATGTCCACTTGGGAAAACAATTCGCCCGCGTATTTCCAGACCATCAAAGACACATTGTCCAATTTTGTCACTGCCGGTCAACTGGGCATATTCGGTAATGCGTATTGGGGGCATCCGGCTTATAAATTGCCGCCGGAGTTGAACCTGATCCTGTTCGCCCATTATCTGGAAGCGTTGGACTGGCAACGAAAAGTAGTGAAGATTCACGCCATATTGGGCGGTCGCAACCCTCACCCCAATTTTGTCATTGGCGGAACCCCGGGCGCGATCAGTTCGGAAAATGGCCAGATGGTCAACGGTCATACAGCAACCGATCCAAACCGCCTAAATCTGATTGATTCGACCATCACCTCATTGAACGACTTCGTCAACCGCGTCCATTTGCCGGATATGATTGCCGTGGCACGCTTCTATCCCGACTGGTTCACTTTGGGCGAGGGTATGGGCAATTTCCTGAGCTTCGGCGACTATCCTCAAGACGACAATCCCGACTGGGGTTTGGTCGCACCCAAGCTGGCCGTGCCACGCGGTGCCATTATTTGGCCTCGCAGTGGCGGCAATCGGCTGGCACTGAAACAGTTCCGCCTGTCCGATGCAGTCCAGCCGGTCGATTTGAACGACACGGCAGAAATCCAAGAATTCGTCAGCAGTTCGTGGTTAGACTATCAAGCACGCGGCAAGACCCAAACGTATTCACAAGGCGGCGGCTTGCACCCCTACGAGGGGGAAACCACGCCACTTTACACTGGCCCAACCCAAGCCTATCCCCCGCACACATCGGTCTGCGCCGGCAACACCTTATCCGAGCGGAGCGAGTATTCTTGGCTGAAAACACCCCGTTGGAAAGGCCAACCGATGGAAGTCGGCCCATTGGCACGAGTCATGTTGATGTATGCTCAAGGCGATGCCGCTACCGTCGAATTGGTAAATCAATCCTTGGCCGAAATCAAACAACCCCTGTCAGGCATGTTCTCCACCTTTGGACGCTTGCTGGCCGAAGGCTTGGACACCAAGCTCATTGGTGACATGACCCGCACTTGGTTCACCGAGTTGCAGCAAAATATCGCCAGTGGCGACCTAGAGACTCACAATGCCGACTTGTTTGACCCGTCCACTTGGCCGACCACGGCATCTGGCGTCGGCTACACCGAAGCCCCACGAGGTGCGCTGGGCCATTGGGTCAAGATCAAAAACGGTTTGATCGAAAACTACCAGTGCGTGGTTCCGACGACGTGGAATGCCGCACCGCGCGACCCGGACGGCGTTCCTAGCGCCTACGAGGCGGCGCTGCAAGACGGCAAGCACAAACTGGCGATAGAAGACCAGCCTTTGGAAATTTTGCGCACCATCCATAGCTTCAATCCCTGCATGGCCTGCGCCGTGCATGTCATCAACACCGAAGAGCCAGAAACTCTGCGGGTCAGGGTTGAGGGGTAAGCACTATGAACTCGCACAATCGAGGAATCTACATGGATACAACAGCATTGCTTTCAATAACCTCCCGAGCGCTGGCCGTTTTAGTGTTATGCATGGCTTCGGTGAATGTCCAAGCCGAGCCAGCATTCGGCTCAACAACTACAGACACCACAACGGGTATCGATCAAATATGCTTCGTCTTTAATGGGACAAAACCCTACACTGCCTACACTTCTTACGAATCGCACTGCAACATTTGCCATAACGCGAACAATAAGTCGATCTATGTCAGCCCGGAATGGGATTGGTATAGGAACGCGGCATCCGATTACGCCGACAGGAAGAATTTTTGTACCGTGCAAGGCATCATCGCCACTCCCGTCGCCAACCAAACCTTCAGTAAAGGAAGTACGATCAACATCACCGCGCGGGGTTTTTCCCCCAAAGGGAAAACTTCGCCTTTGACCTACACCTTTAGCTTTAGTGACAACAGAACTCCTATTGTTGTGAAGCCGTCGGCCAACCCGACAACTTACCCTAAGGATAATGCCATCACCGTTAGCAACGTTCCGTTGCCGAATGCGGGGAGCCTGACTATTACCTTGAACACGTCGGACTTGACAGGAACGACGGTCAGCTCCGATCTGACGCCAGATACTCGTACAATCATTGTCAGTGCCGATCTTACGGTTGCCGGTGTCGACTCTTATTCGGTTCAATCGGGCTACACCTTGTCGGTTCCGTCTAAGACCGGTGTCTTGGTCAATGATACGGGTGTGGGTACTTTGACGGCGGCGCTCGTGTCGAATGTGGCGCACGGCACGTTGATTTTGAGCACCAACGGTTCTTTCAGTTATACGCCGACAAAGGGCTACACTGGCTTGGACGGCTTTAGCTATACGGCGAGCAATGGTTATCTGACCAGCGAAGCAGCCACCGTCACTCTTACTGTGACTTCAGCGCCGCCGGTCGCCAATGCCGACAGCTATTCGACGGCGAAGAACGTCACGTTGACAGTTCCCAATCCCGGCGTGTTATCCAACGACACGGGTTCAGGCACGTTGACCGCCGTTTTGGGAACCACCCATGTAACTCATGGAACCCTAAACCTGAATGGTAACGGTGGGTTTAGCTACACGCCGACTGCCAGTTTCACCGGCACTGACAGTTTTAGCTATGTAGTCAACAATGGTAGTGTCGATAGCGCACCCGCCACTGTCACCATTGATGTTGGGGCTTGCACGGATAAGGACAATGACGGCTATTCACCAGAAGGCGGACGGTGCGGCCCGCAGGACTGCAATGACAAACAAGCCACGATGAATCCGGGTCTCAAGGAAATCTGCACGAACAAGATTGACGACGACTGCAACGGTGTGGCAGACAACAGTGACCCAGCCTGCCCACTTTACACTCCTACCCACGATGCCCCGGCGGATTGCATTGGCGCGAAACTGAACAATCAGGTCAGGATCGATTCCGCCAATTGGAGTGCGGATAAATTGACAGTGAAAGGTTCCAAGGCCACCGTGGGTGCGACCGTTACGGTTTCTAAGACAGACCCAGTGACCCAAGCAGCCACGGTACTTGGAACGACTTCAGTCACCTATAATGGCACTTGGACTTACCAGACACCTATAGCGGACAGTGCCAGCGCACCTTGCCGGATAAAGGTGGGGATCAATGGTGCGACGGGAGCGCGAGCAGTCACTGGCGGCACAGCCAATTGTTCCAGCCAGAACGGAGCACCAACAGCTTGCCAATAATCCAGTCAGTCATGTTTGCTTAGGCAACGCCTTAGACCACTCGGTTTTGGAAACCAAGTCGGTCTTTAGCGGTTGAACACACAAATGATTAAGTCTTACATACTCGTTACAGGTGCTTTTATGAAATTAAGATTGTCTTCCTATCTTTTTGGAATGTTTTTATTGATAGCGTATCTGCCAATGGCCGAAGCCCATACGTTTGGTGCGCATGGCATGGGCTTGACCGCTGGCTTTGCCCATCCGTTTTTTGGGATCGATCATGTGTTAGCCATGATCGCCGTAGGCATGTGGGCATCACAATTGGGAGGCAAATCCATTGTGATAGCCCCGCTCGCATTTGTCATCGTCATGGCTGGTTCGGCTTACTTGGGGGCATTGGGTGTGGCGTTGCCGGAACTGGAACCGGCCATCGCCTGCTCCGTTTTGGTTTTGGGCTTGCTGATTGCCTTCGCAGTGCGAGTATCCACACTGACCAGTGTTTGTCTGGTTGGGTTATTCGCAGTCTTTCACGGCTTGGCCCATGGGCTGGAACTCCCGCAAACAGCAACGCCAATGTTCTATGCTGTGGGTTTTGTGTCAGCCACCGTAATGCTGCACGGAGCCGGCATTGCAATGGGAATATCGGCTCGGCATGTCAGCTACCTATTCCGCCTAGGCGGTTCTCTGATTGCTTTGACGGGTTTATTCCTACTGGCCACAACCTGAACCAAATCCTGTGACCCATATGCAACCGAACATATTGATCTTGGGGCTGGGCAACTTTCTGCTTGGCGATGATGGGTTGGGCATTCGCACACTGGAACTCTTGCAAGCGCGTTATGATCTCCCTGACACTATCGATTGTGTGGACGGGGGCGTGTTGGGACTGGAATTGATGGCCTATGTCGAAGGCAGGACGCATTTGCTCGTCATTGACGCCGTGCAGTCCGGTCAGGCACCTGGAACCTTGGTGCGGTTGGAGGGTGAGGAAATTCCAAAAGGCTTAAGTTTCAAACTTTCCATGCACCAAGTCAGTTTTGCGGATATTATGGCGCTCAGTACTTTGCGCGGTACAGTGCCTCCGCGATTGGTTGCCTGGGGGGTGGTGCCGGACAAATTGGAGTCCGGGGTTGGCCTAACGCCTGTGGTGGAAGCACAAATAGGCCCTTTGCTGGAAAAAGTGGTGGGTGAATTGGAAAGTTGGGGCATAACAGTTTCGCCTGGTCAAAATTTTGGCGGTTTGACGGTGATTGAACAAATGCTCAGGCGCTGCAAGACAGCCTGATTGCCCGCTTTTAAATATTCAAACCGACTCGGTATTGAAAGCCGAGCCGGTTTTTTGTTGTTTATTGGATATGCCCAAGGCAAGCAAAACAAAATGAGGGATTTAATGGCTGGTGTTGCAATGACTGACAATGCCATTCGGGACTTAACCCGAATGGCATTATTGTGAAGAGAATATGTCTATTTTTTTGCCGACTTGCGACTGGCGAGGGCGGCTAGGCCGATTGCGAATAAGGCTAGGGAGGTAGGTTCTGGAATGACTGTAAAACTGGTTCCAGCTTGGATTTCGTCCAGCGTATCGCCGGCATTGTTGATGAGGTTTGAATATCCGCCAATTGCTCCATTGAGATGCAAATCGCCTGATACGATATCTTGACCAATATTAAACAACCCATTCACGTTGTCGCCAACAATTTGTTTTAAGATGGTGTCGAAGTGGAAGTTTAAAAAATCGTAATTGGAAATGCCATTGCTGATATTCTGGATCGTATACAATAATGTCTTACTTGGATTAAAGAAAGACACTGTCAGATTCTCAATCCCGCCGGCTAGGACATCACCCGACCCATCCGCACCCACGATAGGCATGGTATTATCATAGTTAAAATAGCCAGAGACGACATATCCACCTTCCCCGGTCCATTCAAATAGGTTGTGACCAATGTAAAGACTCGCGTCGGCACAGAAACTGCTGGACACTAATACGCTACCTAAAAGCCCAAGGACTGTTTTTTTAAGCTTCATGACACACCTCTGATAAGTTATTCGTTAACGCTACTTGTTTACAGGCTCGATTGCCCTAAAATACTTTAATTTTCAATTGTCCCAAGATTAAGCCCTGCACTATAATTGAACACAAGGACAGCAGCATGCAAAATAAAAGGGTAAGTATTTTCTATGATAACACAAATATGAGACTAAATATCAAGATAAATTAATATAATGATATTGCATGAGTGTTTATGACAAATTCGGTTTTGGTTATTTTGACCACCCGATTAGTCCTTACATACTCACATGCCAACCTAGTAGGCATAAAGCCTTAACTAACCTAAGTTGAGTACAGGAATATACCTAGAGACTAGGGTAAAATTACGCATTGATATTGTATTTTTCTTAACACTAAATCCTCTAATATTTATTCTAATGTGTATCAACCTTTTGTGAATCAAAATCAAAGCAGTTCGCTGCAACAAATCTAAATGAAATCATCAAAAAACGCACAGATTCACCGACTAAAAAAGCTATATGAACTCAGCATGGAGTTATCCGGCGACCCTATGGATATTTTTATCAAAGTTGCCCGAATGATTGGGGAGCTCATGGATGTCAAAGTCGTTTGCCTGTCTGAGATACGTGGTCGCGAACTTTATTTTTTGAGCGTTTACGTGCAAGGAAAAATTCATACCAATGCGGGTTGTTGCCCTTTAAAAATTACCCCTTGTGCTACCGTGGAACAAAGCAAGGATATTCAAGTTTATCAGCATGTCATGGAACGGTTTCCAAAAGCTGATTTCCTGCAAGAACATAATGCGTTTTCCTATTGCGGGTTTCCCTCGTTAGGCCACGATGGGACTGTTTTGGCGGTGACCTGCCTTTTGGATGACCGTCCTCGTGACTTCTCGGATGAAGACAAAGAGCTATTGCGCATATTCGGTCAGCGCGTGGGACTTGAAATCGAGCGCAAACACATGGATGACCGTCAAAAGGAAAACACTGTTCATTTAGGGTGGGAACGCAATCGATTACGAAGATTCATGGATGGCTTGTTTGTCTTTGCCGCCTTGATTGATTCTAACGGCAAGATCATCGAAGCCAATAGCACTCCATGGAAGTTGGCTGGAATTCAGCGCGAAGATTACATTGGCACACAGTTTGAAGATTCGCGAGCCTGGGCTTACGACTCGAAAGTTCAGGACAAAGTCAAATTGGCCATTCTTCGCGCGCAAAAAGGAGAAACTGTGCGTTACGATGCGCCCTTGATGATAAGGAAAAATATTGTCATAGTCGATTTTTCCTTGACCCCCATTTTTGACGAATCGGCCCAAGTTACGGAGATCGTTGCTTGCGGGGTTGACATCACTGATAGAAAAAGAATGGAAACGGCCCTACGCAGTAGTGAGGAGCGATTGGAATTGGCAATGCTAGGAGCGGATCTTCAACTATGGGACTGGGATGTGCGAACGGGTACTGTTATTTTCAGTGAGCAATGGGCCAAAGTTTTGGGCTATGAGCTAGAGGAAATTAAACCCAGTTTTGAGACTTGGGAAATCCTTGTGCATCCCTATGATCTGACAAAAGTAAAACGAGCGGTGTATGACAATCTCATGGCAAAAACTACATTTTTTGAGATTGAATATCGCCTGTTAACCAAAGATAATGGCTGGAGATGGACCTTGGGCAGGGGTAAGGTCGTGACTCGTGATGCCGATGGCAAAGCCATACGGGTAAGCGGTGTAGACATGGTTATTTCTGAGCGTAAAAGATTAGAAGAACTTTTGCGACAGAAGCAGGATGAGTTGTATTCCGCGCAACGCTTCACGGCTGCCGGGGAGTTGGCCGCCATCGTGGCGCACGAACTTAATCAGCCACTGGGAGCCATAAACAATTATGTTGGGGGCGCACTTTTGCGTTATAGCCAACAATTGTCGCAGAATCCCGATTTGGCCGAGGTGTTGGAAAGAGTACTTAAGCTTTCGCAACGGGCCATTACCGTAATCCAAGGCATCAGGTCTCTTGTTCGAAAACAAAAAGGCGATCCGGAACTGGTCTCTATAGAGGATGTGACCGACGAAGTGCTTGCCATGCTTCAAAGCGAACTGATAAATAAGCAAATCAAATTCAGCATTGACTATCCACCCGCATTGCCTCCAATATGGTTTCAAAGAATTCACTTGCAACAGTTATTACTCAACCTAATCCTTAATGCAATCCAAGCCATGGACACCCCATCTTGCAAGCAGCGCAAACTAATGGTTGGCGCTAAGCCTGTCGGCAATCATAAACTGGAAATAACGATTGGAGACACCGGGCCAGGCATTGCACCCGAAATTACCGCACGCTTATTCGAACCCTTTGTCAGCACAAAAGCAGAGGGCATTGGATTGGGCTTAAGCATTTGCCGCACGATTACCGAAGCATATGGTGGGCGCATATCCATTCGGCCCATGGATGGGCCAGGCACAATGTTTGTGTTGAATTTACCCATAGATCATCAAGGGGGAACTCATGGGGGATAAAGCAAAAGTTTATATCGTCGATGACGATCAAGACATGCGGCAATCCATGCAATGGCTGTTGGAATCAGTCAACTTACCTGTGTATGTTTATGAATCAGCCGAGCAATTCCTTTCAGGGTTTAATGAAAATAGGCCGGGATGCTTATTGCTGGATGTGCATATGCCCGGAATGGGTGGGCTTCGATTGCTTGAATACTTGCATACCAGCCATCCGTATCTTCCTGTGGTCATATTCACGGGTTATGGCGATGTGGAGATGGCAGTCAGCGCATTGAAAGTAGGAGCCTTCGACTTTATTGAAAAGACCGCCACACCACAATTGATTCTGGAGCGTGTCCAACATGCCATGGAAGTTGGCAAGTCTTTACATGTTCAAGCGATTGAAAGGGCTAGGTGCAAGCAACTACTTGACCAATTATCGCAGCGTGAACATGAAATTTTGCTGAAAATGATACAAGGGCAATCGAGTAAGTCCATCGCAATAGAGCTTGGGCTTAGCGAGAGGACAGTTGAGAAACATCGAAAAAACGTGATGGACAAAACCCAAGCCCGGTCAGTGGCCGAACTGGTTCGATTGTTTTATGTGCAAGTTGAAGATAAGGAAATTAAAACCTAACGGCGCAGAAAAACCAAAGCCTTTGAAAAAGGCAATGCCCGTCCTAAACAATACCTACAAAATTCAATCAAGTTCCTAACAATGGAGCCACCTGCCCGGTTTCCCTATACCGTTTATAGTGAGCCAACACTTGGGCGTGATCGAATGCCAGTGGCTCGGGCAGTTCGTCAACATTGAAAAACCGACAGTTTTTTGCATCATCCGCCGCTTTTGGTATGCCCGATGCCTCGGCAACGTATACAGCGGTGACCGTATGTCCTCGGTTATCGCGCCGTGGGTCGGAATATATGCCTAGCAATGCTTTAAGTCGTATATCAAGGCACACCTCTTCCTTGGCTTCTCGCACGGCGGCAAGTTCGATAATCTCGCCCACATCCACAAAACCCCCAGGTATTGCCCAACCATAAGGAGGATTGGCTCGCTCGATTAACACAATTGGGCGATCAGGGTAGTCAGTCAGTTCAATAATTGCATCGGCAGCAAGTAAGGGGGTGATGGGCTTGGGCATTTTATCCTCAGTAGTGGCAAAATAGGGGCGTCAAAGCCTGTCCTGAGCAAAGCCGCTGCGTAACATCGGTAATCTAATTTAAAGACAATTAGCCAACTTAAAGGTTTACAGATCAGAACCGCTTATTCTTACATACGGCTTCATGCCTCTAGTGGGGTCGGCTCTTGACCCATTTCCAGTTCTTGCTTTTGCCATCTAACCAGTTCCAAGGTTCCATCAAAATGCTCCACTATGGCGCTGCAACTTTCCACAAAATCCCCGGTATTGACATATAAAAAACCGCTAATGTCTTTGATTTCAGCATGATGGATATGCCCACAGATGACACCATCCAGTTTTCCGTCCTTAAGTGTATTGACTATGCTTTCTTCATAATCGGAAATAAATTGCACGGCATTCTTGACTTTGAATTTGACAAAAGCAGCCAGTGAAAAATGGGATTGTATTCCAAATATTCGCCTAATTGCCCTGAGCCACCGATTGATGTCAAGTAATAAGTCATAGCCCTTGCTACCCAGCTTGGCTATCCATTTATGATATTTGGCAATGGTGTCATACTCATCGCCATGGACGATTAAGAATTTCTTACCCAAAACTGTGGTATGCACATCCGAGGTTTTTACGACAATATCGCCAAAGACATAATTTTCATAATCCCTGATGTTTTCGTCATGGTTACCCGGAATATAGACCACTTGGGCTCCATGTCTCGCCTTACGCAGAATTTTTTGGATAATCGTATTATGATCCCTAGGCCAATACACTTTTTTTGACAACGCCCAAAAGTCGATAATATCTCCCACAAGATAGAGCTTTTCGCTTTCGTTGTATTTAAGAAAATCCAACAGAACATCGGCTTGGCACTGAGTGGAGCCGATGTGTAAATCGGATATCCAGATAGTTCTATAGGTATTGGTATTCATCATGTGTTTAATTTCGCCTCCACCACGTTATAGCTTGCACATGGCTTGTGCGTAATGATAAGAAACTTACATGAAGATTATGTGACAGCTTGAATTGCCAATCAAATTAATGAAATTCATGGATGTTAAAACTGGAAAGGCCAAAGCTTGCTTTGTCAGGCAAAGCAAGCCCATATCACAAATTGGCAAATTCGATGATTTCTTGCCCCATCAATACGCATTCTTTGGGTTCTCTTGCATAGATGAAACGCATACGGTATTGGCCTTTATAGATATTTCCCCACACCTCCAAAACCTCGAAAATCTGGTTTTTGTTGGCCGGGTTTTTGATCGGTTTCAATATGGCAACCGAAGGATCAACTGCGATTCTATCATCCACACCAAAGTGTAGTTCAAGCAATTTTTTGGCGTGTTCCACCGCATCGGTTGAACAATGGTGGGCTGAAGGTGCGGCATAGGCGCTACTTCCCAACAGTAACATCAAGATCAAAGCTGATTTTTTCATGTGCTTACTCTTTCAGTGAAATTTAATGAGTATGATGTCAGCTTATGAAATGGGCGGCAAGCAGCAAATTGGCTGAGGACTCTCAATATTCCGTCAAAAGAAAGCGATAAATACTCAGATTGTTCAACTTTGCAATAGGTGCGCGGTTAAGCTTTTCATGCACTTACTCTGGTTGATGGTTTGTCGAATATCATCCAGCAATATTTTTTTGAGATTCTCAATTTGTAAGATGACAATTCACCCTAACTGATGTTAAGCACAGACGTATAAGTTGCTTATTTTCCAGCGAAACGGGAGCGTCAAAGCCTGGTTCGCCGCGTAACATCAGATTCTAAAATAAAAAAGTCTTTATGCCATGGGCTGGAATGGATGTTGGTGTTTGTAAGCCTTGAGTCTTTAGGAGAAACTCAATGGGTTGCCCGGAATGGTTTAGGGCGACCACGGCGAGCGTACCATCGGTATTTTGGAAAGCGGTTGCCTCAAGCGCATCCAAGGTTTTGGCACAGCCCACTCGCCTGGCGCCGGGGCGTATGAAGCGTGAGAAATGCCCGATATAGTAATAGGAACTTTGGTATGACACCTCACCCGTTTGGGTATCGGCAATGATCGGCGCACTACAGAAGTTGTTAACATGGTTGGGCCCGCCCATCTCATCCAGCACTAGATTCCAATCCACCCATGCCACCGTCCAACGGTTAAGATCGTTTATCATGGAACGTGCATAACGCTCCCCGGTATCCCAAGAACCGATATGCGGACCCGCTTCCTGACACCCTTCGGTGAAGATGAGGTGTTTGTCAGGATAGGCATCATGCGTCAGTTGCACATTGTCAAAATGATCCCCGCAATACCAATGAAAGCCGACACCCCAAACATACTGTGCGGCTTGCGGGTCGTCCAGCACAATTTTCGCCCGCTCATACATCCGGTCACGATTATGATCCCAAATAATAACTTTGACATGGCTTAAGCCGGCGTGATTGAGTGCAGGGCCGAGAAAATCCCTGACAAAATCGCGTTCCTCCTCTGCCGTGTACAGGCAGGAATCCCAACTTTGGGTGGCTTCCGGTTCGTTCTGAACGGTCAAGCCCCAGATGTGTATGCCTGCTTGCGCATATTCTTGGATATAACGGACATAATAGTTTGCCCAAGCTTGGCGATATTCAGAGCGGAGCTTTCCGCCCCGGTTCATTTGTCCGTTGGTCTTCATCCATGCCGGCGGACTCCAAGGCGAAGAAAATAGCTTGAGCTTATCGCCCGATAGCCCGATGGCTTCTTGTATCATGGGAATTAGCGATTGCCGGTCGCGGTCAATGGTGAAGTGCTTAAGATCGACATCGCCTTCAACTTCCGTGTAAGCGTAATTTCCAGTGGAGAAATCACAACTGTTGATATGGGTTCTACAGACGGTATAAGCATTGCCATTGACTGGCGAGAAATAGGCATCCATGATTTCTTTGCGCAGATGGGCGGGCATTTTATCCAACGTCACCGAAGTGGCTTCAGTGAAAGCACCGCCAAATCCGATGATTTCCTGAAACTTCACCGCAGTATCGACAAACAGTGAGGCATCTATAGTGTGCGTTGCAGTTGAAAATCCAATGGGTTCCAGTTCTGTGAGTCTGTGACCAGAATCACGGGCGGTGCTAAACACTCTAATTTTTTGCGGGATGGTCATGGCGGTTTCTCCAGTTTTTCATATTGTAATGGAGAAGTGGCGAATGGAACTAACTTTGGGAAATATAAAGAATATAGCCCCTATTAAGCAAAGCATAAAACGGGCCATTAAATCGAAGTCACCCGGATATCGCTTCACAATATCCGGGTTTAAGCATAGATTTGTTACTTAACTACTGTTTTGTCCATTCAGTAACATCTGTTACTTACTTTCTTCCTGTGACACAAATCGTGGAAAGGCGCAAACAGGTTTTAGCCTTTTGCCCGCTCTTCCAGCATCGCCACGGCTGGCAACACCTTGCCTTCCAAAAACTCAAGGAATGCGCCGCCGGCGGTTGAGATGTAAGATACTTTGTCATAAATGCCGTATTTCTGGATTGCCGCAATGGTGTCGCCACCGCCGGCCAAGGTGAAGGCTTTTGTGGTGGCAATCGCGTTGGCAATTGCTTTGGTGCCTTCGCC
>CAIWDB010000007.1 GCA_903911305.1 uncultured Methylococcaceae bacterium | reverse complement strand
GGCAGAACGGATCGAAACCGAGGAACAACGCTGGCTACAGTTTTTCAAAGAAGGCGAGCAACTGGACGAGGCGGCATTACCGGACTGGATGAACACAGAAGAAATGAGGCAAGCCATGAAAACCCTGAAACTGTTTTCCGACAAAGAACGCGATTACCATGCCTACCAAGCGCGGCAAAACTATCTGCGCGAGCAGCGAACCATTCAAATAGAAAGGGAAGAAGATTTGCGGGAAATGGAGAGGATTAAACAGGAAATGGAACAAGCCAAACAGGATTTAGAACGGGAGCGGTTGGAAAAGCAATCGGCTTTACAGCGTGAAGAAGATGCTTTGCAGCGTGAGCAATCTGCCTTGCAAGAAAAAGAATCCGCACAGGCAGAAATTGAACGGCTCAAAGCATTACTGGCTCAACCAAAGCAATAAATTACTTTCAATCAAAAGACCATCAGTAATTGATAATTGAAGTAACTTCATGAATGCTGTAATCAAACCCCTTGATTTAATCAATGAAAGTGCCACTAATATTTTAATCAAGGAAATGGGTGTAATTGATACCATCCGGTTTATCAATCAGTTTACCACAGGACATGGAAATTATACGGAAGAGCGAAGAAAGATGGTCGATACCATGACACTAGATGAGATTATTGCTGGTATTGATGCGATGAATAAGGCATAACATTTGAATTCCATTTTTGATCGTTCCCACGCTCCGGCATGGGAATGTATGTTTAACCGCTCCTGCGATACTCGGACGCGGAGCATCCGAGGCTGGATTCCCGTGCCGGAGCATGGGAATCATCACATGATGAATGTTTGGAATAATTGAAACTTTTTTGGAAGGAGAAGCAATGCAATCCGATGCCCAACTGCTAAATAGGATCAGCGTGGATAGTGAAACTATGGCTGGAAAACCCGTCATCAAAGGCACTCGCTTGACGGTCGAATTCATTTTGAACCTTCTTGCCCACGGGGCTTCGTATGAAGAGATATTGTGCGAATATCCGGGATTGACGCAAGAAGACCTTTCGGCATGCCTGCTTTTCGCCGGTAAATCCTTGGCAAAAGTTAGCTTTATGCCATTATTGGCAAGAGTGGCATAATGCGTTTCTTGGTGGATGAATGCACCGGGCCGAGCGTCGCCCGTTACTTGCGGGAAATCGGTCATACCGTGTTTTCCGTGTATGAACAGGCGAGAGGGCTAAAAGATGCCGAGATCATGGTCAAGGCATTTCAGGAAGATTGGATCGTCATTACCAACGATAAGGATTTTGGCGAAAAGGTCTACCGCGAAAACTATCCACACAAAGGCGTGATTTTCTTACGGCTGGAAGACGAGCGTTCAGATAATAAGATAACCGTGTTAAAAAATTTGTTGGCATATTATCAGGATAAGCTGGCGGATAATTTTGTCGTGGTCACTGAGGATCAAGTTCGCTTCGCCAAATCTAAAGCGCAATAGCTGCTTGCCGACTATTGCGCCGAAAGGCAAGGTTCTAACGCTTTGTGGATGCTTCCGTTGCCCGGATGAAACGTAGCGGAATCCGGGAAACAATAGCCCGAAAACCCTGATTCCACTTCGTCCTTCGGCTTCGCTTAGGATAGGTTCCATCCTGGCTGCGAAAATCACCATGAAACACCGCACCAAAACAAGCGTATCCCGAATGAAGCCCATCTGCCGTAAATCTGAACGATGGAAGGGGTTTGCCCAATGTTGCTGACCGGTTTTCACTTTTGCCTAACCACATCCCTTTTCCAAGCAGCCTGTTTTACTTCGGCAACAATTTCACATGCAACCCGAATAGATCAATGTAAACTTTGTCGGCTTGGTAAACCACGCCGTCGCGACGCAGTTGATCGGGGGCAAATTGCAATAGCGGGATACTGCCCATCATAGTGCCTTGCTGCAAATTAGACCCGCCCAAATTCATGAAAGGTATGGCTGGCATACTGAACTCCTCTAGCTTGACTTCGGTCAAGTCTAAGCCTTGCTTTTCGGCGTTCAAGGTGGGTGCGCCGGAAATCGCCATGCGAAAACTTAACGGCCAGCCCAGTGGTCCGTCGGGTAGTTTGGCAGTCCAAGCCAGCTCTATCCGTTGCGAAGCGGTCATCAAGCCCACTTCGGGACCGGTCAAACCTATGCCATCCATCCCGGCAAACAATTCAGCAAATTTACCTGACTTTCGGTCAATAAAGGCTTGTTTTTCAATATCCGAGCGTGAGTAGTCGATGGATGGAGGCCCAAACAATGAGCAAGCAGATAGGCTTGACAGTAACAAGATCAGAGTGACTAAACGCATTTGTAATTCTCCAACAGGAAATTTGCTTTCAAGTATTTTACTCGCCACAGATTTCCACTGTGGTAATTTGTGAAAACTCAGTTAATCCAAGGTTTCACATGGGCATTGAGGCACGGCTTGGTGACTAGAACAAAAAAAAGCGGGTTCATCCCTGAACCCGCAAACTCAATCATCTAACGCTCAGACCTGAAATCTAAAGCATAAATCCCACATTCCTCGTTAAGAATTGGCTGAGATTTGGGAACACCCCATCCAATTCGCCGTCGGCCGCCCCAAACCATCGGCCCAAGGTCGCACCGAATTGGGACGTGGAAATCTTTGGTATCCAAACACCACGGCCATTGGCATCGTCCGGGCCATTTAATGCAAGCGCAGGCAACTGCCCATAGATGCCGCCCTTCACTGCACCACCCAACACCAATTGGTGATTGCCCCAACCGTGGTCGCTGCCTGTGCCATTCGATTGCAAGGTTCGGCCAAATTCTGACTGAGTGAAAACGGTGACTTGCTGCCCCAAGCCGGCTTCTTGGCTGGCTTGGTAGAAAGCATCCATGGCCTGCGACAATTTGGCCAGCAAATCCCAATGCTGCCAGTCCTGCGAACTGTGGGTGTCGAATCCATCCCAAGCACAATAGAAAACTTGCCGCCCCGGACCTTGTTGGGAACGGAGGCGGATCAAACGCATAACTTCCTTCAACTGATTGCCGATGGATGTGCCAGGGAATACGGTGGACAAAGGAGCTAAATTAACATTGGATTGCAGGGCATCAGCCAGTTGCAATCCGTCGATAAACGCTTGATTCGCCGCTTGCTAGACGACATTTCAGCCACGCCGTCAGTCTGCCGTGGGGTGTCGTGACACCGGCATTTCGGGTTGAGTGGGAGCATCAATACCTGAACGACAACCGCTTTATCAACATGCGCCTGTCAGACGCAGCGGCGGGTTTGGGCTATTTCAGTGTGCAGAAGCGATTGGTATTTACTGACTGAGACCCAAAAAGCGACATACACCTATCTCTTCGATATGTCCGCTGATTTGCGTAAAGCAGATTATAGATTGTCAGATTTGGCCAATTAGGTTAAGTTAGCCCATGGAAAAAAGCACATCCACTGCAAACTGTCAAAGGTCAAAGCCTTGATTGAGGTGGGCAAGGTGTGCTCAACTGGGTCTGCGTTGGCGGACGTTGCGGCGTTGGGACTCTATTTCGAAGGGATCGTTGGCGTAGTCATGGCGCTGGTCCCGTCAGACTTCTACAAGAGCATGACCACGCACGCCGATCACCGGATTTGGCAGGACGTGTACCGGCCCACCACGCCAGTTGGCGAGGTCTATCTGAAACTAACGGTCATTGAGGATGTATTGATCGTGTCCTTCAAGGAGCTATGAACATGAAATGTCCATTGTGCGCGGCGGCGGAACTGGTGCATGACACCCGCGACCTGCCCTACACCTACAAAGGGGAATCCACCCTTATCCCGGCAGTGACCGGGGATTTCTGTCCGGCTTGTGGTGAGGTTATCCTCGATGCGGCTGAATCTTCCCGCACCAGCGCGGCCATGCTGGATTTCAACAAGCAGGTCAATGCGTCGATTGTCGATCCGGGCTAGATTTATTGACTTCGTCCGCAAGAAGCTTGCACTATACCAGAGGGAGGCCGGGGAAATTTTTGGCGGCGGGGTCAATGCCTTCTCGCGCTACGAGAACGGTAAAACCAAACCGCCCTTGGCGCTGGTGAAGTTGCTCAAGGTGCTGGATCGGCATCCTGATTTGTTGAATGAAGTTAGGATGCCATGAATTGCCTCAAACCTTTACGGTGACTAAAATGAATGAATTGCTATCTGAACGGATTACTATAAACCCCGAAATTTGCCATGGCAAACCTTGCATAAGAGGATTACGTTATCCGGTTGAAACCATTCTAGAATGGCTAAGTTCAGGCATGAATACCGATGAAATTCTTGCAGATTATGAGGACTTGGAAAAGGAGGACATTATGGCTGCATTGGATTTTGCAGCCCATGCTGTGAAAGTCAAAAGGATCGAGAAATTGGCAGCATGAAATTTCTTATCGACGCGCAACTGCCCCGGCATTTGGCAGCTACCCTGAAATGGAATGGCCTAGATACGCTACATACCTTGGATTTGCCCTTAGGAAATAACAAGGAAATCTTTGATTGAACACCGGTAACATGGCATTACATATCGATGCAGTAAACGCATTTGAATCATTGCAGGCTTTTGTGCAAGCGGCAGTGAACCATGCTGGCTTTTCTAAGAGCCAATATGAACGCAGCGTTTTGACTGCGATCAGCGGTTTTCAAGGCTGCGAACAATTCGCTAAGACTGCCTTGGCACTTGAGTCAGAGTGTAGCGAAGCGCGTCTACATAGCCCAATTGCCAATAAACTAGGGACAGATCCATTTTCACTCCCAATAACGCTTCATCGTCGATTTCAAGGGCTAGACGAGAATGCCTATAGCGATTGGCTGGCCTGGGTACTCCAAGTGCTTTGCAAGGAGAAAGCGGTTGCCGACCCGATCAAGCTTTGTGAGCGATTGTTTGGAGGGGAGCTCAATACGGAAGTTTTTAATGATTATGAAGAGCCAGATATTCAGCGGGAAACACCAATCCAGCACGATGAAAAAAGTAGAAGAACGGATTTGCTGGTGTCGTTCATGAAAAAGGGTTTGCTTTGGCACGTCGAAGTAAAAGCCACCTCGGCAGAAGCGGGAAACCTTGAGGCGCACGAAGATTATGTCAAGATATTACGCGACAAGTACTTTTCCGGGTTCGATGAGCGAAACATTCGACATATTCTTCTTGTGACCAATTCGGTGCATAAATCTTATCCATCTGGCAATGTTAATTACGACTTCAAAGCCTTGCTTTGGGCTGATCTGTGTCAGCGTTTGCGCCAAATCGTGCTAGACACAGACATGCCCATTCTATCCGCGAGCATAGCCATGCTGTTTTGTGGGCTAGTGGAACAACAACTTCTTGGAATCCAAAGAGATTCCATTGCCCAACTTAAACATCTCTTACAGAGGAGCTAAACATGGAAAATATAGAAAACGCGAATATAGACAACCTGTACCGTGCTGGCTTAGTGCATTATGTAGATGCGCGTTTCTCTGCTCATCATTTTGAATGCCTTATCGATGAGAGCAGCAAGGTTGCGTTCAACGAAGGGAGACGTAATCTTTTGGAAGCTAACTTTTTTATGAAAATTCAAAAGGAAAAATTTTATACTTGGTCAAACACGCAAGAAAATCCAACCACAACAAGGGAAAGCTTAGAGATTTGGGTGACTCATAAACATGAGTGCAAACTAAAACAAAGTGGGGCAGACATAAGTGTTCATGTTGGTTATCGTTACCGGCAATTACATTCGTTTGCTATGCTCGCCATAACAAGGATGAGAAGTAAATTTTGTTCACAAATGAAAATCGCACTGGATAATTTTGGGATACAAAATGAAAGATACAATGATGAAATACGAATATGTGAAATACTTCCATTAGATGAGGGAACTCAGCAGGATTTTATTGATGCCTTACAACGGATATTGGATAAATTCATTCAATTCCTAGAAGACAAAGAAAAAAAGACACCCAATTGGCTTACCACGCTAGTCTAAAAGGTGATAAATACCATGAACTGGAAAAACTATATCGTCGCTGACCCGCAAATATTGCTTGGAAAGCCGGTTATCAAGGGAACGCGTTTATCCGTCGAACTGATCCTGGATCGCTTGGCCGACGGCTGGACCGCGCAAGAGTTGTTTGCAGCGTATCCGCGACTTACGCCGGAGGCTTTACAGGCCGTTTTCGCGTTCACCGCCGAAATCATGAAAGAAGAAGATTTTGTCGCGGCTAGGAAAGCAGCGGCATGAAGCCGAAACTGCTTGCCAATGAAAACTTTCCAGCACCTTCCGTTGCAGTGCTTAGACAAGCTGGCTGTTTCGGCTGAAATCTTATTTGCCAGATGAACCGGGGCATCTTGTGGCTGAGCTTTGGGAATCGGATTTGGAAATCGAGGGAGGGTTTATTGTTTATGACGATAACGGTGTGCG
>CAIWDB010000006.1 GCA_903911305.1 uncultured Methylococcaceae bacterium | reverse complement strand
CAAGTTGGGGCTTCTTATGCCCTCCATTCAGGCGTTGTGGCCGCTTCGCGGCAGTTAAAGAGCCTTTGATTCCGCACCCCTAAACCCTTGGTTCCGATTTGGAAAATATAGGAAAAATATTTCTGCTTTTATCGTAAATTTATGTAAATATATATTGACCTTTATAGGTATTATTGAGATAATAGTCACACGGTTAAGGAACAAAGATTTCTAGCCAAACGTCAATTTAATAACTCTAGGAAACAATACAATGAAACTTAACACAAGCTTTAAAGCAACATCTGGATTTATCAAAAGCAATAATCCAATATCGTTGGATGTCTTGCGCTCTAATGTACCCTCCATATTTGCGGATGATAAGCACCATTCGCGTTCTGATCGTTATACCTATGTGCCTACCTCAGATATAGTGGTTGCCTTGGATAAAGAAGGTTTTCGTCCTTTCTTTGCTTGCCAAGCCAAGGTAAGAACTGAAAACTTAGACCGGGCGGATTTTGCAAAGCACATGATTCGTTTCCGCCATGCGTCCATGATTAACTCAGACGTGGCGAATGAAATTATTCTAGTAAACAGTCACGATGGTTCGACCAGTTACCAGATGATGGCCGGCGCATTTCGGTTTGTTTGTACAAATGGGTTGATTTGTGGTGATTTGGTGGAGGATATACGAGTTCGCCATTCCGGGAATATCGTGGATAACGTGATAGAAGGCGCTTACAGTATCCTAGACCAGTTTGGAAACGTGGAAGCCAGCAAAGAAGGGATGAAATCGCTAGTGCTAAAACCGGAAGAGAAACAGATTTTTGCTGATGTGGCTCTCACTTTGAAATATGACGGCGAGGCTCCGATTACCTCTAGCGCACTGTTAAACGCTCATCGTCGGGAAGATAAAGAAGATCCCTCCTTATGGTCAACCTTTAATACGGTGCAGGAAAATTTAATTCGTGGTGGTCAGTATGGGCGCACCGCAAACAACCGCAACACCCGGACCCGCGCCGTCAATGGGATAGGCCAGAACGTACAGCTTAACCAAGCACTTTGGACGCTTGCCGAGAAGATGAAAGAGCTTAAAGCCGCCTAATTTCAAACCTTGCGCCATGGACGGCGCACAAGGTTTTCAGCAGAAACGAAGCCGACCAGATAACCGGATAGAAAAAAATGACTAATTCATCTAGCACTACGATCATGAACCGCCTGACTATCACCAAGATTGTTGAGGACAGAAACGAAGCTTTGCGACTTGCGCGGGAAGGGCTGCAAACCCTCGCGGAATCTTCCAAGACCGTAGGGCATTACGGCAATGTGTTCCCGTTTTCAAGTTCCAGCATTGCGAGGGTCAGCACATCGGAAAGGCAAATAGACCACGACATGGAAATGATTACCCGCGAGATCGACCGTGGCCTATGGGCGCATATCGGCAATATTTCCGGCATCATGGCTATGATGGACTCGACGGCCCGCGACCAATGGCATAAGCAATTGAACGAGAAACCGCCAGAGCTTACCTTTGACAATATCCGGGCAACTTTGCTTTCTTTGAATCAAGACAGGGATGTTATTTTTCGCCGTGGGCTTATTTCGGCATTCAGCAAACTGAACAGGAATTACATCACCAATAAGGGATTTTGCGTTAAAAAACGCATCATTTTAGGTTACGCTGTTGATTCCGATTATCGGGGCGGTTGCCGCTTTCACTATAACAAGACAGCTACCATAAACGACCTTGAGCGGTGTTTTCTGATATTAGACGGCAAGACGACCAAGGAAAATGGACAACAATGCACAGCCAATACAGGATCATGGAAATTTGGCGAGAAGTTAAAAACTGATTACATGGTTTTCATGCCTTATCAAAATGGCAATGTGCATATTACCTTCACGCGGCCCGATCTTGTGGACAACGTGAACCGGATTATTGCCGATGAATACGGCAACACTTTAGCCGAAGCAGCCTAAAGCCTAGCCATTTAAACCGCAGCATCAAAACCATGAGCCATGGACGGCACAACCGAGGAAACACGATGAACAGTGAAACGAACAGCCAAGCACAACCGCCAGAAAAAAGCTTTTGGGATGATGCCGATATTATTTATGCCTACACACGCGCTCAAGCAATAGAGGACGGGGTTCTAGTGGATGTATCAAAAACCGCCAAAGAAGCCGGTTTCGTCTACCCTGTTGCGATCACTTCCGCAGCATGGGCAGATTGTGTGGAATGGAGTGACGAGGACACGAAACGCCAAGTCCCACAAGACGAATTTGGGCGGCTTTGGGATGTGCTATGGATGGCAAAAATCGCGGTAAAACAAGGTAACGGCGGCACTCAACTTTTATACCCATTGCACCGCGTACCACGTGGCGGAAAGGCTCAAAAGCCGCGTTTGATTCATCTTAAGTTGGTTTGCGGACCCGGTGACACACCCGAACCCGTTATAACCATCATGCTACCAGATGAAGACTAGGGTTAAATTTTCGCGTCGCGAAAATTTTAGCTAGTATAATTCGCCATGGACGGCTAACTATATGAAAATAATGTCAATAAAAATAAAGAAGCAGATTTATTTTCGCCACGCGAAAAAATTATTTATGTTGTTTTTGACATAAATAAATAGGATTCCTCTTAAATATATATAAATATTTATTGACTTATAGGCGGAATCTTGCGATAATAGCTCAACGGTGAACGAAAAATGATTCACCGGCTACATAAAAATCAACAGTCAATTTAAGGTTAGAAACCATGAAAACTCTTTCAATAGCGAACCAGAAAGGCGGGGTAGGTAAAAGCACTCTAGCCGTTCATCTTGCGTATGCCGCCCTTGATGCGGGTATGCGCGTTTTACTGGTAGACATGGACAAGCAAGGCAGCATGTCTTTAAGCTTTCCGCCAGTTCCCAACGCTACACCGGGGATTGTGGCTTCCAGCCTGTATGCCGCCGAACAAAGCGAAGAAATGCCGGAGCGTATCAATGACAAGTTGTCGATTGTCCGCCCGGATATGGCCTTATTAAATGTGGACAAAGCCGAGAACAAAGTGCTTCGTTTTCCCGCTATGGCTTTGCGCCGATTTTCTGACGATTACGACCTTTGCATCATCGACACGCCGCCGCTTTTGGGTGTGCGCCTGATTGCTTCCCTTGCAGCCTCTGATTATGTGATTACCCCCGTTTCCTTGGGATTGTACGAACTGGCAGGAGTCGGTGACTTGATACAGACGATTCATGTTGTCCGCACCCAAGGGCTAAACCCAAAATTGAAGCATATCGGCATCCTGCCCATGAAAACCAATTCACGCAGCAGCACCGCAAACAAGGCTTTGGTCAATTTCCGCAAGAGT
>CAIWDB010000005.1 GCA_903911305.1 uncultured Methylococcaceae bacterium | reverse complement strand
GTTAGTGGATAAGGGTTTCACGTTGATAACCTTGTTGCAATATCAATACAAATTGTCTGAATAATGCTCAAATGATTTAGCTCCATTTGCGCCCTAAATTTGACTAACCACCAAAATTTCCTCCCCGAGCATGTCAATGATCTTCACTGCCACGCGGCTTCCGGGCGGCGGGGCGGGGAGTTCGTAGCGGCCTTGCACAAAGTCTGGCTTGCGCTCTGGCACGTCAGACAGGCAGACGTTAAACACTTCGCCATCGTAAGCACTGTCAATCAGTACACAATCCACCACGGCCCGCCATTCCGGGATTTGGGCGCGGAACAGCGAGGTATCAAGGTTCAGGCGTTGGACGATGGAGGGGGAGACCACGTCCACAATCTCCACGATCAAGCATTCCTCATCGTGCCGGATTTCGCGGCTCACCGACACCTCGGCAGAAGCCGGTTCATGTTTGATGATGCCGCCGTATTTCTTGTCGGTGCGCAGTTCGATGACATGGAAGCGGTTGATGGGCCGGTTGCGGTTGTGTTGTTCCAGCCAAGCTTTTGCAGCCAATTCCATGCCTAGCGTGACAATTTGCACATCCCGCTCTTCACTGGGGCGGTTGCCGAGTTCGCCCTTGATGCTGTCCAAATCCAGCGGGTTCAGTGGATGGTTAAACGGGATGATCTTCACCCAATAGTTGCCGCGAGTGCCGTCAAAGAAACCCTCGGACTTGATACGCTGAATGCCTAGATGCTCGGCGACCAGTTCCACCGCTTCATTGTGTTGAATATGCAGGTCGTAATCGTTGACCCGCCACACGCTGAAACTCAATTGCGCGGGTTTGACGGGGGTATGCTCGTCGTCCTCGATTAGACTGGTTTGGCGGTCATTGGCGGCGGTGGCTATCTGTTCCGTGATGATGGTTTGCAAGCGTTTGGCAGTGGTTTGAATCGCGCCTTTGTTAATGTCGCAGCCTATCCAGCGACGGCCTAGCTTTTGGGCGACGGCGGCGGTAGTACCGGAGCCTAGGAAACCGTCGAGGATGATGTCAGTGGGTTGGGTTGATGTGATGATTATTCTTTCAATCAAGTCTACTGGCTTTTGGGTTGGATACTCCAAGCCCTCGCTTGATTGGTTGTGAATAGGCTTGATGTCATACCATACATCTTGGGGAGTGGCGCCATTCTTTTGCACTTCGTCCAAATATCTTTTTAAGCGTGGCATTCCACCGTTCTTGGGCCAGTGAATGCGCCCATCTGCTTCCCATTTTTCAAGTTGAGATACAGGAACCTTCCAATGGTTTCCTTTTTGTGCGGGATTGATGCCTCTCCAAATTTTACCAGTTTCTCCGTTTCTAAGTCCTCTGGCTGTTAAATCGGAACGTGAATATATGCGTCCTGAGCTTTCTTCTTTACTATCAAAAAATTGCTGTATATATCGCTCACTGAAAGCAGAGCGTTGAGGATTCCAAACTCTTTGATCGCTTTTTCCATAGTAGAAAATTGTATCGTGTATGATACCGAATCTCTTTGAATCATTATGTGCGCTGAGTCGTTGCCATATAATTTCATTGATAAAGTTTTCAGCACCAAAAACCTCATCCAATAATAGTCTCAAATATGCATTACGGCTAGGGTCACAATGAAGGTAAATACTTCCTTCACTCGAAAGTAATTCCCGAAGCAACAATAACCTTTCATACATAAACTGCAAATAATTGTCATTGGCCCATATATCTGTATATTGCACTTGCTCGCCTAGGCTATAATCTTCCCCGTCTAGTTTTGCGCTGGCCGTGCCGCGCAGATTCACCTTGCGGACATAATCCGCCCCGGAATCAAACGGCGGGTCGATGTAAATCAGCTTGACCTTGCCCCGGAAGCCATTCGCCAACAGATGCGCCAACACGTCTTTGTTATCGCCGTGGAACAATAAGCCCCCCTGCGGGTATTTGTCCGGCCAGTCTTTCCAATCGACTTCGGCTAGTGCATCGTCTGGGGCTTGTGGTTGGAAATTTTCGATATGTTGGGCAGGGTAGGCGGGTAGCGTGGTGAGCGGCTTCTTACCCACCCATTGCAGCATCGGCCTACCCTTGGCTTTGGTTATTTTGATTTCGTTAAGAGGGTTCATCGTCAAGCGTTGTTCAACGGATTCCGTTTAATTCACTGATGTTACGCAGTGGCCTAGGATTGGAGCGTCAAAGCTT
>CAIWDB010000004.1 GCA_903911305.1 uncultured Methylococcaceae bacterium | reverse complement strand
ATTGGCATTGGAGGAAATCGACAAAAAGGAAGTCACTTTGGCGGATGGTAGCAGGCGATTAGTGCCTTATGTCGGGCCTATCGAATTGCGTTACAAAAATCGTATTGGTTTCGCCGGGGCTTTGGTCATGGGCGACCAAGCTTTGTTGGGGGCAATACCGATGGAAGACATGGATTTGGTGGTAGTGCCGAAGACTAGGGAGGTGATGGTGAATCCGAATAGTCCGAATATTGCATCTTCGATTGCAAAATGAATGAATCCGATCTATACCATAAGTGGGTTGAATGAAGTAATGAAGATCAAATGTATATCGGAAAATGCCCCGATTTGATTGCTGATATCCATGGCGATGAGCGTGTCAAGCTGTATGGTGAATTATGCGAAGTGATTGATGATGTTGTTAGTCACTTCAAAGAACAAGACCGACAGCTTCCAATTCCTTGTTTCAATGATAATACGGGTAGTGACAGAACAATAAAAAATACCTATTGATGCCAATTATATAACCACCTAATGAAGACAGAATATCATGTTAAAGCTTATCAAGATTGAAAAACTCTTTGATTTGTTTGATTACACTATCGAACTCAAAGAGGAAGGCATCACTATTCTAACCGGGCCAAATGGTTATGGCAAAACAACAGTCTTAAAGATTTTGGATGCGCTTGCATCAAGAAATGGCTCTTTTTTTATTCGATTACTGTTTAAAAAAATCATTTTAGTGTTTACCGGGCAAGAATCGGTTACTTTGAGAAAGAAAAGCGATAACAAAATTTCTATTGAGGTATTTGGTAAGCAACTTAAAGAGATTGTGTTAGATAAAGGAAACCTTCTTAAGGTTTTGCTTAATTATCCGTTTATTCGTCAGATGGATGAGGATCACTGGGTAGATCATCGAACAGACAATATTTATGATACTGAAACCCTGCTACAGAATATATTGCCAAATTTACCAGAGTTTTCCGATTATAGTTTATCCTTAAAGTTGCCTAATATACAAGGGATACCTATTGTGTATTTTATACGTGAACAGAGATTACTTCGCCCTGTTCAGACCGCTAGGCGCAGACAAATTTCAGGGCGCATTTATATGGATGAAGAATCTCCCGATATTTTTAGAAAAACTATAGAAGAATATGCAAAAGAACTTCGTGATACTATTAAAGAAACCTTAGCAAAGTCATCACAAATTACTCAACAGCTTGACAGTAGTTTTCCGCGTCGATTATTTGATCAAAAGAAAGAGATTTCTGAGAACCAGTTCAATCAGCGCTTCGATAAGGTGAAGGAAATACAAAATGCATTAGTAAGGTATGGGTTGTCTAACATAAAAGAAGATGATCACCCTACCTACAAAAAAGAAAATGCCAAGGCACTTTATGTTTATATTGATGATATACAAAAAAAATTGGCAGTATTTTCAGGATTTCTCGATAAACTAAAAACTTTTACTGACATCCTAAATGAAAGTCGTTTTACCTTCAAGCGAATAGATATTTCTAAAGATGATGGTTTTAAGTTTAGTACAGAGAATGGGAAACCTTTGTCTTTGGGCGATTTATCTTCGGGTGAGCAACAAGAGGTGGTGTTGCTATATGAATTGCTATTTAAGGTTGAACCTAGGACACTTGTACTAATTGACGAGCCTGAGATTTCCCTGCATGTCGCTTGGCAAAAGCAGTTTCTTAATGATCTTTTTAAGATTGTTGAACTACAAAAAATTAATGTGATCATTGCTACTCATTCGCCGCAAATTATTAATGAACATTGGGATTTGACTGTGGATTTGGAGGAAAATTCTCAATGCGGCAATATTTAGATGAAAATGACAAAATTACTGAAATACGCCTTGAGCTTCGCCACCCCGCCGGGAAAAAGTATTTATGGGTATTAGTTGAGGGCGAAACCGATCAAAAACTCTATGCAAAGCTAATTGTTGGCAGCAATACAAGAGTAGAAAAAGTTTATGGGGGTAACTGTGATAATGGTGGAGGTCTCCTACCTTTACGCTATGCAGTGTCTACTCTTCGTTTAGAGACTAATCGGGTTATTGGCATTCGTGATGCTGATTTTCTACATTTAGATCAACAGCAGGAAACGATAGATTTCTTATTTTTAACAGATGTCCATGATGCAGAAATGATGATACTTTCTTGCGATGCGGCTTTTCAGTCCGTGGTGGCTGAATACCTAGTATCTAGACGTACAGATTTTGATGTATTACGCCAAGAAATATTAAACTCTATTGCCTTTTTGGGAGTAATACGTTGGCTCAATAATTTAGAATCACTGGAGTTAAACTTTAAGGGGCTTAGTGTGACCGCTTTTATTGATCCAATTACACTAATCCCTGATAAGCAGGGCTGTATTCAGGAAATTGAAAATCGTTCCCCGATTAAAAAGCGGGCAGTTCAATTGCAAGAGATTGATGCCAAATTAGTTGAAATATTAGATTATTATAACTTGTATAACGGACATGATGTTGAAAAGGTGCTTGCACTGCATATAACAAAGAAAACCCTAGGTGAAAAAGGTATAAATGATGGGGATATTGGGAAATCCTTACGCATAGCATTTAGAAAACAGGATTTTGAAGCTACAAAACTATATACATCCCTTAAACAGTGGGAAAGACAAACTGGATATTCTCTGTTTTGAATGATCTGCAAATATAAATTCTGCGCGGCAACTTTAGGAGGGTATCATGACTTTGCAAACAACACGGTGGGATTCTGCCGAATACTTAAAAACCAATGAGGATATAGCTGCATATTTGGATGCAGTGCTAGAAGAAGGCGACCCGGCTTTAGTCACCCATGCTTTGGGTATTATCGCTAGGGCTAAAGACATCAATCAAATGATCGATGAAACAGGTATGACTAGGGATAGTCTTTGTTCGGCACTTTCAGCCGAAGGCAAGCCTGAATTTGCCACTGTGATGAAAGTCATCAATGCCTTGGGATTTCGTCTGCATGCCCACGCGGCTTGATTGTTTTTTATTAGACTTTATCGGAAACCTAAGCTGGTTGTCGCACTGTGCTGCATAAGTTGAAGGTTTCCGATAAAGTCTATTGAAGAGGAGTTGAACATGTTGACGATCAATTACGAAGAACTGCCTACTTATCGTATGGGACTGAAAAAGGGTATGGAAAAGGGCTTGGAAAAAGGCATGGAAAAGGGCTTGGAAAAAGGCATGGAAAAGGGCATGGAGATGGGGGTTGAGCAAGGTGTAGAACTTGGAGCACACCAACAAGCCTTGGCTATTGCCGTCAATCTACTGACCGAGGGGCTATCACAATCTCAGGTTGCAAGACTAACCCAATTGTCTTTGGCGGAAGTTGAAGCCCTCTTTCAAAATAGGAACCAAGCTGAGTCTTCAAAATAAATTTTATCAATAATTAATCTTTTTCGCCCAATTCCCTTGGGCGTGGAGTACACAACGAGACTAACCATGACAGACAACACTACACATTTCGGCTTCAAAGACGTACCGGTAAGCGATAAGGCCAAGCTGGTCAAGGGCGTATTCGACTCGGTGGCGGGCAAGTACGACATCATGAACGACTTGATGTCGATGGGCATACACCGCATCTGGAAGCGCATTGCCATCCAACTTAGCCATGTTAGTGCGGGTGAACAAGTGCTGGATTTGGCCGGCGGCACGGGGGACATGACTGCGTTGTTCCAAAAACGAGTCGGGCCGACGGGGAGAGTGGTGCTTTCCGACATCAACGCTGCCATGCTGCAACGGGGGCGAGATCGGTTGATTGATGAAGGTGTGGCTGGCAATGTCCAATATGCCCAGATTGACGCGGAAAAGCTGCCATTCCCGGATAATTCATTCGATTGTGTCAGCATTGCCTTCGGCTTGCGCAATGTCACCCACAAAGAAGATGCCTTGAAATCCATCCATCGGGTGCTGAAACCGGGCGGACGTATTATTATTTTGGAGTTTTCCGAAGTGCAGGGCGATTTGCTGAAGAAAGGCTATGATGTGTACTCATTTAAAATCTTGCCATTCCTAGGCAAGCTGATTGCCAATGACTCCGAGAGTTACCGCTATTTGGCTGAATCCATCCGTATGCATCCAAACCAAGAGACCCTGAAAAAAATGTTGGCTGAGGCGGGCTTTGAGCGTTGTGAATTTTTCAATATCACCCAAGGTGTCGTTGCTGTGCATCGCGGCTATAAGTTTTAACGCTATGGCTGGTTCAAGCTTGTTACCTGAAGTTTTCGCCTCCTTGTTCGGCGATGCGATGGGTCGTTTTCTGCAACTATCCACCAATAGTCAGCAATACCTAAGCCCGATTGCTGGTAAAGTTATCGCCTTGAAGTTCGTGCCGTTTGATTGGCAGATTTACCTTTGCCCTAGCGAAACCACCGTTGAAATATTGCCCAGCTTTGAAGCCGAGCCGGATGTGAGTTTTACTGGCTCACCGTTGGCCTTTGCGCAGATGGGGCTAGGCGGTTCCCCGTTGCGGGTATTGTTTTCCGGTGGCGTGGTGATTGAGGGCGATATGAAAGTGGCACGGCGCTTCCAGAGGCTGTTTAACAAGCTGGAGTTTGACTGGGAAGGTCTGGCTGCTCGTTTTATCGGCCCATCATTTGCCGCTCAAATCGTCAGTGACTTGCGTGAATCCCATGCTTGGCGCGTCGAAACCGTGGAGGCATTTCAACAGAATGTTGCCGAATATTTGCAAGAGGAAAGCCGCGAGTTGCCGGCCCCCGCAGAGGCGGAATTGTTTAATGCGGAGGTGGATACTTTAAGAGCGGATTGTGATAGGTTGGAGGCTAGGGTTTTGAGGTTGTATGAGAGAATAAATGAGGATATCTCAAATAAATTTAATTTGTAATTAAAGTTTACTTTGACTTGAAACCAATGATCTTCCCCAACGACATCAAAAATGCAATGCGCGATTGCATATTAAAATTATTGTGGCCTAAGAATGATATTATTGATTTCTTTAAAAGCAATAGTTGCACAAAGAATGATCTCGATAAAATTGGTGATTACAAAACCCTTAACAGAAAAGATATTGTCGATATAATGTTCGATGTTTTGAACGACAGAGTTGATGGGGGGCTTGGTTCTTTTCGGGCAATGCTGCAATCGCTTATCGAATGGGAACATTTCGATCCTTACTACTTCGACAATCTAAAACAACTCAATCGAGTTGAAGCGGAAAGGTCAATCTCTCATTTGAAACAGTTACAAGAAATTCGCATCATAAAATTCAAGAACAACGTAAAGAGCGTGATCGGAAAGAATCTGAGGCTAAAATTCCAGCAACCACTCTTCCTCATTTGAAAGAGAAATTTATATCGCTTCTACAAGGTAAAACAGTCGGTTCAAAGCGCGGTTATGAATTAGAAGATATACTACAATCATTGGCTAAGTTATATTTCCTTGATGTAACTGAGCCTTTTAGGGTGAATGGCGAACAAATTGATGGTTCTATAAAATTTGAAGGTGAACATTATTTAATTGAAGCCAAGTGGCAAGATAAAGCCTCAGCAAACGAACCTGTATATCAATTTGCTGGAAAGATCGAAGGAAAAATGTATGGTAGAGGTTTTTTGTATCTATAAATGGATTCAGTGATAATGTTGTAAATTCTCTAATAACTGGTAAAGCAATCAAAACCGTTTTTATTGATGGCGAAGATATTACTTTGGTTTTAGAAGGGATTATTGGGTTTTCTGATATGCTAGATAAAAAAATCAAAGCCGCTCAAACTAAAGGTCTAATATATATTAATCCGATAACTGGGAAGCAAAAGGTTTGATATCTGTAACAAATTCTTTGTCTTATATGAATAAACTTAGTTTAGATGCTAAAATCAAAAAATCGAGGCTAGAATTCGAACAACTTTCCAAGTCAGATTTTGAGAAGGAATGGTTAGATGAAGCAGTGCTTCGGGCGCGTGAAATCGATGAGGGTTTGGTTCAGTTAATTTCCTCCGAAGAAGTCAGTCGCAAAGCGAGAGAATTAATTGGAAATAAGCTATAAGGGCTAATCAAAATGGGTCATGTTTTCGCTGAAATTGAATTAAGCAATCCTCGCCAACCCAATTTGTCATCCATCAAGACCAATGCTTTGGCTGATACGGGAGCTTTGATGTTGTGCATACCTGAACATATAGCCAACCAACTTCAGTTAGAGAGAGAATCCATGCGCGAAGTATCGGTTGCTGATGGACGCAGTTCCAATGTCCCTTATGTTGGGCCGGTAAAGGTTTCATTTGGCAAGCGATTTTGCTATGTTGGCGCACTGGTGCTGGGCGATGAAGTATTGCTTGGAGCGATCCCAATGGAAGATATGGATTTGATCGTAAATCCTAGTAGACGTGAAATAACCGTAGACCCTACCAGCCCAAATATTCCCCATGCACGAGTTAAATCAGTTATTTCGTGAAAACCAATTTATAATTTAGGAAAATCTTTAGTGAATCAATTTTCCGTTCTCCGCCGTTTATTGCATATTCAGTGGGTATTAATTTACCACGGTTTGGATGATTTGATCCTTGCCACCCATCTATTTCGTCCGGTGCGCTATCTGGCGGTTTTATCGCCTAGTTATTGGCGGCGTTCCAAGCAAGGCCCGCGTGGGGTGCGCATACGCGAGGCGTTGGAAGAGTTAGGCCCGATTTTTGTCAAGTTCGGTCAAACCCTGTCCACTCGGCGTGATTTGCTGCCAGAAGACATCGCCGATGAACTGGTCAAGCTGCAAGATCGTGTTCCACCCTTTCCCGGCGAGGAAGCGCGTAAAATTATCGAAAAATCATTAGGAAAGCCAGTTCTTGAGATTTTCCGCGAATTTGACGAGACTCCATTGGCTTCGGCCTCCATAGCCCAAGTCCATACCGCCCGTTTGCATACCGGCGAAGATGTGGTGGTCAAGGTGTTGCGGCCCGGCATCGAAAAGCGTATTCGATCTGATCTTGCCTTGTTGTATGAATTGGCGAAGCTGGCCCGCCGTTTTTTGCCGGATGCCCGTCGGCTGCGCCCGGTCGAAGTGGTGGCAGAGTTCGAGAAAACCATTATCGACGAACTGGACTTGGTGCGGGAAGCCGCCAATGCCTCGGAAATCCGTCGTCATTTTGAGAATTCCGAGATGCTGTACATCCCCAAAATATATTGGGACTACACCCGCCAAGATACGATGGTGATGGAGAAAGTAGGCGGCATCCCGGTAGGCGATGTGGCCCGGCTTAAGCGCGAAGGCGTGGATTTGAAGATACTGGCGGATCGTGGCGTGGAGATATTTTTCACCCAAGTGTTTAGGGATAACTTTTTCCATGCCGACATGCATCCCGGCAATATTTTTGTCGGACCCAATAACCAATATATCGCCATAGATTTTGGTATTGTCGGCACGCTCACCAAAGCCGACCAGCACTATGTGGCGGAAAATTTACATGCTTTTTTCAAACGCGATTATCGGCGTTGCGCGGAAATGCACATTGAATCGGGTTGGGTTCCGGCGGACACCCGAGTCGAAGAATTCGAGTCGGCCATACGCACCGTCAGCGAACCCATTTTTGAGAAGCCGTTGAAAGAAATTTCCTACGGTCATTTGTTGCTGCGGTTGTTTCAAGTGGCCCGCCGTTTCGATATGCAAGTGCAACCACAATTGGTACTGCTGCAAAAAACCCTGTTGAACATTGAGGGCTTGGGTAGAGACCTTTATCCCGAGCTTGACCTCTGGCAAACCGCCAAGCCGTTTCTAGAAAACTGGTTCCGCCGCCAATTGGGTCCGCAAGCGGTTTATAACAAATTGCGCACACACCTGCCGGAATGGGCGGCACAATGGCCGGAAATGCCGAGTTTGGTGCATGATGCGCTATATAAAGTGGTTAATGGCAAGATGGAAATGCGCTTAGATAACCGGGAGTTTGACAAATTACGCCTAGAAATGCGCCGCAACCGTCAGCGCACGGTGGCAAGCATAGGGGGTTCAGCGTTGTTAGTTTCGGCAGCGTTGTTGTTGGGAACCGGGCCGGCAGAAGTGCCCAACATACCCCTAGTCAGTGCCTGCCTAGCCGGGTTGGGTGTGGTTTTATGGCTGGGTGCTTGGCGTTGACATGCCATTTCCGAAACTTGTGGTGACATTCCCCTCAAGCTGTCATAGGCTTTATCAGTAATGCTTAATATTCGTTGTCAGGCTTAGACCATGCCCGAAAAACTCAGAATCCGTGTAGTCAATACCCAGTCCCTTGAACAAACTGAGCCACCCAAACCTAAAGTTGTGGTCGAATATCATTGGGAGAGGATCATCGCGGCGCTATGCCTATTGTTCGCGCTGATAGCAGTCCTCATTTGGGGGGGTAGACATTTTTTTAATCAATCGGATGACAATCATCAGGCTGATTTGCAAACGCCGAGTCCAAAGGTAGTGGCAGTGAATCCGCCGGTCGATAATCGACCCCTTGAACCGGTCAGACCTGTGGAAGCCAAAATGGCTAAGGAAAGCATTGGAGCCGTTGATGCCAATCCGCAACCGACTCAGCCAGTTGTGGCGAAAAGCCTTGAGGGCAAAATACCCGGCGAGTCACCCCCCTCGGGTGTAGAATTGGATAAGCCGATCAACTCAACCGTCGTCATATTGGATGCAAGCATCAAACGCGCTCAATTGACCAGCGGTATCAAAGATGACGCACCTCTCGATATCATTGGTCAAACCATTCCGATGAATGACAAAGGCTTGATTCGTGTTTACCTGTTCATGGAAACCGCGGGACTGAAAGGCAAGGTTCTTTATCATGATTGGCTATGGAAAGGCAAACGCATTGCCCATGCGCGGATTCCCATTAAGCGTAGCCCTCAAGCAGCCGTTTCAAGCAAATTCATTGACCGCATCATGATGGGTCCATGGGAAGTTAAGATAGTCGATGGAAACAATAGAATTTTGGCTAAAACCAATTTTCAAGTCCATTGACAAATTCTTTTTGGAGTTTTGCCCTAGGGGCTTATGCGGTTTAACCTTGGAATCACTAGACCGCTTTCACTGCCAGCTCTTGACGTTCCCGCTTGGGTTTTTGGGCCATCCATGGGTAGCGTTATTGTCAAGGGTCAGTTTGCCATCACTTTCCTGCGGCGTGCCTGAAGGATCGGCTGTCAATGTGAAAGTTGACCCATTAGAGCCAGTGGCGGCATCAAGACTAATTTTGTAAAAGACTTTCCCGACATTTTCAACTTTAAAACATTTCTCGTTGTTGTCCATGGCGGGTGAGCACGAATAGGGCATTATGGGAGGAGGAGACACTGCGGGGTATTCTGGATTGCTATCGTCGGTGGTACCGCAAATTCCGTCATCACCCCTATTTCTATAACAGCCATATTCGGTATAAAACCGTTCCATAAAGCCGGCATCTTGCAGTAATAGTTGCATGGCCTCCGTCCTGCGTGTTTTGGTCATATGCCCCCTATAAGCTGGGTAAGCAATCGTCGCTAAAATTCCTATGATTGACACCGTAAAAATCAATTCAATCAGGCTAAAACCGGTTATGTTCTTAGTTGTCATAGTCTCGGCAACGTGTAATGTGTTAAATTAGCGCAATTGCCGCCAAGAAACCCGGCCTAGCGGACTGCCTGGGTCAGTGACTTTCTGAATTTCACCTGTCGATCCACCAAAAAATTTGTCAACAACATCTTTGTTGGGAACGACCGCCGGTGTTTTGACCACGCCAACAGTACTCTTAAGCCCTGTGGGTGCCACTTGCTCAGATTTATTTTCTGACACAGACAAATAGACCATATCGTTGATATTAATTTTATTATCCGGGGTGGCTGATCCGCCCGCACCATAAACATCGAACGGTGAAGAACCTAACCGGGAGCCAGTAATCGCATCCAATTCCATAATCCAACTGAATGGGCCTGTATCTTTATCACAAGGAGTGGGTGAAGGGATTAAGGTGGTAAATAATATATTACCGGATATTAATAGCGGAAAACTAATCACTCGTTCACTCGGTGAATTATTAGGGGTGGTTAGCTCCATGTACCAGCCTAACTGTTGTGCTTTACAATCTTTTGTCAGCTCATAACAAGGGCTTTCATTAGAAGTAACCCGCAAATTATCCACGTAGTCCGTGCCTTTAGCTGTGCGGGTAATTTTATAATGGGTAATAATCGTCTGCTCTTTTAACAAGTTGCGGTTGCTTATGGAATTGTCATCGGTGGCATTACCAGTGTTTTTATCCCATAAGGCATAAAAAGTTTGCTTTTGCTTGCTATCGACTGACCTGTCGGAAAGTTCCAAGTATTTCCCGGTTCCAAAATACACCATCACCGACGGCTTGGTGCTAGATGTGGTATACATGGCATTACCCTGCGTCGCGCTGACACTTCCAACTTGCGGCTTGCCAGTGATCGGTTGACGATTCTGTTTGTCGCAGGAAGTCCCGCTGTTAGTGCAGGCGACAAATAAGGGTTTGACTCCATTGGCGACTTTCCAAGAGTCTTTGGGTTTGCAACTGGCATCGTCGCCTGTGCTTTGACTAGGGCTAGGGCAGTTGACATCGAATTTCCAGAGGTTACCGACTAAATCCCCTGCATAGATATAGTCCACTCTTCGATCATTATTAACATCCACCGCAATCGGTGTTGAAAGACCGTTATCCATGCCGGTGGGGCAGTAACTGCTTCCCCCTTCCCCTCCATCGGCTACTGAGGTGCAAGGCGAAAATTTTCGCATAATGAAACCCGAGTCACCCGGTTTCAGGCTAATGTCCAGAATATACAAAACTGGTTTTTGGTTTGGACTGTTATAACCATTACTGACAATGGCAGCCCATTTGCCGTTTTGCATCCTTGCCAAAGTGGGTTGAGCCATCGTCATGCCAAGGTCGGCATCACCGTTAGCCGCCGTGTAGTTGTTGAGCTCCCAAAGCACTTTCGATTTACCAGAGGTGATATCGTTGAATTCCCTCGGATCGGTTATATCTAGTGCGTATATTCCCCGTCCACCAGTTGCATCACCGAGATGATTATCTTTGTCTTGTGGTCCAGTCAAATTTTGATCTGAAGGCGGACTCGCTCCCGTAGCACCCAACAATATTGTATGCCAAGCACTAGAAAAGTAGGCATCGCCCACTCTAGGTGAACCATCCACTAGGTATGAGTGGTTGTAACTGTCTTGCCGGATGTATGCCCGTTCATGCATATTGAAATTGATCACAATGCCGGGAATGAAAGCAAAAATCTCTGTTCCCGTTCCGTAGTCGAAAGTTTTGGGTTTAGTGGAATCCCCGTTCCATGTACCTGCTTCAAACCCATGCAGCATACCTTCATTGCTGCCGACATAAATCATTCTTGGACGCGGGTCAGTGTTATCGATTGGTATTTTTGAATTCATGAAACTCTGATATTTAGAACCTTCATTACCCGGTAAATTGTAATATCCATAATCCTCAGACCCGACAAATACAGGGTCTGAGTTGACAATGTCGCCTAGCAAAGAAGTCCTTGCCCTATAGATGCCGTTTGGGGATTCCTTTGCAGTTGAACCTCTAAAATAATTCATAATCTCTTGGCCTGAAGTAGAGGTTGTGTCTATTCCCGTTGATGGATCGATTAGATTTTGTTGTAAGTCGCTGAGGTATTGCCAATCGAATTCCGTGATCACTTGAGATGCGTCGCAAGGGGGGTCGAAACAGTGAGCTTCATCAATAACTTCATCATGCAAGGTATAAAGCTTCCGATCCTTATTGTTAGCAAGTAGGCTTCCGGCTTCCCAAAGCGAACTGCTCGCTAAACTTCCACTCGTCACTTTATAGGCCAATAGCTTGCCACTCCAATCGGGTGATGTTGCAAAGTCCCCGGTAGTCGTTCGAAATTTGGCTTGATAAACAGCCCTGCCAGCCGGATCGGCCACCAATGAGGTGAATGAACGGAATGCGGTGTCGCTCAAACATACCGACAAGGGTATTTGAGCTATCTCCATTGACGCTTTCGAGGTATTGAAGATGGCTATCAGTGAAGTGACGATCAAAATTGGTTTGATGTTCATCAGTCATTCTCCGTTTAAAAGGGTAATTTACTGCCTGACAACCGATTGGGTGATGACGACAGCATTGGCATCCATGCCGACTCCGCGAGCGGTGATTCGATAATATTTTGGGCCTGGTGGAATGGGTATGCCCGCTTCCAAGCTGACACCCGCCCCCACAGCACCCGCAGGCAATGATTCAATTATATATTTGGGTATGTCCGCCAGCTTGTCAAATTGTTTGTTTTTGATTGTCACTTCCTTCACATCGCGGTTGACCACATCGCCGTCTTTCCAAAACTTTTCATTTTCGGGGGGGTAGGGGTGAGTCAATTGGGAGTTCGAAGGCCAACCTTTGGAAGCCGGGCAATCCGATGCCGTGCCTGGTTCTGAATGTTTGTAATAACCATCGTTATCGAAACTACAGTCAAAAATCGGCACAGAGGCCGCAAGGTTTGCCTCCGCTTCCCGTAAGGCAGATTCCGCCGCTTGAAAAGCAAGGTTGTGCTCACGAAGATGCCCCGCCATTTTTTCTTGAAGCGAGGTGTTTTGCATGCCAGCCAAGCCAATGACGGTCAGAATGAATAAAAACACCAAGCTGACAAATAAAGCGGCCCCGGTTTTGTTTGCTTTACTTGGCATGGTCGTTGTTTGAAGAACCCCGTTCATAACTAAACCCTCTAGGTTCTTGGATTACGAATGTTGACAGTAAAACTATAGCATCTTCTCAAGCGACGATCGGTCACATCTTTACCATTACAGGCTTTTTTGGTGGTGGTTAATGTCAAATTTTCACCCTCAGCGCCAATCGAACGCAGTACTAGGTCAAAACGGACAGCGATGACTTTAGCCCATGGAACCGTGATAGTTTCGGTAGGCGCAAGATATTGATCAACCGAACCATCAGCGTCATTGTCAATTCCGTATAAAACTTGCATATCCTCGACCCCTTCCATGACAGGCTGCGGGGTGGGCGTTGTTATGGTGCTTTTGTTTTCTTGGCGGTAAAGCGTAGGCTCAGCATTGAACATCCTAATGAAATAAGTATAGGAGTGAAATTCCATGACTTCGGCATCCATGTCATGGCTGTAGGTAAAATTTTCTCGGCTGTTATAAGTTGACTCCGTAAGCGTCATGGTAGTACCACCCGATGGCGCGGCAGCAGCACGGAACACTTCAATTTGTCCACAATCTGAAAGCACCAGTTCAGTGTTTGCTTCGATCGAGCAAGTGTTGGTGCTTGGGATTTTGATCGAGGGGGAACTGGTCATGCCGGTAATCTTCTCTTGCAACCAGCCCCCGCATGGCTCGGCAAATTGAATGTTAAATATGTCTGTCCCTTTCACAGCGTCTAGTGTGTCGGAAGTTACCTTCGGTTGCCAGTTTTGACCGCTGTAAGTGGATGTAGGAATGGGATACTTACTTATTTCAGTCGTTGCGTTAAATCCAGAAATTGCAGTTGCAGTTGAAATGTCAGGCGAGTCTTTGGCAATCACCACCGGTGCTATTTTGGCTGACGGGCATCCTAAGTTGCCGGCCCTGCGAATATCCTTGGCTAACAGTTCCAAAGCAAACCGTCCATTTTCTTGCAAGCGGCTTTGGGCTTCTTGCAGATGGTAGGATTGTTTGCTGCTGAGGTATATCTGGCTAACCACGAGTGTCAAAATCAGGCTCAGCACTAAGGCTACCAAAATTTCGACAATGGAAAACCCTGTCTGAGGACGAAACCAGTTACCAATGTCAGAGTGTTTCATGTGAATATTCATTGAGGACGGAAGCTGGTTACAAATCCTTGCGTTTTAGTACCACTGCGGTCGTCGTCCCACCAGACTTTCACGACATAAACATTCCCCAAATCATCGCAAGCTGCGGTTGGTTCGGACGATTTCCCAATCTCAGGTGTGCTGTCCTTGCAAACGACACCAACGCCACCGGGAAGTTTTGCAGCCAGTTCATCATTCCAGCGTTTCAGATCGTAGGCAGCCAATTGTTCAGGTGTGCAAGAGCCACTTTCGCATGAACTGCCGCTGATCCCCTCCTTTCCCTTATTATAAAGGCCACCAACCATACCCACTTGATTGGATCTTATACGATCAGCCATGTCATAGGCCAATTGCGTGGCGACTGAACGGTGGTAGGCGGTTTGGTTGTTTCTGATTCCAGCTATTTGTAAACCGGCAAGGCCAGTTAGGCCAACGGCCAAAATTAATACAGCCACTAACACTTCAACCAAACTAAATCCGTTCCTGAATTTCATGGACTGGTGCAATCGGCAAAGTTAGAACCGTCACTTTTTTTAAGGATGCCATCTTTATCAACGTCAGCGGTCAAGCTGACACGACCTAGGATACTGACCGTGATCAGACGGGCTGATCTTGTCGTGGGTTTCCCTTTTACGCTAGTGTCACATAAGGCAAAAGATCCAAACGTGTTGCTTACACCGCTAGGTTTGTAAGTGATGCGATTGACGAAATTAATATTGCTTCCCCGCAAAGATAAATTGGTTTTCAACGGCTCATGAACCCGGATAACCTGATCGGTATCGACATCCTTCGTTCCATTTTCATTTGAATCGGTAAACACCTCCCAGCCGCCTTCCCAGCCCACCGAAGAAGAGGATGATGCCTTCCTGATAGTGACCGAAACCCCTCTTTTCACCGACTCGCTTCTGGCGAAGTTCAAGGTGGCGATAAACTCATTGATGTTGGCGGTCAACAAGTTGTTACGGATTGTATCTTTGAAAGCGGGAACACCTATTGTTAAGACAATGCCAATCATGGTAACGGTGACCAAGAGTTCGATGAGGGTAAAACCTAAGACAAAAGATTGTTTCATGCCTTAAGTTAACATCGTTTTTAATCCTTTAACAAGATAAATGAGATGGTAGAAAAAAGATTTGCATTGTTTGCGGCTGATTCTTGACAAAGGGACAGCCTGACTGTAAGTTGCCATCACAGTGACATACAAAAATCATCGCATCTATAGCCCCTATGAAAATTGTAAAAACTTCCCTCTATGACCGTCTAGGCGGTGAATCTGCCATAGAAGCCATTACCAAGGCATTTTATGACCGGGTACTAAAAGACATTGAATTGAAGCCGTTTTTTGAGCACACGTTGATGGAAAAGCAAATTAACATGCAAAATACTTTTCTCAGTCAAGCATTGGGCGGTCCGGCGACTTACACCGGAAAACCCCTAGCCTATGCGCATCAGGGGCGAGGCATTACGACGAAACATTTTTCCAAATTTGTCCAACATTTCTTAGATACGCTTCGGGAATTTGGTGTTTCTGAGAAAGACGCAGACGAAGTCATCTCAAGAATCAATACTCTGTCTAACGAAATCACCAGCAAATCATATTAACTGATGTTAGGCAGAGGACAGGCTTTGACACCAATGCTGTTGAATTAAGCCGTTCATGGTGAGCTTGTCGAACCATGAACGGCTTAATTCTCAACAAGGTAGGATTTTTCGTTCACCCTTCGACAAGCTCAGGGCGAACGGGAAATCCTTAATTCAACAGCATTAGGCTTTGACGCTCCCGTTTCCTTAGAAAATAAGCAACTGTTGCCCCCTGCGTAACTCAGATATTAAAACAGATTGCAGAACCATTTAACCTTCAGCAAAATACGGTCATCTAGGAGGTTACCATGAAATTTACGCGACAACCTGCTGTCGCCGGAACGTTTTATCCGGCCGACAAACACCAATTACAAGCTATGATCCAGAGCTATCTGGACCATACCACACCTAGCGGTGGTTTGCCTAAAGCCATCATTGCCCCCCACGCTGGTTACATCTATTCAGGGCCTATCGCTGCCAGTGTTTATGCAAGACTCCCACAAGGAAGAGGGCAAATTACCCGGGTCGTTTTGCTTGGGCCGGCTCACCGTGTAGGCTTTCGTGGTTGCGCCTTGAGTACTGCGATGTGGTTTGCCACGCCTATGGGAGAAATTCCCATAGATCAAGAGGCGGCTTCCACGTTGGCCGATCTGCCTTTTGTGCATAAATTGGATAGCCCCCATGACCAAGAACACAGCCTAGAAGTCCATCTGCCGTTTCTTCAAGCAGTGCTGGGTTCATTTAGCTTGGTTCCCGTCGTTGTTGGCGACGCATCCCCCGAAGAAGTGGCGATGCTGCTGGATAAGTTGTGGGGTGGGGATGAAACCCTTGTCGTTATCAGCTCCGACCTTAGCCATTACCATGATTACGCTACCGCCCAACGCATGGACGAAGCCACTTCCGAATCCATTGTGGCTCTGCGCCCTGAAGACATTGATTTTGAGGACGCTTGCGGACGTTTGCCCATCAGCGGTTTGTTGCTCGCTGCCAAACAACGTGGCATGAAGGCAGAAACCATAGATTTGCGTAATTCCGGCGACACCGCCGGGTCAAAAGACCGTGTGGTCGGGTATGGGTCCTATGCCTTCAAATAAGTGTTCATTAAGCGAAGAAAACCAATCCACCCTGATGAATTTGGCACTGGCTTCGATTCGTCACGGCCTTAAAGTTGGTAGACCTTTACCCGTTGAGGAAGCCGGATTACCCCCCGAATTAAAAGCTATCCGAGCCACCTTCGTCACCTTGGAAAGGCATGGGCAATTGCGTGGATGCATCGGTCGCTTGGAGGCAAGCAGGCCTTTGGCTGAGGACATTGCAGAAAACGCTTATTCCGCCGCTTTCCAAGACCCTCGCTTCCCGTCATTGCGTGAAAATGAATTGGACGGATTGGATATTCACCTGTCCATGCTCACTCCTGCCGAGCCTATGATATTTAATTCCGAACAAAATCTTCTGAGCCAGTTGCGCCCCGGCGAGGATGGGCTGATACTGGCCGAAGGTTCGCGGCGCGGGACGTTTTTGCCCTCAGTCTGGGAACAATTGCCCGAACCTATTGAATTTCTTGAACATCTCAAACGCAAGGCAGGGTTGCCGTCAAATTACTGGTCTGATACGTTGAAAGTTTGGCGATACCGTGCCGAAGTGGTTGAATGACGATCAAACCTGACCGACCCAGCATGACAAGACGGGTCGGTTTCTGGCAATAAAATAAAACTTGTCAATGTGAAAATAATCCTGTAGTTTGATGATGGGTTTGTTAAGTCACACGCCAAGTCTGTTTAGTGTAAGTTCGAACACATCGTTTTTCCCTGCACCAAACTTCCCGTATCACCGCGACACCCGCTAACACTCCTTAATGGAAAATACTTCACCCGCGCTATCTGCGCAAATTCCCTAGAGTAATTTAATGGCTACTGGTTTACTTTCCCTTTCTATTTGGCAACTCATCCTTGTTGGTTTGATTCTGACCCACATCACTATTGCCAGTGTCACCATCTACCTCCACCGATGCCAAGCTCACAGGGCTTTGGACCTGCACCCCGTCATGAGTCATTTTTTCAGATTTTGGTTATGGCTCACCAGCGGCATGCTCACCAAGGAATGGGTTGCTGTCCACCGCAAGCACCATTCAAAATGCGAAACAGAGGATGACCCGCATAGCCCCATCATACTGGGCATAGGCAAGGTTTTGGGTGAAGGTTCGGAATTGTACGACGCGGCGGCTCAAGATGCCGAAACCTTGGCCAAATACGGCTTTGGCACACCCAATGACTGGCTGGAAAACACTATTTACACGCCATGGCGCAATTGGGGCATTGCTGTGCTACTGGCTATTGAATTAGTTTTGTTTGGCCCTCTTGGACTCACCTTATGGGCCGTCCAAATGCTTTGGATACCCCTGTGGGCGGCCGGCGTCATCAATGGCCTAGGCCATTATCTTGGCTACCGAAACTTTGAAACCCGCGATGCCTCGACCAATTTAATCCCAATTGCATTTTTTATTGGCGGGGAGGAATTGCATAACAATCACCATGCCTACCCCTCCTCAGCAAAACTGTCCGTTCGCTGGTATGAGTTTGACCTAGGCTGGGGTTATATCCGCATTATGTCAATGCTAAAACTGGCACATATCAAAAGGACTGCGCTGAAGTCAAAAATCGACTGGGCCAAACCCATCGCCGATGCCGAAACCATGCTGGCAGTGCTTAAAAATCGCGTTCATGTCATGGCTTTGTATAGTCGCAGTGTGATTGACCCGGTATTAAATCTAGAAATTAAAAATGCCGATGCCGAAACCAAAAAACTGCTGAAAAAAGCCAAACCCTTAGTCACGGGTAAAATCTACCGTCCTGATCACTTGACTATTGACGACTTGGCAGACGCATTGGAGGCAAGCCAAACCTTGGCAACTGTCTATAAGTTTAAGGAGCAACTGCGGGAATTATGGACAACCGCCGGCTTGAGTCATGAAAAACGCTTGGAAGCCTTGCGTGAATGGTGTCGCCAAGCCGAAGAAACCCGTATTCTTTGCTTGGAGCAGTTCGCGCTCACCTTGCGCGGCTATTCGGTCATGCAAACGGTATATTAAATCTGCCCTTTGTCCTGGCATGGGGTTACATGCAGAAAACTTGCGAAATCAGTTAGTGATGCTGTAGTCTTACACAATGTTTAAAGAACCATCGGTTTTCTATAACATGTTTCCAGATTTCCCTCCCAACGTAAATTAAAACCTTTGACCGAATTAGGGTATGTGGCGATGAAACCCATTGTGTTCAAAAGCATCAAATATGCCTTGGTGGCGTTATCCATCATGGCGATAATCTTGTTTTCAGCGAGAGCCTATGTTGCGCAAGGCGGTGCGCCTCTCGAATCTTGGCATCGGTTTGTCCCGCATGAGATGAGCGTGGAAGAACTCAATCAATCTGACTGGGATGGCTATCTTAAGGCTGAGGCGGCAATCTTCGAGACATTGCGGACTGAAATTACGCAGCAGTTGGAAACGAAAGATCAAGTTCCTTACAACCGTTATTTCGAAGGTAGCCCGATCTATCCGGGCCGATTCCCCCAGGATTGGAATCGGTCTTATGTGCTTGAGCCGGAGGGCCCGCCCGTCGGAGCGGTCGTTTTCCTGCACGGGCTGACCGACTCCCCTTATAGCTTGCGCCATATTGCCCGCCGCTATCGTTCTCACGGTTATGTGTCAGTGGCAATTCGGCTGCCGGCTCACGGAACCGTTCCGGGAGCACTGACCAAAGTGAGATGGCAAGAATGGCAGGCGGCGACCCGACTGGCAGTCCGGGAGGCCCGCAGGCGGACAGGTCCCAACGCACCGTTGCATATCGTCGGATTCTCGAATGGCGGCGCCCTCGCACTCAAGTACGCACTGGATGCGCTTGACGACGACACCTTGGCGCGACCGGATCGCCTCGTTCTTATTTCGCCGATGATCGGACTCACGGGATTCGCCCGTTTCGCAGGTCTGGCTGGTCTCCCGGCGATCCTACCGCCATTTGCCAAGGCAGCATGGCTTAGTGTCATACCCGAGTTTAATCCGTTCAAATATAACTCTTTCCCGGTCAACGGGGCACGGCAAGCCCACCAGCTCACCGTGGCCTTGGAAGAAAGGATGGTGCGCTATTCGCGTGAAGGGCGGCTTGCCAAACTACCGCCCATCCTGACCTTTCAATCGCTAATTGATTTCACGGTAAGTACTAGCGCCGTCGTCTCCACCCTGCATGCCCTGTTACCGGAAAACGGCAGCGAACTCGTGCTGTTTGACATGAACCGCGCCGCGAAGCTGAGTTTACTGTTGCGGCCCGACTTGGAAACCAAGCTGACGCGCATCCTCCCGCCGCCGCCGCGTCCATTCAGGACAGTCATCGTTACGAACGCCAACCCCGACACAGGGGAAGTCATCAAAGTGACCGAGGCCGGCACATCGACGGAACAGTCCCAGCCCTTGGGCCTGTCCTACCCTGCCGACATTTTCTCGCTTTCCCATGTCGCCCTGCCTTTCCCCCCGGACGATGCTTTATATGGCATGCAGCCCGGGACAGCCGAGAATTTTGGCATCCAGCTGGGTGCGATTGCTGCCCGTGGGGAACGCGGCGCGTTGATCATGAGTTTGGACGGACTGTTGCGGACCTCATCCAATCCATTCTTTTCCTATATGATAGACCGCATTGAAGAAGGCATCACTACACCGCCGGCCCAAACGCACCCATAGGTCGTTATTGAACGTGTACCGGCATAATTTAATTCGATTTTAAACCGCATAAATTAGGAGACATAGCCGTGTGTGACCACCATGAGAAAGAAGTGAACGCCGCTGATCGCAGGGCATTGTTGAAGTCCGCTGGCGCAGTTTCGTTATTGGGCGCTCTAGGTTTGGGTTTTACTGGAAAAGTGGCCCATGCTGCGGCTTTGACTAGGGCGCAACGTGATGCCATGACCCCCGATGAGATCATTGCCCTCATGAAGAAAGGCAATGAACGTTTTCGCAAAGGCAAAAACCAGACGCATAACTACCTTGCCGAACAGCGTAAGGTGAGCGCTTCCGGGCAATATCCCGCCGCCGTCATTCTTTCCTGCATTGATTCACGCGCACCTGCCGAGATTCTGATGGACTTAGGTGTGGGTGATGTGTTCAATGCCCGGATAGCGGGCAACATCTCTAATGACGATATTCTTGGCAGCATGGAGTTTGCCTGCAAGGTGGCAGGTGCCAAAGTCATTCTGGTGATGGGCCATACTAAATGCGGCGCGGTCGCGGGTACCATCGCTGGGGCGGAGCTTGGCCATCTGACGGGCTTGCTGGCAAAGATTCGGCCGGCAGTCGATGCAACAGCTTATCAAGGCGACCGTTCAGCCAAAAACAATGCCTTTGTCGATGCCGTTGCACGTAAAAACGTCGAATTAACGATTGCCGGTATAACCAATGGCAGCCCAGTTTTGAGCGAAATGGTCAGTGCGGGCAAGCTCAAAATAGTGGGAAGCATGTATGACATCGAAACGGGCGCATTGGAGTTTTTCTGAGCCAAGTGCCTATGCTTATTTTATTCTGGATAAGACAGGCTTGCGTAACGATCTAAAGTTACTGTAATCTTCCGCAGAGAGTGAATAATTATTAGATTTTGCATCCGCATATTCATTAGGAGTCAAACGCATGAGAAGTTTGTGGACGATTTTATGGGCAGCGCCGTTATTGTTAAGCGCATGTGCCAGTGTTGATGTGCATACCGACTATGACAATTCAGTCGATTTTTCGCAATTTACGACTTATTTCTGGAAAAAACTCCCGGAATCCAGTAACTCCCTGATGAATGCGCGGATTGTGTCTGCTGTCGACGGGCAGTTGTTTGCCAAGGGCTGGCGAAAAGTCCCGGAAATCCAAGCCCAAACCGCATTGGCGGGTATTGTGACCGTGCAGGATAATCAGCGCGTCGATACTTTCCATAATAATTGGGGCCCCAGTTGGAACGGAGGATGGGGCGCAGGGGGAATTCATGGTATGTCAACATCACAAGTGGTGAATTACCAGATAGGCACTCTGATCATTGACCTGTACGACACCAAGAGCAAGAATGCGATTTGGCGCGGCACGGCAACGGATGTCCTCTCCAACAACCCGTCTGTCATGCAGAGGTCACTGAATAACGGTGTTCAAAGGATGTTTGCGAATTTCCCGCCTGGTGTACCATCAAGTCCTAGACCAAATTAGAGCAAAGCCTTTACCCACCCGATGCAGTCGCATTACCCTTTCCTTCAACGCAAGCCTTGGTCTGCGAGGCATCGGGTAGCGGTGGGTTGATCCGCTTCCCGATGTATCGGTATCAATATGCGCACATCTTTCAAATTTAATCAAAAGCTTGCATTACTTGTCGTCATTGCAGGATTGATGATTATAGGCGTTTTTTCGTTGCCACCCATCCCGCAGGATGCCGCCTACCATCAATTCGCGGATAAGAATTCCTACTGTGGGGTGTCAAATTTCTGGAATGTGTCAAGCAATTTGCCGTTTCTGTTGGTGGGTCTGCTGGGCCTATGGGATTTAGTCAGAGGGAGACTTGCCATCTTGCCGGCATTCAGGGTTGGCTACCTGACTTTCTTCATCGGTGTGGCCTTGGTCGGCCCTGGCTCAGCGTATTATCACTTGACACCCGACAACGCGAGCCTGTTATGGGATCGTCTGCCTATGACGATCGCGTTCATGGCACTTTTTGCGATCGTCATCGCCGAATACCTGTCTGTTCCAGCGGCACAACGACTATTGTGGCCTATGGTTTTGATAGGTATTTTTTCGGTATTTTTCTGGTATTTCACTGAGTTGAAAGGTCACGGCGATCTTCGCCCCTACGTTGTGGTCCAGTTTCTTCCCATACTAGTGATGCCTTTGATACTCCTTTTTTTCAAACCCACTTTCAGTGGGACAACCTACCTTTGGGCCATGATCGGTGCTTATGCCGGAGCCAAACTGGCTGAATCGCTGGATGAGCCGATCTTCCGGCTTTTACATGTCATGAGCGGCCATAGCATTAAGCATCTCTTGGCCGCCTTAGGGTCCTACTATTTTTGGCTGGGCCTTAGGCGGCGGAAAAAACTCGCATCCGACTGATGGATTCATTTCGCTTCGGGCGGAGTGCCCAATGGTGAAGAGCCATTTTTATTTTCGCGATTATTCACCGGAAAGTAGCCCGGCGGGGCCTTCCTCCACGGATAACCCTGTTTAGCTAGATCGTAACCGGCGTCAAAAAGCAGATTCATCACCCTGTTGTCGAACTCGTCTTCCCGGTTAGTATCCAAGGAATCGGGAATAAATGCCAAATGGAAATCAAGCTGGTCTCGCCGCGCCGTGGTGAAAATGCGGAAAAGATCGCCGATGCCTTGCGCTTTGATTAATGAAGAGATTGCTCGAGGGCCGATGGAATGCAGCCTGGGATTAACTTCCTGCCAGTCAGGTTTAAGTTGGCTGTTGCGGATGACGAATACACGGGCTTCGCGGAGTGGCGTGCCATCGTCTGAATTTACCTTGAACTCCTGCGGGTCCAGCATTGAGCCATAGAGGAATACTTGGTTCATCACCCCGCCATCGACATGCATCTCATCGAAGCGCTGGCCATCGGCTTCGACTTTTAGAAAAACGGGAGGGAAGGCCACCGGAATGGCGGCCGAGGCAATCATAATATCGCGGAACAAACTGAGAGACCTTGGATGCCCGGATGCGGCAATCGCACCCATGTTCCAAACCACCGGGCGCTGGGCATCGAGTGCCGTGGTACTGATGTATAGCCGCCGACCTTTCAAATGCTCGGCAGCCACATCCGCAAGCATCTTTTCATCGACAATCTCGGCGGTCAGTTTGGCAAGGGGATCGTTAAGGCCGATGGAATCCGGTCTTAACAATATTGCGAGAAGCGACCTCATCATGAAAATATCCCTGCCTGTGATCGTCGTATACGCCTGTCTCAACTTTTCGTCGTAAGCAGGCCCAAGGAAAGCAAAGGGCGCAGTCAACGCACCTGTACTGACGCCAGTAACCAGCTTGAAATTGGGGCGTGTACCGGATATGGTCCACCCGCATAACAATCCTGCGCCAAATGCCCCGTCACCACCTCCGCCCGAAATTGCCAAAACATTGACGATAGGCTCTTTATCGAATAAGCCGCTTTGTTTTTCCTGCTCCCTAGCCGCAAGCGCATCCTTTTGAAAAACTGGGCTAAATTCATCCCCCCATGCCCGCACATCCGGCATTCCGGGGATCTGCACCAAGGGCTCGAACTTGCGCGGAGGCGGAGAATGCGGCCTTAGCACGGCGCACCCCAACAACAAAACGGTCGTTGCGACCACAATCACGAACCTAAGGATACGGATAGGCTCGTGTATTATTGCTGCCCTCCACCGGGTATCATCTGTCATAACGCCCCGCCTAGTTGTCGTCATAGGCATGGCGGATACCGTTGTTCGGGGAAGTTTGTCCGGCTTTAGGTAGGTTTGCGGGTGGGGCGAACAGAACATGTGACATAGTTTCGTGCTTGATATATTCTAAGGTTTCCAAAACCGTATGCGGTTTCCCGCGGTACAGGCGGCGGTGGTCAGTTTTCGGTGAGCGCTGTTAAGTTCCATAAACAATAAAAGGACTCGACAGGAACGATGATGCCGTCCACGGAGTCTCTGTTGCCATCAGGCTGACACTAAAGACTTTAGATCATCTTGACCGTTCAGGCAAGCGATGCGCTCTTATCATAATCCAATATAATGACAACTGTTAGTTGTCATTTAGGAAGGGAACTCTGTAGTCGCTTTGAACCCTAATTATCCAAGTACCCTCCCGGGATTTGCCTTCTTTACATTCCATTTATTCGGGAAGCCCCATGCGCCAGTTTCTGTTTTTTTCAGTATTGTTCCTCCTCTCCGGTTGCGCCATCATTAAAGGCTATCAACTCGATCAGCGGCATGGTAGATCCGACCCTTCCCGTTTCGACCAAAAGCCAGATCAACAAGCCGTCGCCAATGCTTCAGTTGAATATTGGCGCGATGTAAAACCCATCACCGACAATCGCTGCGCGGTCTGCCACGGGTGCTTTGATGCACCTTGCCAATTGCAGATGGGGAGCGTGGAAGGCATCACCCGTGGCGCGAGCAAGACCAAAGTCTATGACGCGGTTCGCTTGTTTGCCGCCGAACCCAGCCGCTTGTTTGTGGATGCGCAAAGTAACGCCGCATGGCGGTTGAAGGGATTCAACCCGGTTCTCAACGAGCGCGAGTCAAGCGCGGAAGCCAATCTGGACGCTAGCGTCATGGCGAAAATGCTGACGTTGAAATCCAAACACCCGTTTATCGCCGGCAGTCCACTCCCGAATGACCGCTTCGATTTTTCACTGGATCGGAATCAGTATTGCCCGACGATTGAGGAATTTGACGATTTTGCCAACAAACATCCTGATTGGGGGATGCCATATGGCTTGCCCGCACTGTCTAAGAAAGAAGAACAAACTATTAAGCAGTGGTTGGAGCTTGGCGCACCCGCCGCCGCGCCCAAACCGCTATCTGCGTCCCAACAGGAGCGCATAGCCCAGTGGGAAAATTTTTTGAATGGCGATGACCTAAAATCCCAGTTGATGGCCCGCTATCTTTTCGAACATTGGTTCTTGGCACATTTTTATTTTGACGATTTGCCGGATGGCGATTTTTTTAATCTGGTGCGATCCAAGACGCCGCCAGACCAACTTATCCAATTTATCGCCAGCCGACGACCTTATGACGACCCCGGTGTTGCCAGGGTCTACTACCGTCTTAGGCCAGTCAGAGGTGCGCTATTGGCAAAAACCCACATGCCCTATGCACTCAACGCAGCGCGCATGGCGCGACTGAAAACGTGGTTTGTCGATGACCCCTACACGGTCGAAAAGTTACCCTCGTATGATCCTAAAGTGGCGGCCAATCCGTTTGTGACCTTTGAACAGATACCCGTGCGTTCCCGCTACCGTTTGATGCTGGACGAGGCGCAGTTCACGTTGATGGGGTTCATCAAAGGTCCTGTGTGTCGCGGTCAAGTCGCGCTGAATGTGATCTCTGACTATTTCTGGGTCGGGTTTATCGACCCCGACCATGAGACTTTGGATAGCAATGCCAACCACTTGGCAAAAACCCTGCAAAACATCAGCCTACCGAGTGAGCAGGAAAGCAATGCCGGCTTGTTGAGGTGGAGGTCTTACGCCCGGATGCAAAACCAGTATCTGCGCGAAAAAAGCGAATTTTTAAACCAACGCTTGGTCGGACGACATTTACCGAATTTGGACATGCTCTGGCGAGGCGATGGTTCCAACCAAAATGCCTCTCTGACGGTGTTACGCCATTTCGACAGCGCCAGTGTCGTCAAGGGCTTGGTTGGGGACAGGCCGCAAACGGCGCTGATCATGGGTTATACCTTGCTGGAACGTATGCATTATTTATTGGTGGCGGGTTTCGATGTCTATGGCAACACTGCCCATCAACTACAATCCAGGCTCTACATGGACTTCCTGCGCATGGAGGGCGAGTTTGCCGTCCTCGCCCTATTGCCTAGGGACTCCCGCGACACTGTGCGCAACTTTTGGTATAGAAATGCATCCGAGGATGTAAAACAATATTTGAACGGGAGCAGGGCTTTTTTCCTTCAGGAAAGCGGCGTGAAATATCAAACTGACGACCCCTGGCCTGAATTGCTGGGACTTTGGAAAACACGCCTCAAACCTGTGTTGGACAAGCGTTATAACTTGACCCAAGGCAAGCTGGATAAAGAAGCTTGGGAATCTCTGTTGCAATTGTCCGGTTTGAAAGGCAGAGCGGTCTCGTTTTTGCCTGAAGTGATGTTCCTGACCATTCTCGACGAAAAAGGACAGAAGCATCACTTTACCATGTCACACAATAGCGCCCACAGCAACATCTCGCAGATGTTCAAGGAGGATGCCCGCCGTTTGCCTGACGAGGACACGTTGACGGTAGTCCCCGGCTTTTTGGGTGCTTACCCCAATGCCTTCTACCAAGTGGAATCATCCCATCTGCCATGGTTCGTCAAGATGATCGGCAATCTGCAATCCGATGCTGATTACGCGGATCTCAGTTCCCGATTTGCCATCCGCCGGACGGACAACCTGTTTTGGTCGCATAGTGATTCGCTGATTGAGAACTATCGCAAGACCTTTCCCATAGAAGCCGGGCTGTTCGATTACAACCGGTTTGAGAACCGCTAAAAGGCCATTTTAATTATGCAAGAACAACAGATTACGTCTATCGTCAAACAACAGCGTGAATACTTTAATAGCGGGGTGACTCGTGCCTATCAACATCGTGTGGATTGTTTGAATAAACTCAAAGATGTTATCAAACGCTATGAACAGGAATTGAACGCTGCCTTGAAGCAGGATTTGGGCAAGTGCGAATTTGAAGCTTTTTTGGCTGAAACGGGGTTTTGTCAACATGAGATAAGCGAAACTCTCAAAAAGCTTAAAGGCTGGATGAAACCAAAGCGCACTTGGACTGGCTTGCTTAGCCAGCCGGGCACCAGCCGGATTTACTATACGCCGCTAGGGGTCAATCTGATCATTGCGCCGTACAATTATCCGGTCAATTTGTCCCTTTCACCGTTGATTGCCGCGATAGCTGCCGGCAACACCGTCGTGTTGAAAACATCGGAGATGACCCCGGCTTGCAGCGCGGTCATCCAAAAAATGCTCGAAGAAAACTTCGATCCGCGTTACATCGCTTATATTCCGGGCGAAATTGCCGAAACGACTTTGCTGTTGCAACAAAAATTCGATCATATTTTCTTTACCGGCAGTCCGCGTGTCGGCAGCATCGTCATGGCTGCGGCAGCAAAAAACCTGACACCGGTGACCTTGGAACTAGGCGGCAAAAGCCCTTGCATTGTGCATCATGATGCTAACTTGGATTTGGCGGTCAAACGGATTTGCAACGGCAAATTTATGAATGCCGGGCAAACCTGCATTGCCCCGGATTATGTGCTGGTGCATAAGGATGTCAAGGAAGCTTTCCTGCAAAAAATGGCGCAACGCATCCGCGAAAGTTATGGTGAAGACCCAGAGCAAAGCCCGGATTTCGGTCGTATCATCAATGCCAACCACTTCGCCCGGATTTCGGCAATGATAGACTCGGGGAAAGTGGTTGTCGGCGGGCAGACCAATGCCGGAACAAATTTTATTGCGCCCACTGTGTTGCGTGACTGTCAGTTGGATGACAAGGCCATGCAGGAAGAAATTTTCGGGCCTGTTTTGCCCGTGCTGGATTACAGTGATTTTAGCGAAGTCTATGAGGTCGTTTCCAAACTGCCCCAACATCCTTTGGCTTGTTATATTTATTCTTCCAGTGATGCCGTACAACAAGAACTGATCGCCCATATTCAATTTGGCGGAGGCTGTATCAATAACTGTATCATGCATATCGGTAACGCCTACTTGCCGTTCGGAGGCGTTGGGGAAAGTGGCATTGGCAGTTACCATGGCATTCACGGCTTTGAACGTTTCTCGCATAAAAAAAGCATCTTAAAATCGGCGACATGGATCGATCTGCCATTAATGTATGCGCCGTATAAAGACAAAATTAAATTTTTGCGCTGGGTTTTGAAATAGTTTTGTTCCGCTTTACAGCTTTTGTAAATATCCGTAAGATACAGAGCCGGACATTCCAAATATTAGCCGGAACCCTCAAAATTGTGGATTCCAACTCTCTTTGACCTGTTGAAATGCACGTTAATTTTGTAGGGATGCTGGGGAAAATCAAAGACCCACAGCACTTAAACTCGTTTAACAACACATGAGGTTTTTATGAGCGTTTTGATCGTGATTGGTTACGAAGACCAGTTTCAAGCGGAAGAAGTACGACTGAAAGTAATGAAATTGCAGCGGGACTATCTGATCGACCTGGAAGACGCAGTGGTTGCCGTCAAAGACAAAAAGGGTAAGGTCAAGCTTAACCAGATCCACCATATGACCCAAGCGGGTGCCGCGAGCGGTGGGTTATGGGGCGCGTTGATAGGCATGCTGTTTCTCAATCCGCTACTTGGCGTGGTGATTGGCGCGGGTACGGGTGCCCTTTCCGGTTCTTTGACGGATGTGGGCATTAACGACAACTTCATGAAGGAAATTGCTGCGGCGTTCCAACCCGGCACTTCCGCGCTGTTCATCTTGGCCCGTCAAGGCACGCCGGACAAGGTGCTGGAGGAGCTGAAAGGGTCAGGCGGCAAGATTATCCAGACCTCGCTGTCCCAAGAGGGAGAGGCCAAGCTGCAAGCTGCACTTGATGCGCTACCGGAAGCGACCCAAGCCAAAACAGAGTAGTTTTACAGAGTAGTATCCTTGATGGATGGGCGCTTCGATGATGCACCCATCCTCATCAGTCTTGCCATTGCGATGGCATGTCGAAGACACCCGCGTTGAATCTCCCTTTAGGTTTTGCTTGACGGGTTTACGCTTTTAGCACGTCAATCAGCCTCAAGGGTTTTATTTGGATCTCCGGTTGGCCAGCAGATTCTGTTCACACCACTGCACGGCATGGTCGATGTCTTCACAGTCGAGCAGATGGGAATCAGTCGCCAATTTAATCCTTTGCTTGATGCGCTTTGAAAATTCGTGTTTCTGACTATAACCTGTTATGAGAACGTGTTTCGAATGGTCGAATAGCGATTGGATGAAATCGGTGATTAAGGTTAAAGCACGTTCGTCGATTTCCCCTACCCGAGTGAAGTCCAGAATCAGGAAATCAGCATTCTCAAATGCACGCATGGACTCATGGATCACGATTTCGGCTGAATTGAATGCGAAATCCCCCTGTATTTCCAAGACGATGACTTTTTGGCCCAATTCGGAGAGTACTCGATTCTGTTCAGGTTCGGGAATCCGTTTGGAGGGACATTGAGCGGCATCGTAACGGGTATGGATGACAGACGAGGCGGTTGCCCGGCCGATATGAAACATGTGCAGTCCGAAGTCGGCAGATAGTTTCTTGCAGACCGCAATGCCACGCACACTATTGCCGCGCTCGTCGAGTCGGGGAGAAAACACGGCCAGCCCGAATTGGCCGGGCAATACCGCTACGATCCCTCCTCCCACGCCGCTCTTGGCAGGCATTCCGACTTCATAAATCCAAGCACCGGAATAATCGTACATGCCGCAGGAACTCATCACGCTTAATACGGCTGGGACGTAGCGGTCTTGCAAAGCGCGGACGCCGGTGAGCGGATTGAACCCGTTGTTTGCGAGGGTTGCCCCGATCAGCGCCAAGTCTTCGCAGGTGACGAGCAAGGAGCATTGCTTGAAATAGACATCAAGCACGTCGTCGGTGTCCTTCTCGATAATATTGGAATTGCGTAACAAATAGGCAATGGCGCGATTTCGATGACCCGTGGACTTTTCCGAGCGGTAAACATCCTCGTCCATTCTTACCGGATGCCCTAGGTATTTTTCATAGCAGTCGAGCATGTGACTCAATTTTGCTTCGGGTGTGTTGCCCTCAATCAAGGCTACCGTCGCAATCGCTCCCGCATTAATCATCGGATTTTTGGGTCTGCCCGTTTCCGGTTCTAAGCTGATTGAATTGAACGCTTCCCCGGATGGCTCGACATCCACTTTGGATAACACCGCTTCAGTGCCGCTATCCTCCAAAGCAAGTCCGTAAGTGATGGCCTTGGAGATGGACTGAATGGTGAACGGCTGACGGGAATCGCCAACCTGATAAACATGGCCCTCGACCGTGATTAAAACGATCCCGAACCAAGCGGGGTCGGCTTTCAGCAATTCGGGTATGTAGCTTGCCACAGCCCCTGAATCAATGCCGGCGCAGTCCCGATGCAAGCCTTCAAGATAATGCTGTAAGGAATTGGCGTTCATTGTCACGGCAAACCCCTCAAGGTTCCCCGAGCGAGTCATCCACGTGGGTGGAGGCTGTCTCGGCATCGATTTGGCGCACACTCACCTGAACCGACATTCCGAGATAGTCGCCGTTGTCACCGAACCACCCGCCCGAAATCGGCGCGGCTTGCTCAGGTGTGCGGGTGTAGGCGACGCGGATTAGGTCAGTGCCGCCAAACAGCAGGTTGGTTGGATCAAAGGGTATCCAACCTGCACCTGGAAGATAGACGTGTAGCCAAGCGTGGGTAGCACCGGCGCCGCGCGTGACCGTTTCATCATCGCAACTCTCGGACTGACGGACACCCTGCTGAAGCCCACTGCCGATCTCTGCCGGCGGTGTGCCATCGTCTAGCGTTGCGTCATACAGATAACCGGAGACGAAGCGCGCTGCCAACCCCAATCCCCGCACAGCTTCGATCATCAGCAGGGCGAAATCCCGACAGGTGCCGCTGCCGAGGGACAGGGTCTCGGCCGGCCGTTGGGTTCCCATCGCCTCGCGAGAGGCGTAAGTAAACTCACTGCGTATCCCGTCGGTGATATTGCGTAGGATGTCGCGGGTATGAATTACCCCGCGAGCGGGGAGAAAGTGCTTCACCCAGTCACTCACGACATTCGCATCGTCCGGGTATTGAAGCGGCAGGAAAGATGCGAGGTCAATCCTGTCGTCGGCGCTGTATTCGAAAGGATAGTCACGCGCTTCCGGGTCCACCGGAAGTTCCAAGTTGTGTTCGCCAAAATGCTCGATGGTGAAACGTGCATCGAAACGCAGCATGTCGGCGGGTTCCAACAATTCGACGACCGCGACGGAATTGGAGAACACGTCATGCACCCAATGTTGCCGCGAGAGGGGCGAAACCTCAAGGCTCGCTCGCAATACGCGGATGTCGTGGGCGGCACGCGGTCGGTACATAACCTTGTGCGGGCAAAATTTGACCGGTTTCGCATAACGGTAGGTGGTGAGGTGTTCGACTTCAATAAATACGGACATGGCCCTGGCTGTTTTTTTGAATAGGTGAAGAAGGCGTGGGACATTGCTCGGCATCGTTTGTGACAAACGCCAGCATTCAACCGAATAGATCGGTTATGCTTGACCCGATGAGCCATTATGTTATACGGAAATGACGGGTAACGATAGGACTCTTGCCCAACCTAAGCATGCAATCCCGCCCGGACGATTGACAATTTTTCATCGCGCTTCTAAGATAATGCTGCAATGGGTGTGAATGCTCGTTGAATTCAATGCTTTTTTTATTTTATCCACTGATGCTACGCACCAAAATGTAAATGTTTGGCCTATCGCCGACCTTGGCAAGGAGCGTCAAAGCTTGCTTTGACTGGCAAGGTGCCTTGCCCCTACCTGTCTGCGACAGGCTGTCAATGCAAGCTTTGACACTCCAACCGTAACATTAGAATCACTATCTTCAAATTCAGTTGTCCCCACGCAATAGTTTGCGGGGGCATCGCACGAGAACTTTCAATAAGGGCTTTCATGGACCTGCAAGACGGTACACTCCACATCCAATCATTTCTCGCCGTCACCATCGGCATCATCGTTTTGTTTGTCGGCAAGCGGCTCAATGAGCAGATCGGCTTTTTGCGCGAATTTAGCATACCGGAACCTGTCACCGGCGGGCTACTGTTCTCCGTCCTGTTTGGCCTGCTGTACGCAGCATCGGGTGTCGCGGTTCAGTTCGAGCTTCATGCGCGGGATGTGCTTCTGGTGTATTTCTTCACCACGATTGGCATCAACTCAAGTGCCCGCGATTTGTTGGCGGGGGGGCGACCGCTGCTGATCCTCCTTGCCATTACCATCGCCTTCATGTTCGCCCAGAATTTTGTGGGAATCGGCATGGCTTCGCTCTTAGGGCTGCCGACCGCAGTCGGCATCTTAGGGGGCAGCGTTTCCCTAATTGGCGGACATGGCACCACTATCGCCTGGGCACCGAATTTCATTGAAAGTCAGGGTATTGCCAACGCTCAGGAGATCGGTATCGCTTGCGCGACCTTGGGACTCATCCTCGCCAGCATCATGGGAGGGCCCATCGCCAAGCTACTGATCATTCGCCACCAGCTTGCGCCACCCCCGGAGGCGGTTGCGGAAGTGCGCGACATTGGCTTCACCGAAGCCCAAAAGAAAGCCGGTATCGACCACTTGGACTTTCTGGATGCCGTGCTGGCCATTCACATTTGTATTATTGTCGGCTACCTATTGAATGGGATCATCGAAGACTTAGGGCTGCGTCTGCCGCTGTTCGTCACCTGCCTATTGTCCGGCATCCTGATTACTAACCTTGTACCCAAACAGCTTCCAACCCTTACCGGCACTCATTGGCCGAGCCGCACACCGGCCATGGCGCTGATTGCGGATATTGCACTCGGCAGTTTCCTAGCCATGTCTTTGATGAGTATGCAATTGTGGACGCTCATTGATTTGGCTGGCCCGATTCTGGCCATCCTAGCCGCGCAGTTGGTTCTCGCCGTGTTCGTCGCTTGGTTCGTCTTATTCCCACTGATGAGCCGAAGCTATGATGCGGCAGTGATGGTGGCTGGCTTCATCGGCGTATCATTAGGTGCGACCCCGGTCGCCATGGCTAATATGGCTGCGGTCACCCAGCGTTTCGGGGCATCGCACCGCGCATTCATTATCTTACCTCTGGTTTCCGCCTTTTTTATCGACCTCGCCAACGCCATTCTCATACCGTTCTTTCTGCGGAGTTTCTAGAATTCGGCTGTATTCATCAAGATGAAAAAATCAGCCTTCGCTGGAGCAAATTAGATGAGTAACATTCCTATGAGGGCCGCGATGACGCGGGGGGCGATCTATCTCGGCTTCTGGCTATTACTCGCCGGCACCGACATAGCCGATCTTTCGGCTGGACTTGCCGCAGCCGTGGCAGCCACTTGGGCCAGCTTGCAACTGTTGCCGCCCAAAGGTGGACAGTTCCGCTACGCTGCATTGGCTAGACTCGCGCTGCGTTTTGGGCAGGAGTCCATCATTGGAGGAGTGAATGTCGCCCGACTGGCACTGAATCCACGGCTGTCGTTACGGACAGGTTTCCTAGTTTATCCGGTATGTCTCCCCACTGGCATGGCCCGAAATACATTCGGCGCGATGACGAGTTCAATGCCGGGTACCTTGACGGCAGGCATTGATGACAAGGGTGCGCTCATCTACCATTGCCTCAATGTCGATGAGTCAGTGACGGCGCAATTGACCATTGACGAGGGATTGTTACTCGAGGGAATAGGTGAAACCGATGACGATGCCTGACTTTCTGCTTTCTGCCGCCGCTTTCGTGCTGGTGATGGTGGCCCTAGGGTTGATCCGCATCCTGCGCGGGCCAGAGGACGTTGATCGAATGATGGCGGCACAATTGTTCGGCTCCGGTGGCATAGCGGCGTTGTTGCTGCTAGGCGTTGCCACTGAGGCCAAGGCTGTCATCGATGTGGCTCTGACCTTGGCACTACTCGCCGCCTTTGCCTCAGTCGCATTCGTGCAGGGCATCTCACAACCGGACAGTGATGACTCTGATGACTTTAAGGAGACCCGTGGCAAATGAAGATTGCCTGGGACATTTTCACTATCGTTGCCGTCATGGCAGGGTCCTTCTTCTTCCTCGCCGGCACAGTCGGACTGCTGCGCTTCCCCGATCCGCTCACCCGCCTACACGCACTGACCAAGGCGGATAACCTTGGACTCGGCTTGGTCGTGCTGGGCCTGTTGCCGCAGACTCATTGGCCACTGGACACGATTAAGCTTATTGCGATTTGGCTGTTTGCGCTGTTGGCCGGAGCGACGGTTGGACAGCTTATGGCCTGTACCGCTAGGCGTGGCGGGGGACCACCCAAATGACCTTGGCCTTGGCGGTCGATATTGGTTTGGCAATGCTTATCCTGGCAATGGCTGGTTGGACCATTGCTGTGCGCGACACCTTCGCCTCGGTGATCGGCTTTGTGACTTATGGACTGTTGCTGACGCTGGTGTGGGTGCGACTTGCGATGCCGGATGTGGCGCTGACCGAAGCCGCGATGGGGGGTGGCCTAACGGGTGCCTTGTTGATCGGCGGTGCCGCCCGGTTGCGAAGGACGGAGGCGGCGGTGCGCACCGAACGCCCCGGTATGCTCACGCGAACGTTGGCCGCAGTTCTATCCGCCACCGTCACGGCAGCACTCGCCATCTGCGTATTGAACCTGCCCGATCCCGCGCCAACGCTCGCGCCCGACGCTGCCGCCAAGCTTGGCTCAACCGGGGTCGGCAATCCCGTCACCGCAGTGTTGCTCGCATATCGCTCAATGGACACGCTGCTTGAGGCGATTGTGGTATTGCTTGCGCTGTTCGGCGTATGGTCTCTTGCTCACGACCGCTTCTGGGGTGGCTGTCCGCAATTGCGGACCCATGCCGATTCCGAAGGTATACTCGCCTATTTTGCGAGGATACTGCCGCCGATTGGGATCATCGTGGGTGTCTACATCTTCTGGATTGGAGCGGACTTTCCCGGTGGCAAGTTCCAAGGTGCCACGATATTGGCGGCTATGTGGCTGCTAGTCATCGGGGCGGGTCTCGCCTACTTTCCGCCGATTAGCCAAGCTTGGTTGCGTATCCTGCTAGTGGCTGGACCATTGGTGTTCATGGTAATCGGCTTTGCAGGCATAGTGACTGCTGGAGCTGTCTTCGCCTATCCGATTGGATTTGCCAAGCCCTTGATCCTCGCCATCGAGATCGCACTGATGCCCACTCTGGTGCTGGCACTTGCCTTGCTAGTGGCCGGTGCGCCGCAACGGATGCCTCCGCAATGAACGGGCCGATGTTATTTGGACTTTGTGCCGCAGCCCTAATCGGCTTTGGCCTATACAGTCTGATCGTGAACCCGCAGCCACTGCGTAAAATCATCGGTTTCAACATTATCGGCAGCGGGGTATTCTTGCTGTTCGGCACCATTGCACGTCGGGGCGCGGCAGTGGGGATGGGGGGCGACCCTGTACCCCAAGCGCTGCTAATCACTGGTATCGTCGTCGCCTTTTCCGCAACCGCCTTGGCTGTCTCACTGCTGCTGCGTTTGTTCGATGAGGGGGGCGTGGTCACGCTGGACAACGAGGCAGCGCCGACAGAGACGACGACTGATCCATCCGACACATAAGATGGCACATTCCCTTTCGTCCCAAGACCTAACGAACCCTGGCGGACTGCTGCTCGTGCTGGCAATTCTGATTCCGTTTGTCGGGATGTTGATCGGCTTCGTGTTTGGCGGAGGCAACGCCCAGCGGGTGGCGTTGGCGACCCTCGCAGTAGGACTTGCCATCGTCATCGCAATCGCTAACGCCTTAGTGCAATCGGGCGATGCCGTAGTCTATATCCTAGGCGGTTGGCAGCCACCACTCGGTGTTGCATTACGTGCGGACGGCCTGTCCGTGGTCATGCTGTTGACGGTCGCGGTGGTGATTTGCGGCATCGGTGTTTATGCAAGGGCCGATTTCGGGACGCCTTCAGGCGTTAAAGAATCCCGTGCATCACTCGTTTTCTGGCTGCTGCTGCTCGCCGTGTGGGGTTCGCTAAACCTAGTGTTTGTGAGCGGAGACCTCTTTACCTTGTATGTCGCATTGGAACTGCTGACCTTTGCCGCCGTGCCGCTGGTTAGCCTGGATGGCCGCAAGGAGACGGTGCGTTCGGCACTCCGGTATCTGTTATACGCCCTGCTCGGTTCGGTGCTTTATCTGCTGGGGGCGGTGTTGCTGTATGGCGTGTATGGCACACTGGATATTCCGCTACTCGCCACGCGGGTTCGCCCCGAGCCTGCGGCATGGGCCGCGTTGGCACTGATGATAGCGGGACTGCTCGCCAAAACCGCGCTTTTCCCCCTGCACCTGTGGTTGCCGCCGGCTCACGCGGGTGCGCCGGCCGCAGCGAGCGCGGTGCTATCGGGCCTAGTGATTAAAGGTTCATGGTTTCTTGCCGTGCGGCTATGGTTCGATGTATTTACGGGCCTAGTGACATTGCCTTCGGCGCAGACGCTGGCGGCACTCGGCGCGGCGGCGATTCTGGTTGGCAATGTCGTCGCACTCAGGCAAGCGCGGCTCAAGCTTTTGATCGCCTACTCGACGGTCGCGCAAATTGGCTATTTGTTCCTCATGTTCCCGCTTGCCACCGGGCTTTCCTCCGCTGGGCTTGATAGCGCGGTGGCGGTGAACGGCGGTATGCTACAGGCAATCTCACACGCCATGGCGAAAGCGGCGATGTTCATGGCGGCGGGCCTCGTCTACACGACGCTCGGACATGATCGCGTCGCCGACTTGCGCGGCGTGGCAAGCGCCTTGCCGATGACCGTCCTCGCCTTCGCCCTCGCAGGCGCATCGTTGATTGGGTTGCCGCCCTCGGGTGGATTCCTCGCCAAGTGGCTGCTGATATCGGCGGCCATCACGACCGCCCAATGGTGGTGGGTGCTCGTGATGCTGGTCGGGGGCTTGCTCACCAGTGCATACGTGTTCATCGTCGTCGTTCGTACGCTGGCTCCAGCACACGAAGGCTGGAAGCCGAAGACGCTGGTTCCGCACTACCAGCAGGTCGCCGTGTTGGCGCTGGCGCTGTGTTCGTTCCTGCTTGGCGCAGCGGTATTGTGTCCGGTGGACGTGACGCAGATCGGGCGAACCGTTTCGCGGAATACCGTATTGCCATGACAGATTCTGCCTTGTTGATTGCCGCAGCCGTTGGCACACCCCTCGCAATGCT
>CAIWDB010000003.1 GCA_903911305.1 uncultured Methylococcaceae bacterium | reverse complement strand
GGCAGGGCCTTCCGGCCCCTTTCTACTTTTCGCATTGCTGCATTCTTCCGGCAGGCGCACGGGGAAAACCCCGCAGCGCCGCCGACAGGCGACGCCCGCCACGAAACGCGAGCGCCCGCCTCAACTCGTCCGACCAAACTGTCAAAGAATCCGACGCCCGGCTTCAGCCGACAGCGCCCAAGACCGACCCTTCTACAGCTTCCCAGCCAAATGTCAACCCCCTTACCGCAGCCCGGCTTCCCCGGACCGCCAGCCCCTTCCAAGAACCGCCCCGCGGACACCAGGACAAAAGACCAGCCACCGCAAGAGCCGTGCATTATGACGAAACCGTGACAGGCTGTCAAGCTCAATGTTCGCGCAGCAGCAATTAAAATTGATAACGGAGTGCAAGGCTTGCCTTGCAGGGGGTTTGAGGGCGTTTGATGCCGTCGCAAGGCAAGCCTTGCACTCCAACAGCAGCAAGCCCAAAGTTTTAAATGATGTTGAATCGTTCCCACTATCCCCGCCAATGCCACTCAGCTAAGGTTTTTGCACAAGCCAAGTCCGCTTTTAGCCCCGGCTTCTGCCGGTCCCTCCCGGTCAGTTGCCGCCTGAAGGTGGGACTACGAACGCTTTGGCTGCAAATGCTCACTTTAAATGGCAGTGACGCGAGCGAGTGCCAATCAATTGGCAAAAGTACTTCTCGCGCAACGGCGCGAAGACGCAATGTAAAGCTATAAGAAAAGGGCTTGCCGTGCCGAGTTCGATGTCACAGTGTTCGCAGATTCAATCTAATGGAGGTGAAGCAACGGAACAGTGGGGACGATCAACGCTGTCATGGGCCATTCAATCTCTATCAAGTTCCTCAATCTGCTCCTGTGTTAGGTCTGGATAGTGAGTAAATTTTACTTCGAACCGATAACCTTGATCGCCAGGGTAGGCATCCCGATGCCAGTTTTCACCAGTCCACAATGCGGATGGGATTTGAATGGGGAAGGCAAGGCATTTCCTTTCTCCATGATAATTTTTACAAAATTGACAATGCTGGTCTTGGCGATAAATCATGGATTTCTATCATCGGCGCTAACAGTCTTTGGAATTCGGCGTTCAAATAGGATGCCTTGGTCGCCTTCATAAGCTTGGGTGTGGTCGGTTTTGCCAAACCAAATCTCGTCGGGAATGCGAGTGGCAAATGCCTTGCAGGTGCGGGGCCAACAACTGATTTTATGTATGCAAGGCGTACAGACCGGGCTGTAAGGATGGAAGTGGTCGTCGCCGTCGAGAGTATCGTAGTTATTCATTTTTTCTTGCGTTATAAATTATACCGACATGATTAGGGAGTGAGCCGGAAACGGTCGCGGGACGACCTTATTCCGGCCTACTGGTAAGTTCTTGGTAACGCTCAAACAAAAAGGCCACGCGGTCAGTGTCGCCGGTGAATTTCTTTTTGGAATAGGCCGCGTCCACGGCGGCATCGAGTTTTTGATGCGCCTTGACCAAGGCCGGCGGCATGGTCAGCGTGTCGTACAAATCCGCCAGGGTTGAATCGGGGAACGCGGCACGGGCATCCAAAACTGCTTGGGCAAAGGTTTCGATGGCTTGCTGTTGTTTGTCGGTCAAGTTTTCGGGCCAAGGGAAGTTGTTGTAGACGATGCCTGCTGAATAGCGGTAATCACTTTTAATGCGACCGCAGACGCTCCGTACCCATGCCATATGTAGAGATGAAGACAAGACGCCAAAGTGAAAAAGTTTTGCATTTCGAACTGCAAGACAACTGTCGGCCACAATATCGGATCTTTTGAGAAATCCGAGCTGGATATAACTTCTATTCTCTGATGAATGTCGAGGAATCAGAATATAGTCTGTTTCTGGCTGTCTTATTTCCCCAAATTGCGTTGGAAATTTTGCTAGTTCTCTAGTGGTTTTACGGTCGCTCGATCCCCTCAGTTTTTTAACATTCGCTACTCGCTTTTTAACCTCAGTTAAGCTCCTTAGTTCTTGCGGAGTAATGCCAACCAACCAAAGACACCAGCGTTTTTCGTTATGCAAAAACTCTCTTGCACTGAAAAATGGGAAAACAAATTTTTTTGCCAAAGGTTCAATCATAAGCAAGTTTTTTTTCTCATTGTCCGTGAGAAGTAGGAATCCTCCATCATTAGGCATATTGCCAAATGTAATTTCAGGAGCACCAGAAATAGAGATTGATCGATTTGGTAAAAATATATCAGGTGCATCTACCAAATACGGGTTTATGTTCTTGGCTTTGACTTCGTGAGGTTCAGATTTCACGGTTTCATAATCGAAAAGCAGCTTGTCCGTCGCGTCATACAGGGCAAAGCCAATAATGACGCAATGCACGGCGGCTTTGCCTTTGGCTTCGCTAGACCATTGAAACGTTCGATGGGCAAAATGAATTTTCACGCCGCGATGGAGCAAATCGGGCCATAATACGCCGACTTGCTCGCCCTGAGTGATGGAATTGGTGGAGACAAACGCGGTTTTGACCTTTGGATTGTCCGCCATGAAATCCACCGCCTTGCGATACCATGGGGCAACAAAATCCAGTACGCCCTCGCCTTTTATGCCAGCAAACACCCGCGCCAAATCCTGCTTTTGTTCTTCATTTTGAAATTGCTTGCCCCCAAACGGCGGATTGCCCAGAATGTAATCCAACTCCGCCGGTTTCACCACGTCCCGCCAGTCGAGTTGCAGGGCGTTGCCGTGGATGATGGTGGCGGATTTTTTCAACGGCAAGCGGACGAAGTATTTGCCGAATTCCTCGGAGACTTGCATGTTGATTTGATGGTCCATCAGCCACAGCGCGGTTTGGGCAATTTGCGCGGGGAACTCTTCAATCTCGATGCCGTAGAATTGATCCACATCGCAGAGAATATTGAACTCGGCGACATCCAACGACAGGCTTGAGGATTTGCCATAAAGCACGCGCAGAATGTCCAGTTCCAGCAAGCGCAATTCCCGGTAGGCAATGACCAAGAAATTGCCGCAGCCGCAGGCCGGGTCGAGGAATTTCAACGTGGCAAGGCGCTGGTGGAATTCAAACAGCTTTTTCGGCTGGCTTTTCACCCGTGCAAATTCGGCCCGCAGTTCGTCGAGAAACAGCGGCTTAATCAGCTTGAGGATGTTCTTTTCCGTGGTGTAATGCGCCCCCAAATTGCGCCGTAGCTTGGGGTCCATCACCGATTGGAACAAGGCACCAAAAATGGCCGGGGAAATGCGCCCCCAATCCAGGCCGCAACATTCCAGCAGCCGGTCGCGCATATCGCGGTTAAACGCGGCGATGGGCAAACGCTCGGAATATAAGCTGCCATTGACATAGGGGAAGGCGGCGAGTTGTTCGTCCAAGGTTTTCAGGCGCTTGGTTGGTGACGTGTTCAACACCTCAAACAGATTCGCCAGCCAGTGCGCCAAGTCTTGCCCGTCTTCGGCAGTGCGCTGTTCGATCAAGTCTTGCCACTGGCGGCGCTCAAAAATGCCGGTGTCGTCGGCAAACAGGCAGAACAGCAAGCTCACCAGATAAACTTCCAATTCATGTCCGGTGTAGCCGATGGCGTTAAGCTGGTCATGTAGCCGCCCCATGCGCTCGGCGGCTTTGATGTTGACCGGGTCTTGTTCCTTGTAAACACAGGTTTGATACCCGGCAATGAACCCGAACAGGCGGAGGTGTTGGTGAAATTCGGCGAGGGTGAAATCGTGTTGCCCGCCTTCTTCCAAGTCATACAGCCGGAAGCGGGCGAAGTCGGACACCAACACATAGCGCGGCACATCGTGGTCTTTGAGTCCGGGGAAATAATCCTTGGCTTGCTGGTAGGCGCGGTTCAAGTCCTTGCCGCGTGATTTATGCTCTATCAGCAAGATGCCTTTCCATAGCAAGTCGATGTAGCCGTCCCTACCGTCGATTTTCTTGACGCGCTGTTCAAACGTCGCCACCCGCTTGCGCGACACCCCGAACACATTGAAGAAGGCATCTAGGAAGGATTTGGCTTCGGCATCCTCCGCCGTCTCATCCGCCCATTCGCGGGAGAACTTCAACGCACGGTCTTTGATTTCGTTCCAAGAAAGGGGCATTAAGATTTTGAAAAAGGGTCGGAGTAATGAATTTGTCTTATGTCCTGATGTTACGCATTGACTTGGCTTTGGAGCGCCCTTTTCACTTCGTGCGTAGCATCAGCTATGTCAATGCTATCAGATTTCAAACAATGCGGTCAGGGTTACAAACCCCAATTGACTTGATTTAGCATTCATTTGGTAGCGTTGAAAATACATTTGACTTGGCCCATCAAGGCTTCACCATAAAATCTTAGCCATTTTCCAAGAATGCGGGGACGTTTTCCAAAAACTCCCGTGTTTTCCAGAACAAGTTTGCTGCGTCTTAGAACAGTTCCACCATGCGGTTAATGAAGAATCCGCGTGGTGGAACTCCCGGCGGATGTTGTGGAAGTTTTGGCGAACGTGGCGGATCGGCTTTGACAAGGGGGTTGCAAATGCGAAGCTTGCTTCGCCGGTCAAAGCAAGCCTTTAAGGTTTTATCCGCTTTGCTTTGGTGCAATGTTTAAGACATTTCTTTCGAAATACCGTCAAGACCTGATTTACCTTCACCCCAATTTGGATGTCTTTCCGTTGACGTTTGCACTATAATAGAGCATTCTAGCAATTTGATGGAAAATCGCATCCATCCCAGACTTGGCTTCATAAGCTAAACGCTTGTATTTTATCGGGAGGCTTGCGGGTAATTGCGTTATTTCTGTTTTTATATATGGCCCGTATCTTGCTGATTGAGGGATTATGACTGACTTAGCATCCGCCCATTTTTATCGCCGCATTTTGGATAACCTGTCCGATGCGGTACTTTTATTTGATGATTCACTCACCTTGGTTTACATCAACCAGCCGGGGGAGATGATGTTTGCTTGGAGCGCCCGGCATGTGCTGGGTAATCGCGCCCAGCAGGTGTTTTTTTTCAGCGACCAAAGCATGGAAGACGATATGCATCGGGTGCTCGCTTCCGACAACACGCTAACCAAGCGTAATGTCGTGTTGGCATTGCCGCTGCACCCAATGACCGTCAATGTGACGATGACGCCAGTGTCTGAATGCAATACGCCCATGTTGTTGGTCGAGGTGCAACAGGTTGACCGCCATTTGCGCATTTCCATGGAGGAACAATTGATGGCCCAGCAAAACGCAGCGAAGATGTTGTTACGTGGGTTGGCCCACGAAATCAAAAACCCCTTGGGTGGCTTGCGTGGCGCGGCTCAATTGTTGGATCAAGAACTTCCCGATGAAGAATTGCGCGAATACACGCACATCATCATTGAAGAGTCTGACCGTCTGCAATCGCTGGTTGACCGAATGCTGGCCCCCAACAAACCCCCCAACAAAACTTTGATTAATATCCATAGGGTGCTGGAGCGGGTGCGCCAACTGGTGCAAGTGGAAGCACCGCCAGGTGTTCAATTAATCCGGGATTACGACCCGAGTATGCCGGGCATTTATGGCGATGGGGACCAGCTAATCCAAGCCATCCTTAACATCGTTCGCAATGCCGCCCAGGCGCTGGGGGAAAAGGGGAAAATCACCATTCGCACCCGAATCCACCGGCAAGTCACCATCGGTTTCAACCGCCACCCACTGGCGGCAAAAATCGACATTATTGACGATGGGCCGGGTATCAAGCCGGAACTGTTAAACCAAATTTTTTACCCGATGGTCACGGGTCGGGCCGAAGGCACTGGCCTTGGCCTTTCCATCGCCCAATCCTTGATTAGCCAGCACGGCGGGTTAGTCGAATGCGACAGCAAACCCGGCGAAACTGTATTTTCTATTTTTCTGCCCTTGGAGAAGAAGCATGAATGAAACGGCTCACGTCTGGGTGGTCGATGACGACCGTTCCATCCGCTGGGTGTTGGAAAAGGCATTGCAGAAGGCATCCATCCAGACTCGCAGTTTCCCGAATGCGAACTTGTTGCTGGATGCGCTGGAAGAATCCCAACCGGACGCAATCCTAACCGACATTCGAATGCCGGGGATTGATGGCTTGGAATTGCTGGACAAGCTTCAGATTAATCAGCCGAATTTGCCCATCATTATCATGACCGCCCATTCTGACTTGGAAAGTGCAGTTTCGGCCTTCCACGGCGGTGCATTCGAATATCTGCCCAAACCGTTTGATGTGGATGAAGCCGTTGACTTGGTTCGTCGGGCATGTAGCCATGGCCAGCGAAACCGAAAGGAACAGACCAAACCCGTTGCCACTGTGCCGGAGAAAACACCGGAAATCATCGGTGAGGCCCCAGCCATGCAGGAAGTGTTTAGGGCCATTGCCAGACTTGCCCGTTCCAATATTACAGTCCTTATCAATGGAGAGTCCGGCACTGGCAAGGAATTGGTTGCGCGTGCGTTACACCGACATAGCCCCCGAGCTGACAAGCCATTCATTGCGTTGAACATGGCGGCGATCCCACGTGATTTGTTGGAATCGGAATTGTTCGGCCATGAGCGTGGCGCATTCACCGGCGCTGCGGCAAGAAGGGCGGGGCGTTTTGAACAGGCGGATGGAGGCACTTTATTTCTCGATGAAATTGGCGACATGCCACAGGAACTGCAAACCCGTTTGTTGCGAGTGCTTGCCGACGGGGAGTTTTTCCCGGTTGGCGGTCATGCGCCAGTCAAGGTGGATGTCCGCATTATCGCTGCGACCCATCAAAACCTTGAAGCCTTGGTTCAAGACGGTCGGTTTCGTGAAGACTTGTTCCATCGCCTTAATGTAATCCGTGTCCATATTCCGCCATTGCGTGAACGCCGCCAAGACATTCCGCTATTGCTTCGGCATTTCCTACACGAAGCCAGCACCGAACTGAATGTGGAACCAAAAACCTTGCTTCCCGAGGTGGAAGAAGTGCTGTGCAAACTCGATTGGCCGGGCAATGTCCGCCAAATGGAGAATACCTGCCGATGGATTACGGTGATGGCAGCGGGAAGGGAAGTTCATATCGACGACCTGCCACCCGAACTGCTTCAAGCAAAGCCCGATGTAGTTCCCATTGGTTCGGCATGGGAGGAAGTGTTTAAGCATTGGGTGGACGCACAATTGAAAAAGGGCGACCGTAACATTGCCAAGGAAGCCATTGACCAAGCGGAAAGCATTTTAATCACGACCGCCTTGCAATTTACTCGCGGCCGCAGACAGGAGGCGGCCAAACTATTAGGTTATGGGCGCAATACCCTCACGCGTAAGGTAAGCGAGTTGAATTTGGATGTTTGAATATGGGCTTTAGGCGATTATCGAAGAATATCATCCACCATTCTTCGGCATCCTTCATGATGCCTTGTTGGCATGAAGGCCAACTTATCGGTATAGCTATTCTCGCAAATACCCTTAAACTCTTTTTCCCGGTACTTTCTATTGCGCTGATAAGTATCGGTTCAGCCCATGCCTCACCCCCTAGTTTTTCTCATGGACACTTGGGTAAGATCGGTCACATCATTGTCATCTACCTTGAAAACCATAGTTTCGACAATCTTTACGGAATGTTTCCCGGTGCTGATGGGATTGCCCAGGCCAAACCGGAAAATATGCTGCAAGTGGATGCGAACGGCAAGGCCTACAGTAAGCTGCCTCGGGTAAAAGACAGTAGGCTAAAGGCTCCAGCCTTTGATGCCCGCTTTCCCGATGACTTGCCCAACAAGCCTTTTTTGATTGATCAATTTGTGCCGGAAGATGAAAAGATCGGCGATTTGGTTCACCAATTCAAGCAACACCAACTTCAGATAAATGACGGGGCGATGAACCGATTCGCCGAAGTTTCCAATGCAGGTGGCTTGGTCATGGGTTATTACGACGGCGAAAAATTGCCCTTGTGGCAATACGCTAAACGTTACACCTTGGCTGACCACTTTTTTCAAGCGGCATTCGGAGGTTCTTTTTTAAATCATTTGTGGTTGGCCTGCGCATGCACCCCTCGTTACGACACTGCACCTGAAGCACTGAAGGCAGTGGTTAATGCAAATGGTGAACCCGTCAAAGACCCTACAATGACGCAAGACGGTTTTGTCGTCAATAAAATGTATCCGGCTCAAGGCCCAAAGCCGGAAAATCATGACAATATACTTTTGCCACCGCTAGACGAGCCAACCTTGGGTGACCGTCTTTCTGAAAAAGGAGTGGACTGGGCTTGGTATGCCGGTGGGTGGAACGATGCGGTCGCCGGTCATGCCGATCCGCTGTTTCAATTTCACCATCAACCCTATACTTATTTCAGACGCTATTCGACAGACTCCACAGAACGAACCCAACACTTAAAGGACTTAAAAGATTTGCTGACGGGGATTGACAATGGCGAACTGCCACCTGTGGTTTTCTATAAACCGATTGGTTCGCTGAACGAACATCCCGGCTATGCCGATGTTTTGCATAGCGAAAACCATATCGTTGAACTTCTAGGAAAACTGGAACGAAGCAAACTCTGGAAGGATAGCGTGATCATTGTCACCTATGACGAATACGGAGGCTTTTGGGACCACGTCCCGCCTCCCAAATTTGACCGATGGGGTCCTGGCAGTCGCATACCGACTTTGATCGTCTCGCCATTTGCCCGCCGGGCTTATGTCGATCACACTGTCTATGACACCACATCAATCCTTAAGCTGATTGAACAACGCTTCGGACTTAGGCCCTTGGGTGAACGGGACGCTCGGGCCAACAGCTTGGAAAATTCTTTGAAACTGTAAGTTTGCCACTAAGCGAACACCATTTATTGCTTACATCACATCCAGAGAGACAGAACACTGGTAAAATTAAGCCTTACAATTTCGGCGTTCCGTTGATTACATAATGAGGTCTATTGGATGAGTAGTGTGTTTGCCACTTTGTTGTATATCGAGTGCCCTACCGAACTCGATTGCGATGCTTCGGGCACAAACCCGGCATTTCAAGTGATTTTCTGCGCTGACGGGGATATTCCGTTTCCCCAAGTGATCATTCACGGGCAAGGAATGCAAAAGCTCATCAACGGAGATGCCATTCGATTTAAAGGAGAGGTGGCAGGTGAATGGGCCTATGTCGCCTCCGTCCCGGCAGGCTTGCTTGGGCCTGGCGTCATCAGCATACAAGTGGAAGGATGTAGGAAAGCCGACCTCAGCCAAGCCAGCGGGGCGGACTGGATCAAGGCCTACCATCGGGTGCAACTGTCCGGGCCTAGTCACTCGAAGACGCATTTTCATATGACGGGTGACGTAAAGATTTACTTCGGCATCCATAAGCATATGCACCAACCCTATTACAATAGTACCGACCGCAATTACTGGGACGGCGAAAAAGACTCGATTTTTGGGTCGCGGGCCGGCTGCTATACTAATTTCATCCCATCCGCAATTCGTCAATACATCGGCGGTAATTTGCCTCATGCCGGACTTTCCACCAGTTGGAGCGGTTCATTGATTGAACAATTGAACCGTTGTGCTGGCGAGGGGTTCTGCAATGACAGTTTTGCCGGCTGGAACTATGAACTAAGGGACATTGCCCAGGCTAAAACCAGCCTTGGCAACCATCGGTTGTCATTTTCCGGTTTTGGATTTTTTCACCCTTTGATGGCCTTGATCCCCGCTCGGGACATCATCAAGCAAATTGCTTGGCATCAAGGCATCATTTGGGATAGTTTCGGTGTCGAAGCATCAAAGGTGTTGTTCCCACCTGAAACTGCCTTTCACGTCAGGATGATCCCGGCCTTGGTCGAAGCCGGGGTCACAGCGGTCATTTATGATTCCATTCACCGTTTTAGAGCTTGCCAGTATTACCCCTATGGAGGCATGGGCGAGGGCATGCTACCGCCCAACCCGGCGGATCAGGTCAACCCTCCTGTGGATGACTGGCTCAAACTACATAACATCTGGGCTGGGTCGAAGATTTCCCCATCGCTGCTGCGGCCTGAATACGTTTATTACGAAGACCCGGATGGAAAGCGACATCAAATCATTGCTGTGCCGGCCGAGCGGTACATTGGCAATGAGGATGCCCGTGGGGGGTTTGGCGCCTTGCAATATCCAGCCGTTTTGGGTCAAGTTTACGACCAAGTGGCAAAAACCGGCAGTTACGATCCCAAGCATCCACCCTTTTTCCTACTGCACTCCGACGGTGACAACCACGGCGGTGGGGCAGACAGTTATTACAAAAACAACACGGGAAGGTTAGTGGAATGGCTAAAGGACGACCCACGTTTTGAATTAATCACCGTCGAAGATTATTTACAGCTTTTCCCCCCTGACCCTGCCCATGCAATACATATTGAACCAGGCTCGTGGGCCGGTGCGGATAATGGTGATCCACAATTCATGAAGTGGTTTAGCCGATATGACCAACCCTATTCGCCCGATTTGAATTCTTGGGCTATTTTGACCGCCTTCCAAAATGTCATACATAGCTTGGAAGATGCGGCCCCCGGACATCCCCAATTGAATGAGTGCATACGTTTATTGCTTACAGCCGAAACCAGTTGTTACTGGTATTGGACAGGGCAAGACGCGTGGGACGCTCAAGTCACTCATGCTGCCAACAAAGCTTACGAAGAACTGGGCTTGGCAATTGATGGTTTGGTCAATGCAGGGCATGACCGTACTGGGCCAACTATTTTCGCGCCATGGGTCACGCCGGAAAATCCGGGCGGGCATAAGTGGGGGCCAGGCAGTCTGGTCAATGCGCCCCGCGAAGGCACCGTCCACACGTTCATTTATGACGTTTCAGGCATCAAGTCAGTTAACTTGGTTCTGCGCACCCAGTGCGGAGAAACCCGCTTGGAGATGCACAACAAAGGCGCTTATCCATCCAAAACCGGAGCTTCCATAATTGCCGAGTATTACACGGTCGAACTCCCCGTTGGGGCAGGCGATGTACGCTACTACATTGAAGCGGAGGATAACTGCGGCAATGTTTCCCGTGGTGCGCTGGAGCGCATTTATCTGGCTTGATGGGTGTTCTATAAGTGGGGTAGGCCGGAATAAGCCCGCCTTAGCGGGCGTTTCCGACGAAAACATATCTCCACGGTAGTAACCAGAAAAAACACTACCCCTTCTTCTGTTTATTTAGCAATATAGGGGGCTTGAGATAAAGTGTTTATAGCAGCTAGCATCTTGGGGTCTTCTACCGTAGACTCCGAGATAGCTTCCGATAATGACTTGTCCCCGGCTTTATCTTTCAATTCTTTTTCTGCTGCTTCTCTTTCTGACTGACTCTTTTGCACTTGTTCTTCCTTTTGGACATCCTCGGCCAGTCGGTCAAACTTGGGATGACCGTTATTCCAAGGCAACACATAACTTGATGCGACCTTCTGCAAATGATCCGCGTCTTTTTTCGCAACAAACTTTGCAATATCTGGAAGTGATAATTTTTTAAGTATATCGTCTTGGGAAATCATCACAAATTGCGTTTTGCCGTCGGGTAGTTGTTTGTCCAAATCAACCACTAGCATATCGTACAGTTTTTGCAATGCGGCAAGTTTTTGAACACCTGTAGTCGCATTGTTATATTCAGTTATCAGTGATTGTAATTCTTCCGGTGATATGTATAAAAATTCCTCCTTTTTATTGTCCAATTGACGCATCAGCATATTATCCTTAAAGAAAAATAATACAGTCACACGGTGTGGTTGGAGTTTGTGTTGCGCATCAATCGCTAGGGAGTAATTTTTTGGCAGATTTCCAATTGGCCCAAAAAATCCGCCTAAATTTGGATTGATTGGAATGATTGGCGGTGGATTCCCTCCGCCTCCGCTGTTGCTTATTCCCGCGCCATTTCTCGGATTGACAAGCTTTTTACTGCCAACCACACCTTCATAAAAGGCATAATACATTCCGCCACTTTGACCTTTTTCAATAGGTATTGCCCCTCCCTGCGTAATTACGCTATTCGCATTACTGGAAAATAAAGCATAGCCTTTATGTCCATTAATGGTGAATACGACAGCAATGCCACCGTCTATGTTAAATGCATTTTCAATTTGGGTATCGCTTGGAAAACGGACTTCTTTCAGGTAGGCGAGGACTTCGCCGATGGGTGCCGATTGTTTGTTTAATATGTACGCAGATGTAAGATTGTTGAGAACAATCATCCTGCTTTGACTCTCAGGTCTGGACAAAGCCGGCTCAGGTTTCATGTTTCCGTGCGATGAGAACCAAGTCTCAATGCCAGATGTTTGACCGCTCCGCCAAGATTGGTATATTGTATACGATTCTTCTGCTTGTTTGGCATCCTCTTTACTGTCTTCCACGCCAACGGGAATTATGCTGACATAAGGTATTTTCTCAGCTTCAAGTATCTTCTCAATGCCAGGAAGGTGTAGCTTGCCCACGACGAGTATGCATGCATTCGCCTTTTTATCTTGAATCGCCCGTTGGGTGGCGTTGATGATCGCCTTGTTCCTGCTTTCCATCTCGGTGGCATCAGTGGTTTTGTTGCTAGAAAGCTCTTCGACAGTCTTTGTGAGACTGTTTCGCTTGTCTAGCAAACCAGTGAGTTTCCTGCCTGTTGGAGAATCTTTTCCAACAACTTCAAATAGCGTGTCTGTAAAAGAGTCAATATTTTTGTCTTGCTTAAGTTTGGTCAGTGCGCTGACAATCTTTTGGACACCATTATTTTCCAATTTAGCCTTGGCTATGTCCTGCTGAAGGAATAGCTGAAATTCAGCCGACCAATCTTTATATTCTTGTAGGGTTGCCTTTCGTTTTTGGTCTTCACTGTCAAGTTGTAGGGCGTGTTCGTGATATGCTTTCATGTCCTCGACCCCCACAACCTCCATGTCGGGGTGGGCACGCGCAAAATATTCCACACCGCTGATGCGTCGGGCATTCAAATCAGCAGTGGCAGTGACTCGTTGTGCGATTAGTGAACTGTTGGTTTGGGGTACTTTGAAGGGTTTGTCGTATCCTTCTGTGCAAACCAGATTGAGATCATAAACCCCGGTAAGATAGCGCATAATATCAGCAACCGCTTGCTGAACCTTGAGAGAGACATGCTCCTCGCCGATAATAAATATGAACGGCTTCCCTGGCGCACCCTCCATACGCTTTTCAATTGTACCGAATTGCGAAGGAATGGCGATTTTTTGTGGATTTATGCCCGCATAACAATTTGAGCCTCCCATCCACATTAATAACCAGATCATAAATGTCATGTCTCTGAAAACTCGAGCCAAATCCCAAGAATGATATTGATAGAGCAGTTGATTCTTCATGGTTTTCCTAATTTATTAAGAATAAAATCACTGATTGATGGGCTTACAGCGTTTTCAATACCAAATAGTTACTTAATAGTGAATATATGCAACATGTAGGAGCGGGCCACGCCCGCGATAAATAGCCTATTTTTGAAGACTTGGCCCAAACAATCGCGGGCATGGCCCGCTCCTACGGATCAAATAAAGTAATCAATT
>CAIWDB010000002.1 GCA_903911305.1 uncultured Methylococcaceae bacterium | reverse complement strand
GCCTCTTCCCGCGCATATTTGATGCCCACATGGGACAGGGCGGAACCCGCCGCATTGATATTTTCATTCAAGCCTTTTTGATCTTCCGCATACACCAACAGCGAAAGGCTATGCGCCCCCATGACGAAGCGATTGGACACGAGGTCGTCCAATGCCGCCGAAATGTCGGCAATCTGGGTTTCGGCAACATCCCCGGCATTGACCATCCGGGCCTGTTGCCGAGTCATCCGGCCTATCGCGTTAGCCTTGGATAAAAAGGTGAACGACTGCGTCAGCACAAACTCAAACGGCAGGGAGAGCAACCCATTCAAGATGCCGGGGAAGGTATTGCTTGGATAATCCTGAATCGCCAGAATGCCGGCGTACTGCGTCCGAGTCGGCCCATTCAGCGCCATCAACCCGCCCTTGCCGAAAAAGGGCCGGGACGTGCAGAGCGTCTCTTTTATCTCGGCACGGGGCAGCGGAAACCGCCGCCACTCGCCATCGACCAAGAACGCGAGGAATTCAAGCATTTCCGAAAACATGAAACCGTTATGCTCGTAACAGCCGAGCATTTCCGGTTCGTAGCGGTCCAGCGAGGATAGAGCCGCACCGCCTAGGTCATTAATTGCCTCGATTTCCTCCAACTGCTTTTCCCTGCGCTCATGTTCCTTTTGGCCGAATAGCTCAATAAATCGGTTGAACTTCACCGGCTGTGGCCGGTACACAATGCTCAGGTACAACTCATTGACCAACATCCGCCTGCCTGAAACACTGCCCTTGTATTTTTCATTGAATTCGCGGCAGAAACCTGGCATGAAATCACCGTCTGGATATTCGCCATATTCCCGGCGAACCACATGAGACCAAACCGCGACATGGGGGGAGGCAATGTTGCGCATGAAATGGTTAAGCTGCTCATGCCAAATATTGATGTCCTGGATGTCCGCGCTCTCATGGGCCGCACCTTGCAGCCTGAGGATTTTCAGATAATCGCCACTCTCAAGCTTGATGATGTCTTGGGTGACATGGCTTGAATACGGGATAAAATCCGAAGCATCGACTTCGTTTTTAAGGGCGGCAGCATATTTAGGTTTGGCGCTCATTTTCTAATCCTTTATCCTAATGTTTTTGTGTTTACATTATGTTTTTTCAATGGATAAATCATTTAAGGCAAAAGCATTGGGATACTGCTTTTCGATAAAATAAAGAATCGCATGGAGCGGCACAAATAACAGCATGTAGACTTCGCCTAAAAAATAACTGGCAACCACAACCACCAACATACTCCATTGCATAAAGAGCACATAGGCATATTTAGTCATGCCTAACACTAAAGAATTATCATTTTGTTTTAATTCCTTAGCTGCCTTACGAATAAAATACCCATAAACCAGAACCACCAACAGAATAAAGGCCGTCATCACTTTATTGGCGTAATCGTCAAATTCAAGATGCAAGGGTGAAAACCGATTGACGATAAACAAACAGGCAATCCCGTTTAATAGGGTAATGCCTAAAAATAGTTTGCGTTTATTGCGTCTGTCGATAACTGTTTTTGCCTGTACGTTTTCCATTGTCTTTCCCGTTTAGCCCACCCCTTGCGAGGAGGGCTGTTGCCTGTCGTTTTAAGTGGAATTCCTAGGTGAGATTTTCGCGTGGCGAAAATCTCAGAAAGTCTCAGAAAATATCACTTGACCCATTTCTTGGTTGCGAGCGGCGAAAAACTGGCGGCACCTAGCCAAAAATGAGTGTTCTTACATCTGCCTTTGGTCATCGACCAGATCATGATTGACCCAAACGCATTGGGGTTCTGTGAACTGACGAGGTAGAGAAGCGCATGCAATGGAGCGAGAAGCAGCATGTAGAACGGATCTCCAACACCCAAAAATATCACCGACACCAGCACGAACTCGACGACAAACGCCTCATACGGCACTCCAAGGATGGTGGCCGGTCTGGTCAGGCCCACAAACAAAGGGTCAACCGTCACCGTCACGTCTTGTTCCGGTTGCCACATGGCTTAAGCACTCGCGCCAGCAATGATGTAATCCACAATGGACGCCGCGCCAAAGATCAGGATGATGCCGACAATGATCTTGATGGCCCAATCCCAAGACAGCTTCCCGGCAATGGCGGCGATACCGCAAGCGATCACAGAAATAATGGCAATCGTCCGGGTAAGACCGCCCGTGAAAATGCCTAGAATCTGTGTGGCCGTGGAGTCCCAAGGCGCGGCCATTGCCGTTTCAGGCATCACCCATACTGCGCCAAACGCCAGCAGTATCATGAGTTTTTCAAGTAGTCTTTTATGTTCGTTTTTCATCTATTCAATTCCTCGGTTTCACATAATTTAAGGGTGATCGGTGGCGCGGTTCCGTAAGCTTCG
>CAIWDB010000001.1 GCA_903911305.1 uncultured Methylococcaceae bacterium | reverse complement strand
TGGGTCAAAATTTTTGTACACGCGATGCCCAAAACCCATTAGCTTGAATGGGTCATTCTTATCCTTGGCCTTGGCAATGAATTTAGGGATTTGGCTGGAATCGCCAATTTCGGTCAACATTTTGATGACCGCCTCGTTGGCTCCGCCGTGCGCCGGACCCCATAGCGCGGCAATGCCGGCGGCGATACAGGCATAAGGGTTGGCGCCCGTGCTGCTGGCTAAGCGCACCGTCGATGTGCTGGCATTTTGCTCATGGTCGGCATGCAGGATAAACAGCAGGTTAAGCACCTTGGCTGCGATGGGGTCGAGGGGGTAATTCTGCCCCGGCACCGAAAACATCATGTTAAGGAAATTTTCGCAATAGCTGCGGTCGCCACGCGGATAGACGAAGGGCATGCCAATGGAGTGCCGGTAACAGGCAGCGGCGATGGTCGGCATTTTTGCCAACAGGCGAATCGCCGAGATACGCCGATGGTCGCGCCGGTTCATGTCGATTTGGCTATGGTAAAAAGCGGACAGCGAACCCACCACGCCAACCATCATCGCCATCGGATGGGCATCATAGTGGAACCCCGAAAAGAAATGCCTCAAGGCTTCGTGAATCATCGCCTCGCTGCCTATTTCATGATTAAAATCGTCCAATTGATGTTTGGTTGGCAATTCCCCATTGATTAGCAAATAGGCGGTTTCCAAAAAAGTCCCGCGTTCTGCCAGTTGCTCAATGGGATACCCCCTATGCAGTAATATGCCGGCATCACCGTCAATATAGGTGATTTCACTTTTACAACTGGCCGTTGAGACAAATCCGGGGTCGTAGCTAAAATAACCGAATTTGGAATTGAAAGCATTGATATCAACTGTCGGCTGGCCCAAAGTGCCTTCAAGAATGGGTAATTCAGCGGTCACCCCGGTTCGAGAATGGGTTACCGTCAAGGTATCTTGTGACATGGGCTTTTCCTCATTTTAATTTTATTGCAAGTATTGTTAAAAACGCCAAAGAAAAAACCACCGGCCTAAAGCAAACCATCCTTGGCAGACCCTTAAGTCCGAGGTTTTTTCAATGGCGGCTCACACCATGGTTAACTCCACAACCTCATTTTCATCAACTCCCTTTTTAAAACCAACTGCTTAGGCAGGCGTTCCTGAAGTTTTTCAAAAAGCTCCCCGTGCAAATTGAGTTCCTGTTGCCATTGCTCGGTATCGACCTGCATAAGTTCCTTGAAACTCTCTGGCGAAATCTCAGGCAATCCGTTCCAGTCCATGTCTTCGTAGCGTGGCATCCAACCTAGAGGGGCTTGTCTGGCGCCCACCCGTCCGCGAACCCGGTCCACTATCCACTTCAGTACCCGCATGTTCTCACCGAATCCAGGCCACATGAAATCACCCTGTCCGTCCAAGCGGAACCAGTTGACGCAAAAAATGTGCGGCGGATGTTCGATGATATGGCCCATCTGCAACCAGTGGTTGAAATAATCACCCATGTGGTAACCACAGAAGGGCAGCATGCCCATGGGGTCACGTCGCACCTCACCAATCTTGCCAAATGCCGCCGCCGTCATTTCGGAGCCAAGCGTGGCCGCCGCATAGACGCCGTAATTCCAATTGAAAGACTCGAAAACCAAGGGGACTGTGGAAGCCCGCCGACCTCCGAAGATGAAAGCCGAGATTGGCACACCTTGCGGGTCTTCCCAAGCTGGGTCTATAGAAGGACATTGGGTAGCCGGCGCCGTGAACCGGGCATTGGCATGGGCGGCTTTTGCCCCGGTTTCCTTGGCAATCTGCGGTGTCCATTGTTTGCCCTGCCAATCAGTCAAACTCTCCGGTGGCTGTTTAGTCATGCCTTCCCACCACACATCGCCATCCGGGGTCAGCCCGACATTAGTGAAAATGCAGTTGCCGTGCAGACTTGCCATCGCATTGGGGTTGGATTTTTCAGACGTGCCCGGCGCCACACCGAAGAACCCCGCTTCTGGGTTAATCGCATAGAGTCTGCCATCCTTGCCAGGCTTGATCCAAGCAATGTCGTCACCAATCGTGGTGATCTTCCATCCAGCGAATGCGTCCGGCGGAACTAGCATCGCCAGATTGGTCTTGCCACAGGCACTAGGGAAAGCGGCGGCAATATAGGTTTTCTCACCTTCAGGCGATACAATGCCGAGAATCAACATATGCTCGGCCAACCAGCCCTCAGTCTTGGCTATTGTCGATGCAATGCGCAGCGCGAAACACTTTTTACCCAACAGGGCATTGCCGCCATAACCCGAACCGTAAGACCAAATTTCACGGGTTTCGGGAAAATGGACGATATACTTGACCGTCTTGTTGCAAGGCCAAGCACTGTCTTGTTCGCCCGGTTCCAAGGGTCTCCCTACGGAATGAAGGCACGGGACAAAATCACCGTCGCTGCCAAGCTGCTCCAAAACTTTGCTGCCCATGCGCGTCATAATGCGCATGTTCACGGCCACATAGGGGGAATCGGTCAGTTCAACGCCAATGTGTGCGATGGGTGAACCAATTGGACCCATGGAGAAAGGAACTACATATAGTGTGCGACCCCGCATACTGCCATGGAACAGATTGGTTAGTGTTTCCTTCATGCTAACCGGGTCGGACCAGTTGTTGGTCGGTCCGGCATCCTCCTTTTTAGCGCTGCATATATAGGTTTTATCTTCAACCCGAGCCACATCCGAGGGATCGGATCGGCACAAAAAACTGTTGGGACGCTTCTCCGGGTTAAGGCGAATAAAGGTGCCGGAGCCCACCATTTTCTCACACAGCCGGTCGTATTCCTCTTTAGATCCATCGCACCAATGCACCTGGTCCGGTTGACAGAGTTCTACTATCTCATCCACCCAAGCGATGAGGCCGGAATGGGGTGTGGGAGGGGGGGAGTTGTTTGCCGTCATTTTGACTACCTGTTGAATAAGTTTTTGGATGCGGGTCTATTTTAGACTAACCAAGGAAAAATCAGGCTTTTGGCATACATCAATGTGTTTAAACACGCATCCGAAAACATTTTCATGGTTTACAAATTGCATCAATCATGCCTAGATTATTAGATTATATTTATCAGATAATTAGGTCAAATAACATGCATAAGAAGGGGCAACGGGAACAGTGGGTGCGTCATCATGGTGCGAATTGCCCCGTGTTGAGTACGCCTTAAAGAAACAGACCTGACAGGTTTAGGAAACCTGCCAGGCCGTTTA